>CAZNQS010000048.1:0-2455 GCA_964575515.1 Candidatus Woesearchaeota archaeon | reverse complement strand
ATAAGGGCAGGTAGCTCAGTGGGAGAGCACACGATTATTCAAGCCTTAATGCTAGAATGATGTGAAACTGAAGTCTCAAGACTTCGTCTCCCTGAGAGTTGGAAGTATGAGTTAGTTCTCGTGCCGCCGGGGGTTCGATTCCCTCCCTGCCCATTTGGGAATCGAACATTTCAATTCCAATCAAAAAATTTATATAATTAAAACACTCCATTATAAGATAAAAAAGAGGTGTCGCCATGGCTAAAAAATCAAAGAAATCAAAGAAAGACAAGAAAAAGAAGTATTATTACGACAAAAAGGAACAGAAAGGCTAAATTGCAGTTGCGAAGCAACCCTTGCTTTGCTAAAAGAGTATTGTCTTTTTGCTTGAAGATTTTCGGAAAATCTTCTTTTAAATCTTTAAATTAGAAATTTAGGATAAGCTTTTTCTTTTACAAACGAATCATTCTCTATAGGAATTACCTTCCTAGATACTAATCCGTTTAAGCTATATGGCATTCTTATCAAGCGTATATATCCGCGAGAAACCCAGCCATCTATGGGAAATCTTGAAAATTTTTTGTTAAGCTCCTCTCTTTCTTCAATGCTTAATAAAAAAGCCAGCTTATCAAGAACATGCAGGTGAAACCCTCTCCCAGAATAAACAATTTTAATATTCCTAAACTTCTTTTCAAGCTCTATTTTCATTTTCTCAGTCAGTTCAAATGTTCTTTTTAAGCAAGAATCGCATAATTTTTCTCTTTTAGGACATTTGCAATTAATATTATCAACATCTATGTCAAAAGCCAATTCCTGCTTTTTCCAGTTGTTAAATTTTAGGCTATTTAAAACACCCAAAGGATTATCATAAATATTCCTGTCATAATAAATATCTTCTGGAATGTATTTTCTTATCTTTTTTTTCAGCTCTTTAAACTTAAAATATAGCATTTTTCCTTTCAATTTTTTGTCCATAATAATTCCTGTTTCAGTTCCTGCGTCAAGTGCGCATAATTGCGGCAATTCCAAGTTGTTGTCATAAAACCATCTCTTAACTTTTTCTATATCAAACTCTTTTTCGTAAAATTCTCTTCTCTCATCCAAACTAGCAGCCCTGAAATCAAGTCTCTTTTTCATATTACAAATAATGTCTAAAACTTTTAATATCTTTGCCAATCCTATTATTGATATTCACAGCTCCTTTCCATAACATTTATAAAATAAAGAGTGCTTTTACAAAAATGAAAAAAGAGGAATCACAAATGAACGATAATAGTTTTGGCGTGGCAGGAGTTATTTTAGGCATCTTAAGCATAGTATTCTCGTCTATTACTGGCGTAATCCTTGGAGTAATAGGCCTAATATTTAGCATAAAACAGGATAAAATAGCAAAAAATAAATGGGCGAAATCAGGAAAGGTATTGAATATTATCGGCATAATAATAGGAATTGTCTTCTTTATCTATGCTCTGAACTCAATACTGAATAACCCTGACTTTCTTTCTCAATTACAAAAAGTAGCAAATGCACAATAAAATCCTTAAAAACAAGAAAGCAGCAGTAGAATTATCTATAGGAACAATTGTTATAATTGTTCTAGCAATGTCCATGCTTATTCTTGGCTTAGTTCTTGTGCGGTCAATTTTCACAGGCGCTACAGATAATGTTGACGAAATAAACGAGAAAGTAAAAGAGGAAATAAAGAACTTATTTGTCAGCGATGACGAAAGGGCAGTGTTAAAATTAACTGAAAGCACAGCAAAAGTAAAGCAAGGCGCAGAATTTGGAGTTGCTTTCGGCATAAGAAACACAGAAAGCGGCGTAGTTGGCTCTCAATTATTCAGGTATGATACTATTCTTGACGACCCAAATATAAATAAAAATTGCGGAGTTTCAAAAGAGATAGCAGAGGAATGGATTAAGTTCGGTTCAGGCTCTCTTTCAGTCCGCCCTGGAGACGTTGATGCAGAGCGCATTAAAATAGTTCTCCCAGAAGATACTCCTCTCTGCGAAACAAAATATAGGATAATTATACATCGCCCTGACAAAGGCGAATCACAAAGCAATCCTTATGAAGACTTAAGCTTCTTCCTGCAAATTGAAGCAAAAGGATTGTTTTAATGTATAATTTTATTTGAGGATTTGGGAATTATTTAGATTTTGACTTAACTTTTTCAAAATCAAAAAGTTTTTTAGCAGTAATTATTGGAAGTACTAATGAATCAATAGTATGTCTTTTGGTTAAACTAAATGCTGCATTTCCCTGGGGAATAACATAATCATAGATATAACTTACTAGAGGAGGAGTTGATTTTGGATCTATTACTACATAACCACATCCTTCTCTAAAACTATTTATATCTGTTCTTTCATCGTAATTTACTATTGTTTTTCTCATATTTTTTATACGGAAAACTCCTATTTAATTAAACCCGCAAGAAATCTATCCTGCTTTAGCTCGTAGTTGAATTGCGGC
>CAZNQS010000047.1:0-2532 GCA_964575515.1 Candidatus Woesearchaeota archaeon | reverse complement strand
TTAAAGCTGAAAGCTTTAATCTAATTTTCTAGAATTCTCATATCATCTTAACAATACAGGCTAACGAATATCTTTATAAAACAAATATAAACTATTTTAAACTAACTATTTTAATATCATTTATGAATAGACTTTTATTTGATGAAGGAGGTAGATTTATAGGAGTTAATAATCCCGAGGGTTCTATTGAACAAGAATTTAATAGAAATACAGATAATAGTTTGATGACTTCTAAAGAGCTGACTTTTCTAGATAAAGAAGAGATAATTAAACAGCACTCTGATTCTACTTATTGGAGTCTTTATTTAGACGGAACGAAACTTGGGCCATTAAAATATTCTAATGGGAAAACACAAGAAGATGTGGTTAGAGAAGTAACTGATTTGATTAGACAAGGTAGAAAAATAATTTTCGTCCATGGAGGTTGTGGAACGGGGAAATCAGCTATCGCTCTGAATATAGCCAGAATACTCGGGAGGGCGTCTATTGTGGTGCCTATTAAAAACTTGCAAAGGCAGTACGAAGAGGATTATACCAAGAAAAAGTATGTCATAAAACAGAATGGAGTGAAAATGAAGATTGCTTCAATAACTGGGAGAGACAATCACGACTCGATAATTTTTCCAGGGGTTTCATGTGCTGATCCTTTTTTGCCAGATACTATTCTTATTACGGAGAAAAATCGCGATAAGATTCTTAAATATTACAATCAAAATCCCTTTATTCAGAATAAGGGAATATCTGATGTTAAAAGACTAAAAAGAATTTCCATAGCACCATCTAATCCTTACTGGAGCCCCATAAGGGCGGCAAAATACGAACTAAATCAGCTATTAGATGCTAAAAAGAAATATTACAAAGGAGTTGGGGAAGATTACATATTTTATCACAGGAGGGAAGGGTGTTCTTATTATGACCAATTTGAGGCATATCTTTATGCCGATGTTATGATTTTTAATTCAGCAAAATATGAGATTGAAATGGCAATAGGCAGAAAACCTGAAACAGAAATTGACATTATTGACGAGGCAGATGATTTTCTTGATAATTTTTCAAAAAATGACTCGTTTAATGTTACTCGTTTTTTGCATTCATTGCAGAATATCGCTCTTGAATATCCAGAATATGGGGAACTTGAAAAGATTAAAGAGCTTCTTAGTTACGAGATAAAGAATAAAACAGCATTGGGAATAGATGAGCATCATATTTTCCAGCTTAAAGATACTATTATAGGCAAAGTCTTAAAATTATTGCTTGAAAAGAAGGCAATACAAAATGAGATATTATTGGATGAAGGACATTATGCCAATAAAGTTTTGCAAATAGCTTTTATGTTTGCAGATGTTTTTGATGACGCTTATGTAACTTATAATAAGGGCGAGGATGAAGGGCTGTACGCCAATCTTGTCACTACAAATGTTGCAAAGCGTTTTGCAGAGCTTTGCGAGAAAACTAAAACTCTTGTACTAATGTCAGGAACACTTCATTCTGAAGATGTATTAAAAAATGTTTTTGGAATAAGGGATTTTGCGGTTGTAGAAGCAGAAACAAAAATGCCCGGGAAAATTGACATTGTAGAACTTAAATGTGAGTTTGATTGTAATTATAAAAATCTTAAATCTAAGCGTAAAGAATATTTGTCTGCTTTGTCATCTTGCGTGGAAAATGCGAAAAAGCCAGCATTAGTGCATGTTAATTCATTTGCTGATCTTCCTACCGAGCCGGAGATTAATGAATACAATATTGCAAATATCATTTCAAGAGAGAAATTGAAGAGTTTGCAAACAGAGGATAAAAATGGGGAAATGGTATACAAATTTAAGACAAAATTAATAGACATTCTTTTTACGACAAAATGTTCGAGGGGCGTGGATTTTCCAGGAGATATTTGCAATTCAATAGTTTTTACAAAATATCCAAATCCAAATACTCAAGATATTTTTTGGAAAATTCTTAAAAGGACGCATCCTATTTATTTCTGGAAAGTTTATAAGGACAAAGCCCAAAGAGAGTTTTTTCAACGCCTTTACCGTGCTTTAAGGTCAAACGAGGATCATGTTTATGTTTTATCTCCAGATTTACGGGTGATAAATGCTTTGAAGAAAGGTATTTAAAAATTGATATCTTAGTAAATATAAATAAATATAATATAAAAAAAGAGAATGGAAACACAACTTAGTTTTTATATGCAAAAGAGAAATGATTCTTATATGGGAAATGAATTATCTCTAAAACAAAAAAAAGAATCATTTTTAAGAATGATAAGAAGTAGGAATCTAAAAAGTATGAATAAGTATAAGAGAATCGCAGTCTCTCCTATACGATATGCTGGCGGAAAAAGTTTGGCTGTTGGTCATGTTATTGAATTATTGCCTGATAATATAAAAAGAGTCATCTCTCCCTTTTTTGGTGGCGGTTCCATTGAAATAGCTATTAGTAAATATCTTGATTTGGAAGTAATAGGGTATGATATTTTTGGCTATGTGTAAATTATTCCTCTAAGAACTGAGGAATAATCTTCCATTCATACCT
>CAZNQS010000046.1:0-3225 GCA_964575515.1 Candidatus Woesearchaeota archaeon | reverse complement strand
GATGCTCGTCTGCGGACTTAAGTCCGCAGGGTTTGCAAAGCATCTTGATGTCTTAGATATTCTCATTTCCGTTGTTTAGAAAGAAGAGTTTAAATAATTACTTTATTTAGAGATATAACAAGATGAAAAACTCGCAATCAGAACTATGGAAAGAGATGAAAAAAAGAGAATTTAGAGTAACTATTTTCGGTTCTGCGCGAATGAAAAAGGGCGACTGGGAATTTAAGGAAGTTTACAAGCTAGCAAAGATGATTGGCGAAAGAGGAATTGATTTGATAACGGGCGGAGGTCCTGGTGTAATGGAAGCCGCAAGTGCCGGACACAAAGAAGGAAGTAGAAAAAGCAAAGCCCACACAATAGGTCTTAACATAAAATTGCCTCATGAGCAAAGAATGAACCCATATATCCAGATAAAAAAACAATTCACGCGTTTTTCTGAAAGGCTGGACAATTTCATGCTCCTGTCAAATGCCATAGTTGTGGCTCATGGAGGCGTAGGCACTCTGCTTGAATTATTTTACAGCTGGCAGCTAATGCAGGTGAAACGCATATGCAATATCCCAATAATACTTCTGGGAAAACAATGGAAAGGCCTTATAAAATGGCTGAAAGACGAGCCATTAAAAAGAAAATTCTTTAATAAAGAAGATTTAGAATTATTATTTACAGTTAAAAATGCAAATGAAGCGATAAATATCTTAGAGGATACATATGAGGAATATAAAAAAGGCAATAAAAATTTCTGTCTCAATTATAAAAAATATAAATTAATTTAATATAACAATAATATTTAAAAATCATCTTTTCGTCTCATACCTATGATAATGAGCAGTTATCCGCCGCTTGTTGCAGAAATAACTAATAGGGAAATGTTTATAACTCTCGACGAAAAAGCCCCATTAGAAAATTTAATTTTCGATAGGCATTTGAATATGGGATATATAGTGGCAATAGAACCAAAAGATAACAACAAGCAGATAAGTCTTCTTTATTCAGATCTGGAGGGAAAGCAAATTTTTACTTTCTTTCTTGGCTATAATTATGATGGTTCAGTCAATCCAAAAGTTGATTATCATTTCAAAAAAGAAAGAATAAAAAATATGGAAATTAATCATGTCTCTTCATTAGAGATATTAATAGAAAGACATCTTGAAAGAGTTAACGGGCATACTACTCCGCCCAACTCCATAAGAAAAATTGAAGAAAAAGCTTGGGAAAATTATTCAAAATTAATAAAAGCCCTAAGAAGAGGATAATAAAACAAAAGCAATATAAACTATCTTCTCTTTCTTAAAAAATGAAGAAATATATAGAAAAGAGGCCATGGGGGAAATTTGAGCAATTCACTCATAACGAAAAAACAACCGTTAAAATAATAACACTAAATCCAAAGCAGAAATTATCCCTGCAATATCATAAAAAAAGAAGTGAATTCTGGAGATTTTTAGACAATCCTGCAAAAGTCACAATAGGCAAAAAAACAATCAAGGTAAAAAAAGACAGCGAGCTCATAATTCAAAAGGGAGCACTGCACAGAGTAGAAGCTCTTAACAAGCCGGTAAAATTTCTGGAAATTGCATACGGCAATTTCAATGAGAATGATATAGTAAGAATCAAAGATAAATACGGAAGAGTTTAATTCGCCCTCATCTTTTCTTCATTCTTTTATTTTCATCTCTTCACAATCCTTAAAATCTCTTTTAATCTTTCCTTCATTATTTCTTTATCCAAAGCCTCTAAATTAATTCTCAACAACGGTTCTGTATTGCTTTTTCTCACGCTAAACCAATAATCATTAAATTTAATAGTCAAGCCGTCAAAATGATCAATTTTCATAGGTCTTTTTACTCTGTAATATTTCTCAATTCTTTCAACAATGTTCACATCATCTCTCAATTTAATACTTACTTCATCAGCCTGAAAATATTTGTTAAATTCTTTCAATAAATCAGAAAATTTCATTCCCTGCTTTTTAGCGAGGGAATATATTTTGATTATTAATAAAGAGGTTATTAAAGCAGAATCAGCATAATAATTATCTCTAAAATAATAATGCCCTGAATGCTCAATCCCAAAAAAGGCATTCTCTTTTCTCATTCTTCCTTTAATAAATGCATGCCCGACTTTTTCTCTTAATGCTCTTCCTTTAAATTTTGAGATTGTTTCTGGTACTATCCTGCTGCATGCAGAAGTGTAAATAATCCAGTATTTCCTGCTTTCTCGCAAAAGATATTTTATCAATAAAGCCCCTATAAAAGAAGTATTAGCAAAATTACCCTTCTCGTCAACAAAAGCGACCCTATCCATATCTCCATCAAACGCAATTCCAAAATCTGCTTTTTCTTCTCGCACTCTGTTTTTTAAATCAATTAAATTCCTTTTTATTATCGGATTTGGGACATGATTTGGAAATCTTCCATCAAGCTTAAAATATAAAGGAATAATTTTTATCAAGTCTCCATATATTAAAGGAGCAATTTTTCCCGCCATTCCGTTGCCAGCGTCAATAACAATTTTAATTCCGTCAAAATTTAAAGGCTTGATAAAAGATAAAATATGTTTTTTATATTTCTCGAATATGTTCATCTTAGAAATCTTGCCATTTTTCCCAGCGTTTATAAAATTCTCATTTTCAATAATGTTTTTAATTTCATTCAATCCATTTTTAAAATCAACCGCGCCCGCTCCCGCTTTAACTATCTTAATCCCATTGTATTCAGCAGGATTATGGGATGCAGTAATCATGATTCCAGGCATTTTATAAAAGCCGCTTGCGAAATACAAAGCAGGCGTATCTATTAACCCTATATCAATAACATCGCATCCAGACTCAGTTATTCCTTTCGATATTGCATTAAACAAAGCAATTGAAGATAATCTCATGTCTCTTCCAATAATTATCTTTTTGCATTTCAAAAATTTAATTATGGCTCTCCCAGTTTTATAAACAAAATCGTCATCAAATTCTTTTCCATAAATTCCTCTAATGTCATTCGCCCTAAAAATGTTTTCGTGCATGATGCATCTCCTCTCCACTTCAATATTTATGGAATAAAGAATATAAAAAGCTTCATGTCATCCTCCAAGCAGACTCTGCGCAATCTTTAAAAACTAAGTAGTCTATTATCCAGCATCAAAAAGAGGACAAGTATATGGAAAAAGAGGCAGAACCGTGTATTCTTTATGTCGGAACATATCCGCCAAGAGAATGTGGCATAGCAACAT
>CAZNQS010000045.1:0-4762 GCA_964575515.1 Candidatus Woesearchaeota archaeon | reverse complement strand
ATAACATCTTATGTATATAAATTATCACTTCAAGAATCCGGATAGGCACGATATTCATAGAAGAAGATACTAGACGAAAAGTTGAAGATATACTTTTCAATTTTACAGAAAAAAATTAATGGAAATATAACTACAAAAATCATAAAACCCAAACGCTTATTAACCTTTTTTATCTTTTTCAAATATGCCCAAAGAAATAATAGAAATCACAGGCAAGCAAAAGCAAGAATTAGAAGAACTCATAAACTTACTTGAAAGTATAAGAGGGCGCCATACAGAATTAGTCACAGTAATGATACCAGCAGGCTTCAATCTCTCAACAGTAACAAGGCAGTTGGAATACGAAAAATCAACGGCCGCAAACATAAAATCAAAGCCGACAAGAACGGCAGTTGAAAATTCCTTGGAAAGAATTATACGAGAGTTGAAAAACTACAAGCAAACTCCTGCTAATGGCCTGGCAATTTTCTGCGGCAATATTTCAAAAAAAGAAGGCGTCCAAGACATAGAACTCTGGGTCTATGAACCGCCATATCCACTAAACGTAAGATTATATCACTGCGATCAAACATTCGTTACAACTCCATTAAAAGAAATGCTGGAATCAAGAGAAATATACGGGCTTTTAGTAATAGACCGACAGCAGGCAACAATTGGCATGTTGGAAGGCAAACAAATCAAAGCCATAACAAAATTAACATCGGGCGTTCCAGGAAAAGTAAGGGCGGGAGGACAATGTCTTGCTCAAGATACATTGCTGGAAACACAAAATGAAAAAATTGCCATTAAAGATATTAAAATAGGAGATAAAATAAAAGCTCTGGACATAAAAAATAATAAGATAGTTTATACAAAATGCACAAATAAGTGGATAAAAGATAGCCCTTTTTATTTTGAATTTGAATATAATGGCAATAAAATAATATCTTCAGCAAAGCATATATTCTTTATTAAAGATAAAAATGACATAAAAGAAAAACCAGCAGAATCCTTAAGAAAGGGAGAGAATTTTATTAATATAGAATTAAAAAATGAAGCTATATCAGATATATTTAGAATAAATGAAGAAATAGAATTAATAGATTTAGAAACAGAAGCGAAGAATTTTTTTGCTAATGGCATACTTGTCCATAATTCCTCTCAAAGATTTCATCGCGTCACAGAAGGATTAGCAAAGGAATTTTTCAGGCGAGTCTCTGATGAAATGAAAAAAGTTTTCTTTGACATGCCGAGGCTAAAAGGAATCCTTGTCGGCGGCCCTGTTCCGACAAAAGACGAATTCCTTGAAGAAGGCAATCTAGTTACGCAATTAAAAGAAAAAGTAATTGCAGTAAAAGACATCGGCTATGTAGACGAGCACGGCCTTGAGCTTCTTGTAGAAGAATCCCAAAGAGACATATCAGAGCAGGAACTTATCAAAGAAAAAAATATCCTAGAAAAATTCTTTGAAACCCTTGGCAAGCACAGGGAAAAAGCAACATACGGCCTTGAAAAAGTCAAGACAGCCCTTGAAAGAGGCGCAGTAGAAATTCTTTTAATTTCAGTAAAACTAGAAAAAAAAGAAAGAGATTCATTAGAAAAAATGGCGAATAATACAAGTTCAGAAGTTTTTATAATCTCCACAGAAAACCAAGACGGCGAGCAATTCTATAATCTCACAAAGGGCGTTGGCGCAATTCTTAGGTTCCAAATTGAATAATTACAAATTTAATTTATCACGCCAACCTGCCTCTCTATAATTCAATAACACATATCTTTGAGCAAAAGGAATTCCGCAACTTGTTTCAAAATAAATGCCCCCATAAAGATATTTCCTATTTCTTTCAACAATTCCAATTCTACCATTTACTTTCCTCGCACTATTTTTTAATAGTTTAATCCCCTCCCTTAAAGTCGTGACCTTTCCCTCTAAAGAATTAGCAGTTTCTATTATCTCGAAGGGCATTCCTTCATAATAACCCATGTTCAAATAAGTTCTTGGAGAATTTTTAAATTCAACTTTTCTCCAAATTTTTCTAAACCCTAATATTTTATTCATATTATTTATGTTCTAATTTACAATCGAAATTTTTATTCGTCCTTCTTCCTCATTTCTTTTTTCTTAGCACGAAATTTTAATAATAAATCATTTTCCATTTCCCCTTCTAAAGTTCTTTTCATATAATCGTAAACTCTTCCTTCATTAATCGTTATATTAATATTTCGCAAATAATCCAAATTAATCTTATCTATATTATCCTCATTAACGAAAAACCTTTTATCGACGCCCATCCATTTATATCCTGCATTATATTCAAGCCTTCCATCTTCATAAAGAGTAACAAATGACCAACAACCACGACTATCATTACTTGGACCTTCATGCCCCCATTTCCCTCCATATATGTCTATTCTCTCATCAAACTCCAGAAGTTTTTCATAGACTTTAGTTTTTACAAATTCACTAGCCCATGTTTCAATTCCTAATAAAATTCTCAATTTCTCTTCTCTATGTTCTCTCTCAAATTGATAATGTTCACTTAGTCTAGCTTCTCCAAGTCTCTTCCTTTCTCTTTCCTTCTCCATCTCTGCTTTTTCCATCGACAACCTTCTCTCAATTACTTTTTCTAAATCTTTCGAAATGGGATTAGCTCTCTTCTCCAATTGACTTCCTTCTTCTTCAGTCATTTTCAAAATCCTTCCTCCAAAAATCTATCTTGCTCTTCATATTCATATAACCACTTTGCTACAGTTTCATCTCTACCAAATTTCTTATCTTGTCTGGAATAAGAAGTTGATGGATATAGCGGTTTTGTATACCCACTATAAACCATGCCTTGAATATCATCATATTTTCCAGAAAGCTCATCTCGCAATTTTTTAATTTTAGCTTCTAGTAAATTTTTTTGCGTATGTAAATTTTCCTTCATTCTCTGCACAGCATTCATATCAATTCCACCAGCATATTGCACAATCTCCCCGTATTCCTTTAATTCCTCAATTAATTGAGTATGTCGCCTAAATGTATGTAAAAGTTCACCATGTAAAATATCGCTTTCCGCTGGGCAATATATTCTTGGGCTATATGTCAATCCACCAGACATAACCCATTCATTGGTTTTAGAAAAACATAAGACACATTCGTAAATAGTGTCTCCTCTCCAAGTATCTCCCTTATTAAATCTTCCACGCCATTGCTCATCAGAGTCCATATTATAAAGTTGCATTTTTACTCCTGTCATCTCGCTCCTATTTTATCTTCTAGCATTACAATACATTTCATCACATTCCTAGAATGCATCCATTCTTTAGAATCAAATTCGTCACATAACAAACCTTCTATACTTGATTCATTAGCATGTAATCTCTCAAAAATGCCCTTCAAAGAACGACATCCATAACTTACATCTACAATAGCCTCATATTTTACGCCATAATCAAACTCATAAGTCATAGTTGAGAATTTAACATTTGCAAAATAATAGACATCTCCTTTTCCCTCGCCGACAAATTTTCTAAATCCTGGAAGACCACTTCTAACGCTATCTGACTTGCTTGTTTTCAAATTCATTATAGCTTCGACATCGCCTGATTTAGCATTGTAAGTTCCAAAAACGCTATATAATGTTTGTTCTGTCATGTCTTATCTAAAGAAGATATCTATAAATAATTTCCTGACAAAAATATTCCAATAGGAATATTTAAAAACCCAAAAATTCTAAGATAAAGATGGTATTCGACATAACATATCTTAAAAAAATCAGAAAACAGCTCAATCTAACGCAACATCAGTTTGCAAAAGAAGCAAATATATCACAGTCAATGGTGACAAAAATTGAATCTGGGAAATTAGACCCAACTTATTCCTATGTTAAAAGAATAGAGGAAACAATCCAAACATTAACAAAAAAAGAAGATAAAGAAAAATATGCTAAAGATATCATGCATAAAACAATTATTACATTAAATAAAGATGAAAATCTAGAAAATGCAATTAAATTATTTTCAAAACATAATATATCCCAAATCCCTATTAAAAATAAAAATAAAATAGTAGGACTCTTGACAGAATCCTCTATCTTAAACAATTTTCAAAATGATCTAAAAAACAAAAGAATAGAAGAACTTATGGAAGAATCTCCCCCAATAATAACAAAAAGCACAAAATTAGAAGCTATAACATCATTATTAAAATTCTATCCTATCCTAATCATTCAAGATGGGGGCAATCCAGTCGGAGTAATTACAAAGGCAGATATAATTAAAAGCCTCTAAGATTTCAGATAGAATAATTAACGCAACGAAAGATTTATAACAAATAATAATTAATAAATAATATGGTAAGATTTAATATACTTATTGAACAAGACGAAGATGGTTGGCTTATCTCAGAAGTAGTAGAACTTCCAGGATGCCATACCCAAGCAAAAACTTTGGACGAATTATTGAAAAGGACAAGAGAAGCGATTGTTCTCTATCTTAAATATAAAAAACCTGAAGAGGTTGGAAAATTTTTAGGATTGCAACAAATAGAGGTTTAACATGGCTAAATTGCCTCTTCTGAAAGCAAAAGAAATAGCTAAAATTCTGGATAAGATGGGATTTAAATTCATTAGACAAGAAGGCAGCCATATGCTATTTGAACATCCAGATGGCAGAATAACAGTTATCCCAAATCATCCGGGCGAGGAAGTAGGAAGAGGTCTTCTTCTAAAAATCATTAAAAAAGATTTGAAAATTTCAAGAGAAGAATTTGAGAAATATTTATAAGTCTTATAATCAA
>CAZNQS010000044.1:0-5663 GCA_964575515.1 Candidatus Woesearchaeota archaeon | reverse complement strand
TCAAGATGCTAACTCCATGCTAAAGCATGGAGTTTTCGCAATGCATCTTGACATAATTAAAGGAATTCCGCCCCCAACTATTATAGGAGTTGATTTTTTATTAGAAGGTAAATTAAAATTCTTTTTTGACCCTACAGGGAAAGAGGCTTATTTAGAAACGAATGATTGAATTTTGAGTCAAATCTTATAAGTTATATCTCTTCATCAATCTTTTTCAGAATATTCTCCGCCTCTCTTGTTATGTGTTGTATAATCTCTTGCTCGCTTGCATGTGGATTTTTTTCCTTAAAATTGATAGCATGCGCTGCCCCGGAAATTAATGCCATTTTCAGCTTTTTATTTTCTTCATCCATTTTACTCTAAAAAAATTCAGCATATAAAAGGATTATTGTGTTATATTTGTCAGATTCTCATCTTCTTGCGAGAGATTATTTTCATCTATTAATAATGTATTATTATCAGATGTTATATCATTTTTTATATCGGCAGATTTTTCATTAGATTCTCCATTTTTATTATTGCCCAATTCAACAACTATATCTCCCTTTGTTATAGTTAGACCAGTGTTCTTTATTAGAAAATACAACAATACACCTGCTAAAATGATAATAATGCCTATTACTAAAATTATAATTCCAAATAAACCTCTTTTATTTTTCATGTAAATAACTTATTTATATAACTATATAAATTTATTATGTCAATCTATTCAACATAAAAATTTAAAAACAGAGCCTATCTTAAACATTAAGAAAAGAGGCGTCATGGAAGAGATTCTGAATAAATTAAAAGCTGAATTAAAAATGAGGGGATTTTCTCCTCTTACTGTAAGAAACTATTCATTCTTTGTTGAAAAGTTTCTTAAAAAAACAAACAAAAAGCCTGAGGAGCTAAGCGAGGACGATGCTAAAATATATCTAGCCGATTTATTTGATTCAAAATCAAAGAATACAATTATGCTCGCAAGCGCTTCTTTAAAATTCTTTTTTATTGAGATTTTAGGCAAGGAATTCAGCAAGGTAAAAATTCCGAAGAAAGATAAAAAATTGCCAGAGGTCTTGACTAAAGAGGAGGTAAGAAAGCTGATTGATTCTGCAGATAATATCAAGTCCAGGCTGATTATTTCTTTGCTGTATTCATCAGGATTAAGAGTTTCTGAATTAGTAAACTTAAAAATAGAGGATTTGAATTTGCAGGATAAAACAGGATGGGTAAGAAAAGGCAAGGGAAACAAGGATAGGCTATTTACAATTTCTGGAAATTTAGCTGACGAGTTGATAGAATATTTACAAGCCCATGATAAAAATAAATATATTCTCTCCAAAGAAAAACCTTTGACAACAAGAAATATTCAGAAGATTATCAAGGGAACAAGAATAAGAAGCAGCATTAATAAAAAAATAACCCCCCATACTCTTAGGCATAGTTTTGCCACCCATTTGCTTGAGCAGGGAACAGATATAAGATTAATACAAGTTTTACTCGGGCACAGCTCGCTCAATACCACCCAATTGTACACTCATATATCATCTAATGAATTAAAAAAAATTAAAAATCCGCTCGATAGCTTGGAGTAGAGTAGAGTTTATATATAAGAGATTGCGTAATTATCTGTAAGACTTCTGCCTCTTCGCTCTTGCCTTAGAATCCCCTGGCTTGCGAGTTTCTTTTCTTCTCGGATCTTGGACAATCATGTTTCTGTCATATTTGATAAAAGCCTTCTTCAAGACTTCAGAGCCTGTAAGCTGAATTAGTGCTTTTGCAATAGCCAGCCGCGCTGCTTGAATTTGCCCCTCTTTTCCGCCTCCAAATGTTGTTATATGAAAATCATATTGCAGATTATCTCCTAATTCTGCCTGATAAATTCTGATTGGCTCTAATAAAGCAAGTTTGTGAAAAGGATTTAATTCAGTATAAGGAAGATAATTAAAGAATATCTTTCCAGTTCCTTCGCTAATCCTAAGTTTTGCTATCGCAGTTTTTCTTTTTCCTGAAATTATATTATTTGCTTTTTTCATTTTAGATTTTCTCAGATAATTCTTTAAGAGTCATTGTTTTTATATTAAATATCTTTTGCAGAGATATTTTTTCAATATTTTCATATTCTTTTGGAGTGTCATTATGGCAGATTATTCTTTTAAAGGCGTCGCGCCCTCTTCCCTTTTTATAAGGCAGCATGCCTCTTATTGTTCTTTTTATTATTCTTTCAGGATTCTTGGGAAAATTAGGGCCTTTAAGAATAGCGCCCCCTCTTGCTCTGGCTTCCTTATAATCTTCTATTATGGATGATTTCCTTCCAGAAATAATAGCAGAATTGCAATTAACAATAACTATGGGTCTGCCCAATAGCGCCTGCTTCGCAGAAAAGCTCGCCAATCTCCCTAAAGGAGAATTTGTTGCGTCAATTATTATTTTTTCTTGTATCATTGTATAACATCTGGACTATCCATTATAGGAATTTTAGGATTTATTATATTTTCAAGATTATAAATAAAAATAAATTTTTCAGTATATGTGTTTTTGCTAATTCTTTCAATTAATTTAAATCTATCATTATCTCTATCTATCACTCCGCAATCCTCCATTATAGCAATATAATCATTTCCGTATTTTCTTCTTAACTCAAACTCATTTTGTTTAACATAATTAACTGCTCTTTGAGATCTTTCTTTCCATCCTTCTTTCCATAATTTTAACTTCTTCTGATATTCTATTGTCATTTTATTATCTTAATCCCCTCTGCCTTTGGATTATTTTTTATTTCCTCAATGAGATAAGCAAACTCTGATTTCGCGCTTTTTATTTTTTCCCTGGTTTGCTTTGATATGCTAAATGCGCAGATTTTTATCCTTTTTGTCAGCTCACCCTGGCTTAAAACTTTCCCAGGAATTATAATTGTGTCTCCCAGCTCTGATTTTTTGTCAATGCTTGAAAGATTAACAGCAGAGTGCTTTCTCGTTGAAGATGCCAATATCTTTGCTATTTCAAGCCAATTTGGATTCTTTATTGCAAGATTTATAGTTTCAGCTAATTCAGGATTTGTTTTTCCGATTCTCCTTGATTTTATCTGTGTTTTACTTATCATTTCATGAGAGGAAATTTAAATGGTATTTAAAGTTAACTTTATAAAGATTAGCTATTATAAATAATATTAAAAAGAGCGTGAAAATGACTAAAGAGCATATTAAGCTATATTATTTATCTAATTTTTCATTAGTTTTTATTATCTTTTCTATAGGTTTTGTTATTGCTTTAAATTGTTGGACATATACATCTGCTTCTACTTGCACTTTGTCAAATGGGTGTTTATGGAGAAATGATTCATGGGGGAGTTGGTGCGAAGAGCTGACTTGTTCAAGTTTGGCTAATCAGACTTCGTGTACAACAACAAGTATCACGGGAAATAATTGCACATGGACAAATGGAACAAGTAGTTCTTGGTGTGCTCAAACAAGTTGTTGGGGGGGTTTTGCCGGCACCAATCAGTCTATATGCGAGAACAATTATGCAAATAAATCATGTACGTGGAGCGGGTCATGCTGGCAAGTTGCAGGCGGCATAAATCTTGGTTGTTGGGGCATTGCAAATGAGGCTGCATGCAAGAACACAACCGGATGTGCATGGGGGCAGTGTATGGATAAAGGATGCGGTAGTTATACTTCAAATACAACATGTAATGCAGCTAAGGATTGGAAAGGGACAAATTGCACATGGAGTTCTTCTGGAAGTTATTGCAGAGAAAATAGTTGCTGGGAAAGTACTTTATATCCAAATAAAACAGCATGCGAGGGTGCGCAGGGAATAAATTGCGAGTGGAAATGGGGTAGTTGTCAGGAAAAGCAGTGTAGTACTTATGATTATACTAATCAAACAGCATGTGTAAATAATACAATTGGGAAAGCGTGTAGATGGCAGAGTATTAATAGTCTATGCGTTACTGATAGCTGCTATGATATAGGAACTGAATCCAGTTGTACATCCAAAGCAGACTGTTTATGGAAACAATGGAATAGCACAGGACAGTGCGAAGATGTAAATTGCTGGAATTGGGATTCTATAAAGAGCGGAAACAAATCTAAATGTGAGAGTAATAGCTATGGGATTGGGTGTAAATGGAGTGGTAATCCGGCTGGAAATACAACCAACGGATGGTGTTATAAAGATGTTTCTTCTACAACTTGCTCAAATATAACAACTGAGAAGACATGTTTTGATACATTTTATTGTTGGTGGCAGGCAAATGATTGGAAAGATTCGACAAAAGGTGGGAATTGTACAACACCTACGTGGGGCAGTGGAGATTTTGTAAATATAAATAGTAGTATCTTGAATGAGTGGAATCCTGGATGTTATATCTTTGATACGAATTCTACAAAGTGCAATAATGTAATAGGATGTAATTATACAGGAGGATTATGCAAAAATACAAATAATGTGAATGGAACTGCCATTAATGCAAAGGGCGTATTTTGCTATCAGATTAATGAATCTGATTTATGTAATGATATAGCATCTTTAAGTAATTGCTGCAGTTGGCAGAATGGAAGCTGTGCAGAAAATAGGCAGTCCAGAAGCTGTTTTGATCAACTTGATCAGACACCTAACGGAGAGAAAGCATGCGAAGATGCAGAGACTAGTGCGAATTGTGATAAAATAGCAGGAGATCCATGGTATATGCCATGTAAATGGAATAATTCAACTAATAAATGCGAATTCAAAGCCACTGATGTTTTTGGGAATAGTACTCAGAGCATAGTTAAAATTGAAAATCAGAGAAATTGTGAGGCTGCCGGAGGCAAGTGGGTTACAGAGAACTATTGTGAAGGAAGTGTTTCTGTCCCTACAGGAAGATGTGAATACAAGTTTGATGAAGAAGAAAATTGCGACAAAGCCTGCTTCGCGTGCGAAATAAAAGACAGCGATGGAGATAGGATAAATTCTACAAATGCAAAAGACGCATGTGTAGGAAGCAAATTAGGCTACTGCGAATTTAGCTCAGATACAAGCGCTCCGAATGGAATTGGTTATTGCAATGTGAAAGAGCAATGGAAAAAGGGATTAGCGAATAATTGCGATTCTGTATGCGGGGACTGTACATTCTTAGGCGATTCCAAAAGCAATTCATCAAGGGACTCTGCAAACAATTGCATTAATCCATCCTGCTTCTGCGCAGAGAGCAAGGCAAATTCTGCAGGCGGAGGATGTAAATGGCTTATTGACAATAGTACTGCAAACAAGGGATATTGTGCAGATAAGGGAGAGAAGACATGCCTAGACAGCTGTGATAGATGCAAAACAAGAGAAAAATGTGCGAATGAGGGAAGAAGTGCATTAAATTCTAGTGGAAGTTGCAAGTGGGAGGGAACAGACAACGATGGGAGTTGCATATCAAATATAGGAGATGATGTAGAGGTATGTTGGGACGGGGTGGACAACAATAATAACGGTTTAATAGATTGTGGCGATCCAAGCTGTTATTCAGATACATGGTGTGGATTTGTAGAAGGAGATTGTTTTGGCTGGACTACTAAATCAAAATGCGAGAGTAATAGTTGTGAATGGGTAAATGATACATGGAATCCAGCAGGATGGTGCGATTTCAAAGGGGGCCAGTGTTGGAGATACGACAATTCAGAGTCAGAATGTTTAGGTGATATGACAGT
>CAZNQS010000043.1:0-5755 GCA_964575515.1 Candidatus Woesearchaeota archaeon | reverse complement strand
CCATTTTCTATATCGGCAAGCATCCTCTTTGCAAGTTCTAAATAAGCGTATAACCCTGGTTCTATTGCTATTCCTCCCCCATCTGGTAAATCATGAGATCCATAATTTTCCAGTCCTTCTTCATTGAGTATTCTTCCATAAAATACATCATAATTTTCTCCATCGATAATATTTGTCAATGCCATAAACTTTTTTGAATAAATAAGTATTTAATTATTATTGTGTTTTAAACTCTGTGTTATGTCAAGGAACAACTCCATACTTTAGTATAGGGGTTGTTCCTTGAACACAAGAGAATTTCAGATAGAAATTCTCTGTTCAGGAAAATCACAGGGATTTTCCTGCATCCAAACTTCAAGAACTTCGTTCTTGAGGCCTCAAAAACTTTCAGTTTTTGAAGACACGAGTGCCTGTCACAAACCACACACTTTAGTGTGTGGTGGCACATCGTGTTTTTGATCCTGAAATAATGTCTTTTCAAACTGTTTATTTTTAATTCCTATATCTTCAAGGATTTGCACAGCTTTTAATCTTAAATCATCCAAACTGGTATTATTAGAAATACAAACATTTGCGAGAGCAAGACAAGATTCAACTTGCTGCCCGCATTCTCCTTCTCCAAAACCTCTATCTCTTGCGTCAATTGCTCTAACACCTTCTATAGTTTTAGGATCGCTATCCTTATTACGCGCAATAATCCATTGCAGGCGATCTTCAATAGGTGCAATAATACCAACTAAAACAAAATTTCTAAATTTAATCAACTCTTCTATCTCTCCAGGATTGCGAATTCCTTCAATGACATAATGCTTATCTGCTTCAATTTTGGCAATTAATCTCTTTGCCCAGTAGCCTTTGCCATGTTTAAGCCTCATTTCATTTCCAAGATTTTGCAAAGAGACGCGCTCTATTGGAGCACCGATTTTTCTCGCCTCTTCTCTTACTTCTTCAGACAATGTCAAGCGTGTAAAGCCATTTGCAACAAGCATTTCTGCCAAAACACTTTTTCCAGAAGCAATCGGCCCTGTAATGCCTATAATCATTAAAAAAACAGAGGACTAAACTTTAAATACATTATCGCATTAAAATTTTTGATCCCGTAGCTCAGCTGGTTCAGAGCACCGCTCTTATATGAGTGCAATTCATTAGAATTGCTCCCCACATAGAAAACTCTAAGTGAGGCGGGGGTCCGGAGTTCAAATCTCCGCGGGATCATTGACCATAAAAATAAAGAAGAGGGGTTTGAATATGAATCAAACAACGAAAAACTTAATAATAGCTCTCTAGGTAAGATTTGATGGGCAATAGTAACCAAGCACCGTATGAATTAGAATTTAGGAAATTTGAGAATCTGACTGCCAAAGGAGACTATAGAAGAGCATACGATCTGTTTTGGGACTCTCCAGGTATTTTGTTTTGGATGACCTCTGTCGATGTTACGTGGAACGTTGTCCAAGCACTAGAAAAAGGATTAGATCTAGACAGGGGGCTATCACTCTATGATTCTGCAAAAGAATTTTCTATAAGTTTAGAGAGAATATCGCAAATAAATGGGTTGGCAGCATTAGTAGAAAAATGTGAATTTGCAGGGGATGATAAAGACGGAACGAATTACTGGCAAAGGTATAACGAATTTCTTGCTCAAGTTAAGTCAGGAAATATAAGAAAAATACCTGAGAACACATTTGTCTATAATTATATACCTCTCGGGGTTTCAGCAAAAGCTTACCATCTTTTAACAGGTGAAGAACAATCAAACTTTGAAAGATTAATTCGAGAAGACATGGATGAAGTAGGAGGTCTCATATTAACTGATGCTTTCATAAAAGCAGCAATTAAGTTTGGTGGAAATAGGTATCTGCCTCCAAACCTGTGGGATTTATAGACTTAAGAGAAGAAAGTATTAAATAGATATGAGCCTATTAAATATCAAAAACACGATGCGCCACCTCGGCTTAAACCTCGAGGACTCTTGTCCTCGATGGCAGTCAAGAATTTCCAATTCTTGATGAGGCGAGGTTTGTGACAGGCGCTCGTGTTTTGGATGCTCAAGATTCAACCTTGGCTTTTAAGCCAAGGTTTTAGTCAAGAATCTTGACATAACCACGTCGCTGCTCAAACTATTACAGTTTAAGTCACCAAGAAAAGACATAAAATGGTCACAGCCCTGCGGGATCATTACGTCCACATCTAAGAAAGATTTATAAACTATGTAGACGTATAGATATCATGGCTTATACTGAAATTAAAGAGCAAAATAGCAAAAAATATTATTATAGAGTTATATCTATAAGAAAGGGCAAAAAAGTTGAGAAAAAAAGAATTTATCTGGGTGTAAACTTAAGTAAAGAAAAACTGACAAAAAAAATAAAAGAAGCTGACAAAGAATTAAGCACATTCAAAGATATCTTAACAAAGGAAGAAATCGCTTTTTTAAATAAATTAAAGAAAGATTTTGCTAAAGAGCCGAAAATGACTTTTGAAAACAGATACGAAGCTTTTTCTGCACTTTTTACATATAATTCAACTGCAATTGAAGGAAACACACTAACCTTGCAAGAAACAGCAAGATTGCTCTTTCAAAATATTGTTCCTGCAGGCAAATCCTTAAGAGAAATAAATGAAACTCTGAACCACAAAAAAGCTTTTGATTATTTCGTAAATTATAAGAGAGATATTACAAAAGAATTTGTCCTTGAATTACATAGGATAGTGACAAATAATACTTTAAGCCCTGAGTTGAACTCTCAAATTGGGAGATTTAGAAATGTTCAGGTTTTTATCACTGGAGTTACATGGCTTCCGCCAAAACCAGGTGATGTCGCAGATAGAATGACTGCTTTATTGACATGGTATTCAAAAAATAAGAGAACATTACATCCATTAATATTAGCGTCATACTTTCATACTGAATTTGAGAAAATACATCCGTTTATTGATGGCAACGGCAGAGTTGGAAGGCTACTAATGAACTTTATCCTACACAAAAATAAATATCCAATGATAAACATTCCAAACACTATTAAGTATAGATATTATGATTCTTTAGAAAAAGCCCAAACCAAAAATAACCTAAGACCTTTTGTAAGATTTATGATAGAAATACTAAAAGACACTAAAATAATGATATAACATTACCTAATTTTGAGTGAATGAAGGAATAAATATTTATCTAGGAAATATAACTAATTGGTTCTATTAACAGCTGGGTCATTGAGTTTTTGTACCACTTAAGGTAACTGGTGGATTTAAAGTTGCAATACGAAGGCGCAAAAGAGGAAGAAAACTAAGAAAAAGAAGAAAGTGAGAATGTAATTTACCCTTTTTATATAAATTAATAAAAGTAAAGGGTAAGATTTAAATATTCATAGAAGCAGAAAAATTAAATTTATATGAATATTCTATGCTTGAAGAAATAGCTACCAAAACAAGAAGGACGCTTGAAAAAGTTTTTGGACAAGTGCATTATTCTAATTTCCTTCAAATGTATAAAGGAATACCTCAAAATAAAGCGTGCGAGATGGCTAAAAAAGAATTTAATTTATAAATTAAATTCTTTTTTGTATATAATATTTATTTATCAAACCTTTTTAGCTTCGTTTGAAAATAAGTAGTGTATGAATTGATTTAATTCTAAGCCGTTTGCGTGCTTATTAACCATGTTTTTTACATTATTATCAATTGCGAAAACTTCCTCTCTTGTTATTTTAACACCTCTATCAGGAAGGATGAAAAAATTGTTTTCTTCAGCTGATTTTTGGATAACCCTAGTTGTTGCTGCTGCAAATAGCAGATTGTCCATGCAAAAATGCTTCAGCCCCGGCGGTTCTGAAGGCAGAGAATTGATATATTGGGTGCTTCTTATTATATATGCGCGCGCATCAGCTAAAAGCGCTTCTACTAATCCGCGCGCGCGTTTTCCTTTTTCTGTTTTTTTGCCGAAAAGATCAGAATATTTAAGATCATAGGATTCTAAAAGCTGGGAAGGCCAGAAATATCTTTTTAGGGGATAGTCCTCATTTATATCTTTTATAATATTAACTTTTTGTAGAGCAAGACCGAAATCATGCGCTAGAGGCATCATACGCAAAGAATTTTCCTTTGTAATATATCCTCTTTCCCTGAATAGATCTGTTATCATATAGCCCACTATTCCTGCTGCAAAATGGCAGTATAAATTCTGATCTTCTATAGAATTAATTTCATGAATCTTTTCATCTATTAATCCGTGGCCCATGGTTACTGCGCATTTTGATATTTCGCTTTGAATTTGTGGAGGCAGATTCAGAAAATCTTTTACTAGGCTATGAAGGTTTTTCATTAGAAACCTCTCGCCTTTTGAAGTGACTGGAACTTTTTGTAGCAATTGAACAAGACCTTTTTCTTCCTTACAAGAATTTTTCAGCAAAGCGAGAAAAGCTTCTACATATAATGGCTGTTGGCTTCTCTCTAAAGTGCTGTCTTCTATAGAATCAATTGCGCGGCAAATACCATATCCAACTGCCATGTCCCTTCTTAAATCTTCAGGCAATTTCGGTATAGTGAATGCAAATGTTCTTGAATATTCAGGCAAAGACCTCTCTGCAAATGAAATCTCATAGCCTGCCAATTTTATGCGAGAAACAGATCGCGCCATAATACAATTATCTTGGTAAAAAACACTATTTAAATAATATTGTTCTCTAAAGCTATATTCAAAAGTAGCAGCTTTCTATCTTCTGCAGACAACTAAACAATATTCTCTTTGTGGATTCTTATAAAGTTTAACTTCTGAAAAATACATTTTACAGCATTTTTTTAGCTCTTTTTCGAAGAATTTATTCTGGGCTCCAACAACTATCTCATCTCCTTTATGAAAATTTATCCTCTTATTACCGTATTGTATTGTTTTATCAACTAAAATATGGTAAAATCCCTCTAATCTTTCATTTGTAAATCTAACGTTTACTCCTACTTCTGAATCTGAAAATCCTATAGCTCTCATTATGTTTATGAACCATTCATTGAATAAGCTGCTTCTATACTTTTCAAGATGTTCGAATCTTTTTCCAGTTCTTATTCCATTTCCTATAAGAATGACTTCTCCTGGAAGTAAGTCTCTGCTCAATTTAAAAATAAGCTCGTGGATTTCATAATGCGAAATCGTCTCTCCGAGAAGAAGAACTAGATTTTTTTGATATTCTGTACTGCGAAGCATACTAAATGTATGGTCTTTTTTTGTAAAATCTACTAGAGTAGGCTTTATGTTTTCAACCTGCTGAAACTTCAAAGATTTTATTTTTCCAGCAGCCATCTTAAGTAAATATGGGCTTATGTCAACAGGACAATAGCGCAGATTTACATTTTTTGGCGCCTGGCGGATGAACGCTGCTGCTTTTGCCCCATCTCCGCATCCAAGATCAATAAGATTAAACTTTTTACTATTAAATTTTTTTAATATGCTTTGTGCATTTTTTCTTATTAATTCTATTTCATCGTCAATAACTCTTTGCCTGAAAGGAGGATAATTTTTTAAGTTCAGATAACCTTTAGCTAATTCCGGAGTTAGATACCATAATTTTGATGATGATATATCCCATACTTTAGTCCTACCTCTGTAAGTATAGCCTCTTCTTATCAGTTCTTTAAAAAATATTCCTTTGACGTACATATAATTATAGATATTCTTCCTTTATATTTTTTTCTATTTCTTATTTCTTATGTCTTATCCAGAAATAATATTCATTCGACAAATAAGATAAGCTCTGCTGTAGAG
>CAZNQS010000042.1:0-6418 GCA_964575515.1 Candidatus Woesearchaeota archaeon | reverse complement strand
ATTTCTCCATTAAATCTATTGGCTAAAGTTAATTGTTGGAAATTTGGAAGTAATATTTTTTTTAATCCTGTAAATTCATTATCATCAAAAAAATCTATCGAAGAAGAAAATTTATTTTTTGAGACAAAGAATCTGTGTGGAGAGATAACTCCATGGGCAACTTCTGCAGGATCTTTATCCCAATAATACTCTAAGTCAGGGTCAATATTAATATCTAGAATTCTATTTGGATATCCATGGGATAATGGCTTTACTCTTAACTCTTCTCTTTTACCATTTTTTTCTATTTCAAATATAAAATCTGGAGAAGGAAAGTTTCTTGTTGTTTCAATGAATCCTTTTAATGTTATTGTATAGTCTTCTCCATTGAGATTGATAGATTGAGGTATATTTTTTTCTAAGATTAGCTCTTGTGGATTTTCTAGGGTTTCTGTAAAGATAGCATTTATAGGATAGAATTTATTCCACTCTAGATTGCTAAAAACTTTTCTCGTATCAATTCCGAAATATCTTATAAGATAATTTTTTTTACTATCCTGAAATTGTTTGTTGAATGACTTATAGGAAATTCCTTGTCCAACTTTTTCCAGACGCAGTTCAAGAGGTTTGCCTGAAAAATCAAAAACAAAGCTGTCTTCAAGAGAATTATTCCCCGGCACAAAAAGAGGGGCTTTGATCACTGGATTTTGTCTGTATTGGTTTTTAATTAAAATATCATCTGAGGATGCATATCTTTCTATTAAATCTTGAGATTTTGAATCAGGAATTCTAATTTTTTCAATTCTTCTTAGAATGATGCTGTTATGAGTTAGTGATGCATCAATTCTAAAGTAAGCATCATTCTGAATTTCTCCATTGTAATGATTGGCATTTACTCTTTTTTCTCTTGTTTCAGAATTTAGAATATGCTCAAGTCCTGTAAATCTTACATCATCTTCAGGGTCAAAACAAGAGTCGAATGTGCTATTATTTTCTTTAAGACTTAAAGCTACTCCTCTTTCATTCCATTTTAAGGAACTTATTGTGAATGTCTTTTTTTGTCCATTGAGTTCTGAATCAAAGCTAAATCCTTGAGCACCAAATGCATGGTATTCGTCTCCTATTTTCCTAATATCCTTAAATTCTATGCCATTTAGATTAATGCTTGTAAAATTAAAGGCGAAGCCATTTTCAATGGTATTGTTTATGTATAAAGAGACGTCTTCCCATGATTCAACTTCATTTTCTAAGAAAACGGTATGCGCTGGTTGGAAAAAATTTTTTCTATGTCTTCTTTTTTTGCATCCTACATTTGGAAGCAGAGTTACTAATCCCGCTGTTCCGACTGATTTCAAAAAACTTCTTCGTGAAAGATTCATAGTTATCATTATAAAATAGTATTTATATAGTTTATTGATAATGGTAACCTCTCATGTTTTCATTATGGTATTTGTGTGAGGTACAGCATTATGTAAATTATATTCGAAATAAATATTCGGATAATGTTTCTCAGATATTTGCATTTTATATAAATACTTATAAATCAAAATTTTTTATATATTGAATGTATGACGGGCTTGCATTAATTCTTGGCGGTGGGGGGATGCGATGCGCTTATGGCGCAGGAGTTCTTTTGGCTTTAGGAGAGAATTTTGATGTCAGAGAGCCATATGTTGGGATTGCGTCTTCTGGAAGTGCAGGAAGTTTTTCTTATTATTTGTCTGAGCAATACGAGCAGCTTAAGAAGGCATGGGAGGGACTTTTATGCAGGAAGAGAGTTATCAATCCATTTAGGTTTTGGAAGATTTTCGATATAGATTATTTAATTGATGAGATTTTTAAGAAAGAGGAGCGTTTGGATTTGGAAAAATTAAATTCAAAGAAGACAAGATTTTTCATCTCTGCTACGAACGCAAAGACAGGGCAGTTGGAGTATTTTCTTGCAAATAATAATGGCTCGGATATTTTTGAACTAATGAGGGCATCTAAGAGCATGCCTATTTTTTCCGGTTATGGGAAGAGAGTTTGCTTGGGCAAAGGCGAGTATTTGGATACATATGATAATTTTTTACTTGGGGACAATGTAAGAAAAGCAGCTAATGAGGGAGCGAGGAAGGCAGTCGTTATTAAAAATGGAGAGAGCGACAGATTTGTACGAATGGTTTTTAATTTTTGGTTTAAGTTTCAGGCAAAAGATTTTAGAAAGACCTTTCTCTCTTATTTTAATAGGGAGGCTGAAAAAGGAATTGATGTTTTTTATTTGAGTCCAAAAAAAGGCTTGGAAATAAACACGCTTGAGCACGATGGGAGAGTTTTAAAAAGAGCGCTTGAGCAGGGTTATGAGGATACTTCACGCAATGAAGAATTAAAAAAATTCTTGGGAATTTAGAAACCTGGGGCACCAAGGTTCCCCTTTGGAAAACCCCTCCTTTAAATGTTTATAAAAGAAATAGATAGAAAATAATTGTTGGGATTAGGAGACACGCCATTAAATTAATTCTTCTTGAATTTGAGAGTATTGTGAAGATGCCTAGTGATGTTGAAGCTATTAGGACTAGGATTCCTAAGAGATTTGAGAAGATTATATTGACTATTAATAAAATTGCCAGAGTGATGATTGAAAGAGTTTTGTAGTTTATTTTGTTTATGTTTTTTGCAATAATTTTTGAGAGTTTTATCCCTATGAAAAAAGATATTGCTCCTGCAAGGATTATTGTAATTATGATTATAATTAGGTTTTGAAAAGAGATTTCTTTTAAAATTTCTTTTATTGCGACTGCGGTTCCTGAGCGCGTTTTATTTATACTGTATAATGTGACAAATGTTAACGCAGTTACTATGGTGTTTATTGCTCCAACTAAGAAGAGAAATCCTCTTCTGTTTTGTTCAAAGAGTTCAGAGCCTATTACTGCGGCGTGACCAGAGCCTATGCCTGGAAGAAAAGAGCAGAGCGGCGCCGCTATTGACGCGGCGAGAGTTGTTTTTATTATTTCTTTTTTGGAGAGCTTTATTTTTGATATCAGGGTTTGTTTTGGAAGAAAGGCTTTTTTTGAGCTTAGGCTGATTATTAACGCTGATGAACCGAAAAGCCCTGTGAGAAGGGGAAGAAGAGGCTCTTTGATTGGAAGATTGAGAGTAATTAATCCGAGAAAGCCTGCGAGGATAAAGATTATAAGCGAGAGCGAGAATTTATCTTCGCGAAAAATTAAATAAAGAGAAATGAAGATTAGAACGAAGGGAATTATTTTCGCAATTGCTTCATGGATTAGAGGGAGGAGAAAGATAAAAATCGGGATGAAAAATAGGATTATTAATAGGGCTGTCAGAGAGCCGAAGAGAGTTAAGACAACTGCTTCATGGCCCTTGCCTTGCTTGAGAAGCTCATGGCCTGGAAGAGTGGAAAGGAAAGACTCTTCATCTGGGGCGCCAAGATAGATTGATGGAATGAAATCTAGATAGGAATGGGCGATTGACATTGAGACTATAAATATTACTAGAATAATTGGCTGAGTGTGTTGCAGAAGAATTGGCGAGAGCGAGAGAAGAAAGACAGCAATAAGGTTTACATGAATGCCCGGGAGTAAACCTGTCAGAGTGCCTGCGAGAATTCCTAGGACGAGAGCGAGAAGGAATACGGGAATTTCTAGCATTAACTTTTATTTTTTGTTGTTAGATAAATTTTGTTTACTACTATTTTCTGGGAAGTTTTATATAGAGATGGGTCTTTTTCAGAGTTTATGAAAATAAACGAGAGATATTTTAGAGAGGGGTGGAAATCTTGGAAAAAAGAGATAAAGGAATATAAATATTTTATTTTAATTTCTTTAGTTATTGCAGGCATTGCTACTTATGCAGATTATATCGCGGGGACATATGTTTCTTCTATTAGAGTAGCAGACGTGCCTGATTTAATTTTAGACAATATAGGGTCATATGACTTCGGCTTTCTTTTCATATATGGTTATTTAGCGCTTACTTTTTTGTTCTTTTTTTATCCTATATTTTTTCATATAGGCAAATTGCATAAGGTTATCGGACAGTTTAGCCTGCTTATAGTTATCAGATCTTTTTTTATTATTTTCACTCATTTGCAGACGCCTTTAGATGTCATACATGCTGTTTTTCCCTGGCCGTTTACTGGATTATATTTTGCCAACGACTTATTTTTTTCAGGGCATGTGGCAGTGCCATTTTTAGGGTTTTTGCTGTATCACGAGAGCAGGAGCATGAAATATCTTTTTTTACTGAGTTCTATAATTATGGGAATTATAGTGTTATTAATGCACCAACATTACAGCATTGATGTGTTTGCTGCTTTTTTTATTACATACGGCAGTTATAAAATAGGAAATTTCTTATTTAAGAAAATAAAACCTGATTTTTAGTTTGTAAGGAACACTTTTCGTTATTTATCCCGAAGGCAGTGCAGGCGGCTGAGGTATTAAGCTTCCGCTTCAAGAAAATACGATAGTTAACAGCTCAAAATAGAAAGGTTTATAAATAAGTATATCTTACAATAAGAAAGTAAGAAATAGGAGGAAAAATAAAATGGCAGTTGAAATGGTAAAAATGTCTTCAAAAGGGCAGATAGTAATACCTCAAGATATAAGGGCAGAAATATCCGCTTCAGAAGGAACTATGTTCGCAGTAGTAAGCGGAAGAGACAGCATAGTTTTAAAGAAAATTGCAACACCTTCAAAAGAAGAGTTAATCAATGAACTTAAAGAAATAGCTAAAGAAGGAAAGAAAAGACTAGAAGCAAAAGGCATTAAAGAAGCAGATATATCGGGAATAGTAGAGAAATCAAGAAAAAGATGATAACAAAAGTTGTATTTGACACAAATGTGTTAATATCTGCTACCTTATGGGAGAATAGTGTAGCCCAGAAATTTTTGTTTAAGTGTATAAAAGAAAATGCTCAGATTTTCTCATCTCAAGACATAATTGAAGAATATAAAGAAATTCTAGCAAGAGATTTTGACTATAAGGAGCAAGAAATAGGAGAAATACTTGAAAAAATTCTTCAGATTATAACTTTAGTAAATCCTAAGAACAAAATTGAGGTTATTAAAGAAGATGCTGATGACAATAAAATTATAGAATGTGCTGTTGAATCAAAATCAGAATATATTATCTCTTATGACAAGCATCTTTTGAAGCTTAAGGAATATCAAGAAATAAAAATAATTCGTCCTGAAGAAGCATTGGCTCTTTTTTAGTTTATCCAGCAGGCAGTGCAGGAGGTTGAGGTATAGAACTCCCACCATTAGCAACAGGAGAATAATCACCAGTTAACCAAAAATAAATTCCAATTCCAACAGCAATAATAATTAGGATTATTAAAATCCATATCCATGCACTCATTCCTCTTTTTTGATTAATCATTTTAGTTTGGTATTGTTGGTATCGAAGGTATTTTTTCTGCTACGGTACCAAATTTGCAATCATTTTTAACTTTAACAACCACTCCTAAACCTATGCCCTCCTCTCGAAATTCCACTTTGCTCCAGTCCTTCCAGCCGGAATCATATCCATATGCCCTTTCTATTTCGCAATTACCTTTAAGGTCATCTATAGTTTTATCATTAAATTGAGAAGAAGGTGTAACAAAATTCCATCCAGAAGATAATAAAAAACTGTTTGTTGTTAGTACAATCTGATTATCATCATCATAAATAGCCCTAAGATTATATCTCAAAAGTCCCGATTTAGAAGAATAAACCCAGTAAGGACTCTGCATAGCATAAGATATTTTATTATTATCTCCGTTGATTCTTAAATTTCTTACATAATTCCCATATTCTTTTTCGGTAGGATAAACCTGGAGATATTTATTTTCTTCTCTTGAATAGAAGTAGACTGCCTTTATGTCTTCTTTTTTTATCTCACTATCCAGACTTATAGAACCGTCATAATGAATAAAAGTTCCATAAACTAAATTCCAACCCGCAGATATGGGGATTGTAGCATCATACGATTTGATTGAATCGGCTGATGAGATTATGGTCATTTTTGCAGAAACAAATCCAACAATCCCAACTAAAAGCACTAAACTTAGAGATAAAACTAATTTTCTATTCATTCCTAAATAACGCCCCCCCCCCCCTTTAAAAACCTTGCGTAGATTTCATTTTATCTAGAACAAAGGGAACTCAAAATCTCGGTTTCTAAATCAACTTTTTAATCTCAAATTAGGTTATCCGACCCCTTACCTCTGGCATCTGCTCTTCAATAAATCCAATAATTTCTTTTTTGAACTTTGTATTCAGAGATATTCCAATATAATTAGCTTTTTTCTTCACAATAATCCATCCAAGATTTTCTAACTCTTTTATCATCTGCTTTAAGTTTGAAAATCTCTTAAAATGTTCAAGTCTATCATATTTAGCTCCCCAATTCTTTTTTGAATAAGCAAGTTTAAACATAAGTTGAGCTTTCT
>CAZNQS010000041.1:0-6786 GCA_964575515.1 Candidatus Woesearchaeota archaeon | reverse complement strand
ATAGAATTGAACCAATACATTTGGACTTTGAGAAAGGGTATACTGTCATAGGAGTTGATCTTGCCAATAGAAAACCTTGCATGTACATTCATGGCAAGGTTAGTAATGGTCCAGAGGTTTTTCTTGCAGAATTTCAGAAAAGGTTTTATGCTGGAACTTTAAGTGCAGGAGGCTTCTATCCTGATGAAGATTTAAGAAGCGATGTATTAGCAATAAAGAAAAGGCTTCCTTCACTATTCGCTAAAAGGGCATTTCCAGTAACATATGTAGAAAAGCGAACTGGTTATTTTAAAAGAGAGAATTTTAAACTTCCTAATATCTTAATAACTCATGTATTTAAGTCTAGATTTAAAAGAGATTATGGAGAGCTTGACCTTGAAGAGGCTCTTTATGCCCCTGAAAAAAAAATTCTAGTAGAAGGAAAAAAAGTTAGCATCAGTTTTGAAGAATGGGAAATGAGATTGGATTATTTTTTAAATCGTTTTATATCAGAGAATCAGGAAGAAAATATTGAAGCACTTATTGCAGAAAGATGCATCTGCGCATTAGAGGATAAAGATATAATCCAATTTAATCCAGGATTCTTATTAAAATTTAAGAAATAATTTAACCTTTTCTTGCTCGAGAATAACCTATCTCAAAGGCAACTCTCTCTAAAAATCCATACGATTTTTCCCTTTGCTCAGTTTCTGCCAGATTATTACATATCTCATTGTAAATAAGATCTTCAAAAAAATGTTTAGAACTTATTATTTTATAAACTAAATCTGCTTTTTCCTTCCCACATTCAAAAGCGTATCTCAATCTTTCTACCAGTCTCATCTCGCTTTATCTCCAACAAATTCCGTATATTTGCACTTTCCGCAATATAATCTATTCTTATGATTTGCCAGGAAAATCCCAAGCCCGCATCTTGGGCATGACTTGCTCCGCTTGATTTTGTCTCCTTCAATTATATAATGCTTGTACTTCTTTCCAGTCGGCTTGTTTTTATGCGGCTTCTTGCCTTTTTTCTTCCCCTCTGCTCCGCCAACCATAGTCGTCATTTTACTTCTTCACCGCCTCCTTTTTAGGCTTGGGTTTTGGCTCTATTTTTTCCTTGTCATTTGCAGAATCATAGATAAATGCCTCAATAAAAAATTTCCTGCTTCCAAACTTGCTTGAGACATTCCTTACAACAATTCTCTCAATTTCTGCATTAAAATATTTTGCGCATTCTTCCTGCATCCTTACAAGTCCTGGATTAGACGCGGCATCTATTGAGAAAACTACCTCCTTCCTTTTCAATAATTCATTCCTAAAATCCTTAATAGTCTCCATTTTTTCCTTTATCTGAATCTCGCCCCATAAACTCCTCTCTCCTTTATCGTTAAATTCTTGGCAATTTCCGATTGTTCGGGATTAAGAATAACGATCTTGCCTCTCAAGTGTTCAAACTCTTCCTTTGGAACAAGTTTAGTATTGCCAATACCACTTTCATTTAATTCAAAAACCTTAACAAATTTTTCTGCCATTTTTATTTCTTATCTCCTTTCAAAGCAACATAAATAGTCATAAGTTGATGAGAAGGAGCAATTAAATTACAGAATAAACGCAAGGAATCTTTATTCAGGTTATTTATATCTGGCACTAAATATACTCTCCAATCTCCGCCTGGTTTAAGTTTGAATAATTCCATTATTTGCCCTTCTTCTCCTCCTTCTTTGATTTCTTAGCGCTCTTCTTGACTACTATTTCCTGCTTTCTCTTCTCTTCAACAAGCCAATCAGTCTTTCCCAATCCTGGCTGCCTCATTGTCAATCCTATTTTTGGATTATCGCCTTTGTAGCTAATAGCAACAACTCTTGCAACGCAATCATCTCCCTTGCTCAAACTTCTCTTTGAACTCTTCCCTGATAAAGTGCTCATCTTTGTAAAAGATACGTAATCGTTCATAGCCTGTGAAATATGAATCATTCCTTGAGCAGGCCCTATCTGCATGAAAGCCCCGAAATTTGTTATTTCTGTAATAGTCCCATAGACAAGCTCGTGCAGTTCTGGTCTCCACACGACAAGTTTGAAAAGAGACTTGTAAAAAGCCGCTCCATCTCCAGGAATAATTATTCCCTCTTCTATTTTATCAACGCTCACAACAGAGATTATATATCCTAATTCCTTGTTGAAATTATTGACATAACTCTCGTTAAGCTGCCTCTCAATGGCCTCTTTAGTAGCGAGTCCAAAATGCTTCGGCTCAACTCTTACATGATCCTCAACATCTAAAAGGTAAAACATATTATTCTAAATATATAAAATCATGAGAAAATTGATTTAAAAACCTTTGGGCTTTTAACATTTAGCCCGCTACTTCCTTCTCAAAACCCTCTCAATCATCTTGAGATTAAATGTATTTAAAACATCCTTCGCCTCAAGCCACCCGCGCCTCGCTAAAGAAACTCCTAATCTCAAATATTTTAAATGTTCTTTATTATGGGAATCGGTACCTATAGAAAACTTGCATCCTGCTTCCTTGGCAACTTTTATCAGCTCCCCGCTTAAATCCATCCTTTCAGGATAGCAATTAATCTCCAAGAAAACATTATTCTGCTTAGCGGTTTCAAAAAGCTTTTCAAAATTGACAACATATGCCTCTCTTTGCTGCAATAATCTCCCTGTCGGATGCGCAAAAATATGAACCCTATCTTTTTCCAAAGCAGTGCATATTCGAGATGTCATCTCCTTTTCTGGCATTTTAAAACCAGAATGAATACTTGCTATTACAACATCTAATTTATCCTGCATTTTTCTGCTTAATGCTAATCGCCCATTTTTCAAGATATCTATCTCTGCTCCCTTAAAAATTCTGATATTTAATTTATCATTTAATTTATCAATAATTTTAAACTGCCTTTCAAGTCTCGTCTCGTTAAGAGGATGCGCAATTGCAAGCTGGCCAACATGGTCTGTAATCGCAATAAATTTCATACCCAATTTCTTGGCCTCGGAAGCCATTTCTTCAATTTTATTAATTCCGTCACTCCATTCACTATGCATTTGCAGATCTCCTTTCACATCATTATAATCAATTAAATTTGGCAATGCTCTTTTTTTAGCTGCCTCTATTTCTCCAGTATTTTCGCGCATCTCTGGCGGCATTAATTGCAATCCCAATTTTGAATAAATTTCTTTTTCTGTTCTTCCTGCTACCAATTTCTTTCCTTTCAATTTAAACAAACCATACTCGCTTAAACTATATCCTTTTTTCAAGGCAATATTTCTCAAGACAATGTTATGCTCTTTATTCCCTGTAAAATACTGCAAGGCGCTTCCATATTCTTTATCCTGCAAGACTCTAACATCAACTTCCAAGCCATTTTTTAGTCTTATCATGGATTTTGTAGTTCCATGCGCTAAAACTACATCAACATCTTTAATTTTAATAATATAATCCATTACTTCTTTTGGCTTACTTGACGTAACTAAAATATCAATGTCTCCAACTGTCTCTTTTCTTCTCCTGTAAGAGCCAGCAATCTCAACTTGTTTAACGCCCTCTATTCTCTTAATATTTGACTTAATCTCTTCTGCTAAAGGCATAATATAGCCAAGTAAAAATCTTCCTGTTTTCTTCTTGGCGAATTCTACGCCCTTAATTATTTCCTCTTCAACCTTTTCTCCAAATCCTTTTATCTTCTGTATTTTATGTTGCTTTGCTACTTTTTCGAGATCCTTTATATTTCTGACATGCAGTTTTTGATAAAGCAATTTTATTCTCTTAGGTCCTATTCCATGAACATGTCTAAGCTCGTTAACCTTTACAGGCATTTTCTTTTTCAGTTCTTCATAATACTTTAGCTTGCCTGTTTCAATCAATTCAGAAATCTTCTCTGCGATATGTTTTCCAACGCCTGGAATTTTCTCTAATTCACCTTTTTTATAAATATCTTCAATATCCTCTGACATGCTTTCAATAGATTGAGCAACTCTCTGGTATGCTCGCGGTTTAAACTGCACTGCTTTTATCTCCAGCATATCTGCTATTTCGTAAAGTATTTTTGCAATTTCTAAGTTCTTCATCTTACCCTCTTTTCATTATCCTTTTTCTCCTTCTTGGTCTGCTTATAATCCTTTAAACAATTCATTACTTTGTTCTTTCCTAAAAAGAAATATTTGAATTTGCTTCTTAGTTCATAAGAATAACCAATAGGGACAAAAGAGCTTAATATCTCTTTTCCGCTTTCCCTAATTAATTCCAAAGCTGGAACAAAATCGGCATCACCGGATATTAAAATACAGACATCACACTTATTTTCTATTATTGATTTTCTAATCATATCAATTGCAATCCAGACGTCTATTCCTTTTTCTTTTCTTTTCATATCTGCTAATTCAAGAAAGTTCTCTTCTGCTAATGGTTTACAAACTTTACAAAATCCCAATGAGTCAATCAGTTCTTTTTTCTTTTCCTGTATTTCTTTATTGGATAATCTCTGAAGTTTTCTTGTAATAACTTTAATTCCTTGCTTCTCTAAATGTGATAGGAAAGACATATGACGATAATACATTGCTTCCCCGTCTTTTATGCTAGGAGTTGATACATACCATCTTATTTCTTCTAATTCATATTTATTAGCAGAACATATCAAGTTTGCAATCTTTCTTATATCAATATCGCTTGGCTTTACTATATTCTTTACATTATGATACCAGTTATTTGCATCAAAGAAAATAATGGCTTTTGGCTTTTTCATATAATTCAATTAGAAAATAAGATTATAAATATTTGTAAAAATAAAATATGAAACCCAGCATTCCCCCATGAAGAGGTCATACTGGGGACTTAAAGTATTAATAATAATTACTAGTAATTTATAAACCTATCGTAATCGTCTTTTGTATCTTTAAATTCAACTCCTTTTATCTCCAGCATCTCTGCTATTTCGTATAATATCTTTGCAATTTCTAGGTTTTTCATTTTAACTCCTTAAGCATTAAATTTTCCTCTTTTCCTTTCTCATTAATTCCAGATTTTTTCATTTTAACTTCTCCAATTGAGATATAATACTATTAACTCTTTTAAAATAATCTCTCATAAATTTCGTTTTCAAAATATCTTTCTTAGTGCCGTTTTTGACTAAAGTATAGTACAGGATTCTCATCCAATTAACAAGCATAGCATCGTAAATATACTTCCTTTCTATATCTTTTAGCGGTCTAATTTTTTCATAACTCTCTAGAAAAGCATTTATTCTTTTTTCTGATAAAATCTTATTTTTAATAAAGCAAGTATCAAAAATAACTAATCCAATATCATAAATAAAATAATTTCTATTTGCATCTTCAAAATCTAAGATCGAAACTATCTTATCGTTTTTGACGATCATATTTTCTGTATGAATATCCATATGAACTAAACCTTTAGGAAATTTCTGTTTATCAAAACCTCGCATTTTGATAATCGACATGCATTTGTTTAAAGAGTTACATTCCAGACTATTCTTATTTGTTTTTTTCATTATTTCGTTTATTTGCTTCAATACATTTGTAGTGCCACCCATATTGTAATTAGTTTGATGAATTAAGGCTAAATATCGGCCTAATTGTTTTAAAATATTAAGACTTGCTTTAGACCCATCTTTCAGTATTATACCTTCTACAAATTCTAGGATTAAAACTGGATATCTTTTAATAATAAGATAATCTTTACCAGATTTACTTTTTATTAAAGAACGAACAGGAATTTTATCTTTTAATAAAGATAGGATTTTAAGTTCCTTCTTTAATATCTCTTCTTTTTGCATAGTTAAAATCTTTAAAATGAATTTTCCTTTTGATGTAATGATTTTGTAAGAAAGATTCCAATACGAATATAATAATTTATAATTTTTTAATTTACCAATATCCCAATTAGTAATGATATTTTTAATCTCCTTTTTCGTGAGTTTCATCTCAACCTTCCTCTTTTTATCTTTTCAAATAGTACCCAGAATTCATTAATTACATCCGCGCCAATCCTAAACTTATTTTCAAGGATATTCTTAATAATTTCCTTTAATTTCAGTTCATTTATAATTCCTCTTTTAAAAGCTTCAAGTAAAACCCTTAAAGTTCCTTTCGGAGTTATATCATATAATTTACATACTTTTCTCCCTAATCTTTCATCCATTATGATAATTCTTTCCTTCTCCTGCAATGCTAATGCAATAGCACTAGATTCTCCACAGCCCAACTGAGAATACCTCTTATCCAGATTTCTAAAGAAATTTTCGTATTCTTTATTTAAATCAATTATTTTAATTTTATTGGAATCTATAAACTCTTTTATTATTTTTGAATCTGAAGAATCAATAATCTCCCCTTCCTTTACAGTTTCTTTATAAATCTCTTGCGTAATACTTATATTATTATAAAGATCCAAAAGAATTTTTAATTTGTTTATTTTAGCAAATATAATTAAAGATGAGGAATCTACTATCACACTAATCCTTCCATATCCTCCCTAAAGTCAGCTAAATCGTAATGAAAACTAATTCCCTTTTTCTGTAAAATATCAAGAAATAATGTCAATGGAATCCCTGCTATCTTAGCTGCTTTTGAAGCAGTTACTTCTTCGTTCCTAAATTTTTCCAGTGCAATCTCCAGCTTTTTTTCTTTTATTCCTCGCTCAAGCACTTCCCTGAGTATAGCTGACTTGCTAGCTTTTTCATATTCTAGAATAAGTTCTATCTCTTTCAATTCCTTTTTAGGTATCCTAACTGATATTGAACCTTCCATGTATACATATGTAGTAACTTGTATATAAATGTT
>CAZNQS010000040.1:0-6987 GCA_964575515.1 Candidatus Woesearchaeota archaeon | reverse complement strand
GCAGGCGACACAACAAACGCTGCTAAATATTTGACAACACAGCTTGGAAAAGTTGATACAATGGTAGGCAAGAAGTACAAAGGTAGTTCTTCAACAACTGCAGAGCTTGTAACAACAGCAGTTTCAGCTTAAACAAAAAGAGGTAAATTTTTTTTCTTTCTTTTTTCTTTTTATTTTTTTATTGGTTTGATAATATGCATTTATAATAATCTCCAAGTTCTTACCATTAAATCTATAAATTTTGAACATATTTGACGAGAGGCATAAATGAGAAATATTATTAATTGTTTTTATTCAACTATAATTTTTTAAATCCCTATTTATTCTAATGCCCATGAGAAAAATACTCTCACAAATAGAATTAGAAAAGAAAAGAAAAAGAAATACGGCAATATTGAGCATATTCATGCTCGTCCTTTTATTAGTGAGCACGCTTAGTTATGCGGTCTTTTCAAATCCTTCTGCATCAACAAATGAGGAAGCTCAGCAAACACAGCAAACTAAACTGCCGACAGATAAAATCAGCTTTCAATATCAAGGTACATCAGTCAATTTAATAAGTACCTATCTCGATATAGAAAACATCCCCGTTGATATAACACTAACTCCACAATCATATTCAGGAAAAAATCTTTATATTAATGCAAAAAATCAGGGCATTCTGCAGGAATTAGCGTCAACAATAGGAAGTTTTTCAAGATTGCAGGAAGCCTGCTATGGAAAATGCGAGGAAAATCTCCCTGAAAAAACCTGCGATGATAATTTAATTGTCTGGAAAGAATCAGCTGAAAACAAAGTTTATCAAGAGAATAATTGCGTCTTTATAGAGGGAGATATAAGCGCAGCAGATGCCTTTATTTACAAGCTATATCAACAGACTGAATAAATTGAATAAAATGTCTGTTGATACATCAAGAATAAAATTCTTGAGGCATTCGAGAGAAATAAATAGCAATATTTAATGATTTATTTTTCTCGTTATATTAAATCAAGATAAAAAACAATAATCTTTAAAACCCCAGTTTCAGTTTATCTTTAGATAAACAATAGCTTTGCTAAAAGATTTTTTAAATCTTTAATTTCATAAATAATAAAATGCCTAAGAAAAAAAAGAAAATAAAATTAGAAGAGAATAATCCGGGGAAAAAAAAGATAAAAAGCGACAGGCAGTTATACTTAGTCATAGGAGCAATGCTTTTATTAGTAGCAATATTTTTTGCTTCTTATTATATTTTCAAAAGTCTTAATACGTTTAAATACGAGGGCTTGACATTCACAAAAGAAAGATTCGGCGAGATACCTCTCTTCCATCATTATTACAACTTTAATTCAAAAGGAGAGCTATTCCAATATAATCTCTATTTAAGAAATGACCCAAGGAAAAATACTGTGCCGATAACAGGAAAAGCAATTGACGAAAGAATAGAATTTAGGCAGGACAATTTTGTCTATCTAAGCGTTAATCCAGAAAATCTAACACAATGCGAATACAGCAGAGTGGGAATCTCAAATCTTGCCTCTTTTCTCGCAGATAATCAATTAAATGTTAAGGGTGCTGCGCCAAACGAATCACTGGCAGAAGAGAACAATGTGCGCTATGCAACATGCAGCACTCATCCAAATGATATTGTCATCATTATTCAGGCAGGCAACGAAACAAAACTAATACAAGAGGAAGACGATTGCTATATAATTCAGATTGCAAACTGCGAGGTTCTCCAGGCAATTGAGAAATTCCAGATTAAAGCACTTCTCGATTCAAGAAAAAGAGAATTATAATCAACTTTTTCTGATTTTTTTCTTAAAAAACTCAAAAATAACAGGTAGGAAAGAAAGAAGAATAATGAATAAGATAAACCAGCTAAGATTCTCTTGCACTAATTCAAGCTGGCCGAAATAATATCCTCCAAACACAAAAAGCCCTACCCAAATCATTCCTCCAAACACATTAAATCCAAGAAATCTAACATAATCCATCTTTCCAATGCCCGCGACAAATGGAGCAAATGTTCTTATTATAGGAATAAATCTGGCAAAGATTATTGTCTTTCCACCATGTTTCTTGTAAAATTCCTCTGTTTTTCTCAAATATTTCTTCTTTACAAGCTTCTCATTTTTTCCTATCTTTTTGCCAAAATATTTTCCAATTGCATAATTAAAGCTGTCTCCCAATATAGCGGCAGACGCAAGAATGAAAAAAAGCAGGAATGTATTCAAGCCGCCAGATTTAGCCAGTGTCCCTGCAATAAAAATCAGGGAATCTCCGGGAAGAAAAGGCGTTACAACTAATCCAGTCTCTGCAAAAATCACGAGAAAAAGTATAACGTATGTGAAAGCCCCATAATTCTGAATAATAATATTCAAGTATTCATCCATGTTAATGAAAAAGTCAATAGGGTTTACCATTTTAACTTCTCCTCTCGCTCTCCCCCGCCTTATTTAATATTCCTCTTATATCACTATAAACAGGCATTTCTTTTATGTTAAATAGCCATACATTGCCAAACCATATTAATACTACTAAAATTGTGCTCCCAAAATACCAAACAGCCCTATGCGTCAAATCAAAATATCTAAAACCCTCTGAAAACAATATAGCAAAGATTACTATTCTAAAAATATTTATCACAAAAAAGCTGCCGAATAAAAACAAAATATTCTTCAATCGCTTCCCAAGTTTCATAGGAGTTGTTAAATTCAGTATCAATAAAAGATAATAAGCAGAGCCAGCAATGCATGCAGGAATAATCTCTGCATAAATGCCATTAAAATAAATAGTATTGGTAGCAAAAATAAGGGAAACATCTCCATAAATTAATCTCAAAATCTCCAGAACAGGATAAATAGTCAAAGGAGTGAATACAGCATAAAATACCCATAAATTCCCTAATCCAAATAAAATTAAAATCAAATATCTAGTTAATAAATCTGTGATATTCTCTCTCATGAAAATAAATATAATGATAACTTTAAGAAGTTATTGTAATTCATCCAATTCTTTAAGTGCCGCGCTCCTCTCTTTTAAAATCCTATCGTCTTTTATATAAGTATAAATAAGTAACCCAATTAAACTAACAACGCTCATGACATATAATAACATGGAGCCATTTATTATTCTATTCTTAATTATCTCATAAGCCTTAAAATTAGTGCTATTTTTTATATTACTTAAATCTGCTTCTAATGTAGAAATTGCCCTGTCTAAAATCTCTGCCTTTCTTTCTCTCTCGCCAAATAAACTTTCAAAATCCGATTTAAGATTCTCTGGCTGATAACTAAGCTTAAAATCCCTTACTCTATTCCTCTCCCCCTTTAATTCTTGTAAAGTTGTTTCTATATTTTTATATTCTTCAGAATTTTTATAAGGGTCCTCTATCAAACCAAGAGAGCACATTCCGCTTATTTCTAAAGCACCAATTGTTAAAGCTCCAATATAAAAATTTCTTCTAATCTTAGTAGCTTTCCTTACATATTCGTTCTCTATCTTTTCACGCCCTATAACAGGTTCTTCCCTATAACTATAGCCATCTTCAACATCAAATTTTTCGTGCATAAATTTATTAATTATTAAAATATTTAAATTTATCTCTAGAAATTATCGTCTAGAAATCCGTGCCACTACGATAATAATGAAAATATCTCTTTTTGTTTCATTAAGATAATATAAAAGAAAAATTTAAAAGCTTTTGGTATTAGATAATTATATGGGAAATGTGGCTAATAGAATAGTTATGAATAGAAATGTTTTAGGAGGGAAGCCAATTATTAGAGGAACTAGAATATCTGTAGAGTTTATTCTTGAGCTTCTTGCTTCTGGAATGTCTGTTTCTGATATTATAAAGGAGTATCCTCATCTAAGGAAAGAAGATATTTTAGCAGCTGTTGCATATGCTGTCAAAAGCTTAAAACATGAAGATATAGTAATTCCTATTATTAAAGAATAAACTTACATCTTTAGGTTCTCTGCCTTGTTTTTTTCTCGTATTCTATCACTATTTGCATAGCTTTTTGTTCAACAGAATTAACCATTTTAAGAAATTATCTTCTTGATATTCTTGCGGCAACAACAATAATTAAAATTATAAGGATAACATTAATTATTCCAATTATCCATATCAAGCTGTTTCCGCCCAAACTAACGCCAGTTACTCCGCCAGTTATACCAGCCCCTCCTTGAGCACTTTCTATATTAACTTCAATCTCTCTGCTCTCTATTTCACTGCCTGTTCTGACTTCTAATGTAAATGACTGCTCATCGCTTGCATCTTCATTCACATCAAAACGCAATATAACTTCCTTGCTCTCTTGATTTCTCAAGCTTACTAATGGCTCTGAAATTGATTTCAAATCAGCCCATGATTCATATCCTCTTGCTCCAATAAGATAGTCTGCTTCCCCAGAAACAAGTCCTGTTATAGTTGCCTTTATTAATAGTTCCTCGCCTGCCTTTACATCAGAATCCAAAGCTGCTGTAATAACTGCTATTCTTCCAGTTGGTGTTGGCTCTTGTCCCCCAAGACATTCAACATCAAGAACTCTTAATCCTGTTTTTGTACTCTCGTCAGATGATTCTCTATAGTTTCCGTTTCTATAATCATAATTAGCATCAAACTCAAGGTTGTATAATTTATCTTTTAAGCCTTGAGGCACTGTAAATATAAAGCTTACTTCTGTCTTATCTCCCTCATCCATGTTCTCCCTTATCTCTTTCTCAAGGCGTATGCCTAATTCAGAGCTGAATAAATTAACTTTAACCTGATCCTGCTCCTCGTCGCCAACATTAAATACGTCTGCTCTAACAGTGACACTGTCTCCGCAAGTTACTTGATCAGGTGTTATCTGTATATTTTCAAATGCTATGAATTGGCCTTCATCAGTTTCTCTATCAACGCTTATGCTTTCAAAGAAATCGTTGTCAAAATCATCAGATGTGTCTGTGCATTCTTTATCCTCGCCAAGATCATCGCTAAATGCCTTTACAGCAAGCCTATAGTCTCCTGGTTCAAAGTCTGCAGGAACTCTAAATGTAAATGTTACCGTCTCTTCATCACCATCATTTAATCTCCCCAAATCAATTTCTTCCTCGTCAGCATTTTCAAAATCCAGGTCATTCACTTGATTTCTTCCACTTGAATCAAATAATCCTAATTCTACAATTATGTCTCTAATATCATTATCTCCAGTATTATCAACTTCAACCTCAACTTCAATCTCATCCAATGGTAGCCATTCGTCATCTTCATCTCCGCTGTTGCTAATATCTATTGAATTTATAACAAGGTCCTTGTTTGTTGAACCCTTGCTGCAGAAGCTTTTTACGAAGGATAATGTAGTTGTAGCTTGAACAGGTGTTGTTGTAGAATTAGCGTTTATAGTTATTTGATGAGAGCCAAATTTTAAAGTTGATAAATCGCCAGTAGGTGTTACATTAATAATTACAGGTGAGCTAATAGTAGTAAGACTTGGAATATTATTAGGTACTAAACTTACAGCAATAGAACCAGAAGCAGTTAATACGATATTAGTTAAATTAACATCTCCATTATTTTTCACTTCTATTTTTCCATCTTGACTTAATGTAATATCTTGAATTTTTGTTAAAGATAAACTTGCAGCCGCACTAACAAATCCGCCGACAAATATGCTAAATATCGCAAGCAATGCGAATGTCAAGATTGTTCTTTTGAATTTCATGTTGCAACTTTACAATTACTATGGTTTATAAACTTTTCGTTATTTGAAAAGATATATCGTTTTGTATTAAACGGCATTGCTAACTTGACAGGCACTAATCTTCTCAAAAAATTTATTTCTTCCTTTTTGTTTTCAACTCTTTATCCCATCTTGCTGATTTACATCTCGGACAAATTAAGGGCTTTTCGTTGTTAGAATGAGGTTGCCAAACATAACTGCAGTTATTACACATAAACCCCCTTACTTTAATTTCTATTTCTGGCATACATTTTATAAAGGTTTATATAAGAGATATAATTCAGTTATAATTATAATATGACAAAACTTATGCAAAAATTCAAAACAAAACTTGGTAAATTAATTTATCGAACACCATTTCCGCCCTGTAATAAAGAAAGACGAAAATTTATAGAGTATCTTAAATTAAAACATCCAAAGTTTAAAATAAATTTTTTAGATATTGGATGTAGTGGTGGATTGAGTAATAAATATAAAATACTAAAAGAAATTAAAAGTTATCTTGTAGGTATTGATGCAGAAGTTAATGCTACAAAGAATAATTTAGAATATGATGTGATAAAAAATATCGCTATTTCAGATAAGGAGGGTTTTTTTCCTTTTTATATAACAAAAAGCACTGGTTGTTCTTCTTTACTAAAACCAAATTTAGAGCAACTAAAATACTATAGTTTCTCTGATTGGTTTATGATAAAAGAAAAAAGAATGATAAATACAACTACATTAGATGCAATATTTTCATCAAAAGATTTTGACTTTATTCAAATGGATATTCAGGGAAGTGAATACGATGCTATAATAGGTGGAAAAGGTCTATTATCAAAAACTATAGGTATCTCTTTTGAATCGCATCTTTTTCCCTATTATATCAATCAAAAATTATTTCCTGATATACATGAATTATTAAGTTCTCTCGGTTTTAGAGTTTTAAGATTAGATAGAAGAGATAATGATGGTGAAATTGGAGAACTTTCAAATTGTGTATATATACGAGACCATAGACAAATAAAGACACAACAAGATATTCTTAAACGAATCCTTTTTGCATTAATCTGGGACAAAAAAAATTATGTTGAATTTCTACTTAGAAATTATGGGAATTTAATTGATAATGATTATCTAATAAATTTATTGCAGATATTACTACTTCCAAAAAAAGAACCAGTAGACTAATTGCATAATTCAATTATAATTAAATTTTAAGATGTTCTCAACACCCATTAAGATGATATGAGAATTCTAGAAAATTAGATTAAAGCTTTCAGCTTTAATCAG
>CAZNQS010000039.1:0-7023 GCA_964575515.1 Candidatus Woesearchaeota archaeon | reverse complement strand
CAAAATTTACCTATGAAATAGGCGAAATTGCTATGAAAAACAAAGCAGAAACTTCTTTAAATAGGGCAAAAAAATTTAATGAAGAGATTAGAAAGATTTTAGGAAAATGAAAGAAAAACAAAAACAATCAGGAAAAGAAATAAATGAAATTTTTAGTTCATTAATGCAAAAAGCGTTTAAGGGAGAGTTGATGAAATGAAAATAACAAAAAAAGTAAAATATAATTACAAAATAACGGAGGAAACTCTTGAAAAAGATATTGAAGAATTTATTAAGTTAGCTCAGAAAGGCAATTATCATATGGACAAGATGTATCAAAATGAAGGATTGAAAATAATTAAAATATATTTCAGAATTTTAAATGAAAAATTTAAAAATAACGAGTTGGAAGAGTGCAAAAATTGTTATCATAAACTAATACCTTTCTTATTAACAGCATCTAGTGGGGAAAATGACCTCTTTGATTATGATGACTTATTAGCTAAGATTACAAAAGAATTTGACGATTATATTAAAAATTACTTTGTTTGCCTTGTAAAAACATGCGAGATAAATGAATTGGCAGACAAAATTTCCGAATATGCTTCTCATTTAGATATTTATGGATTTGATTCTGATAAAGAAATCTTATTACAAAATTTAGATAAACAATCTTTAGAAAAGCTAATGAATTTAATGTTAATAAAAACAGAAGGCATGACTAAAAAAGATAGAGATAAACAAGATATTGTTTATTTCTTAATGAGCATTGCAGAAGTGCTCGAAGACAAGGAAAGATACTTGCAATTATGTGATAAATTTGCAGGAATTTTAACAGAAAAAGAAATAATTAATTTAAAGAGAGAATACGATGAAGATCTTGTAGATATTTATCTTAATAAAAAGTAAAATAAGAAAAATGAGCAGATACAAAATAAGCAAAGGAAAAGCAATTGATTTGCAAGAATGGGCTTTAAAAGAGAGTGGAGCTAAAGAATTTTTAGATATTTTGCCAGAATCTCCTAAAAAAGGCAAGGTTAAGCCAGGATTATATGTTGATTATGAAATTGATGAAGATGAACTTGACGACGGGCTTGACTGGCCAACTCCAGCAATTGCTACCATTTATGCAGTATTAGAAGATAATAGTGAAGAAATTTATCTTGGAGAGATAATGGCATATAATTTTGAAACTTTTTGGCTTTCTACACGAGAAGATGAAGAAGTAGATACTGCAAAAAATTGGTTTGAACTGATAAAAAAAGATTATGAAAAGTTAATTAAATCTGGGGAAAATAATAATGAAAAAGGTAATTTAAAATGATAAAGAGCCTTAACTCTATAACTGAAATAGATATTAAAAAAATAGCTGATAGCGTAATTCGTGCACGAGGAAAAGCATATTATAAAGAAGGATTAGTTCGCTCTCTTGAAACTAATGGGAAGAAAATTCTTGCTGAAGTAGAAGGGAATTCTATTTATGACGTAGAAATATCTATTGAAAAAGGAGAACTTGAGTGTATTTGTAGTTGCCCTTATGATGGAGAAATTTGTAAGCATGTTGTTGCAGTTCTTTACCAATGGATAAATAGAAATAATGAAAAGAATAAAACAAACTTAAAGATAGCAAAATCTCCAGAATATGAGAAATATTTAGAAAGTTTGTCAAAAAAAGAGCTTATTTTTTTATTATTGGAATTGTCAAAAGATTTTAAGGAGGTGAAGCACAATCTTTCTTTAAGAACAGCTGCTTTATCAACAGAGCAAAACGAAGAAACAATTACAACAATTATAAGCCATTTTAAAAGAGAATTAGCAAGTAACAATCTTGATTATTATCAGCTTCCTTATGTTATAAGATCTCTTGAGAGAATCAAACAATCTATTAATAATATTTCTCCAGAAGTGCGCCAGAGACTTTTAGAGGTTTTTATAGAAGAATCAGTTAAAGCATATGAGGAAGGCGTAGATGACTCTAATGGTAGATTAGGAGATTTTATTTCTGATTGTACAGAAGATCTCGGTAAAGCTATAGCAGAACAAAATCTTCCCTACGAAAATAAAAAAGAAATTATTAAGAAATATATAAAAGCCATAAAAGACGATGAATATGGATTTGAGGACAATTATTGGCAGCTTCTTCTAACCATTGCACAAAAACCAGCAGAATACAACTTTCTAATTTCTGAAATAAAATTTCTTGCTGAAAAAACAACAGATAAATATGAAAAAGACAATTTAAAAGAGTTTCTTATAGAATTGTATGAAAAAAGCGGCAAAGGAGACGAATACCTAAAGGAAATAGAAAATAAGCTTGAATGGAGTGGGGATTACTTAAGACTTGCTGAATATTGGAAAGATAAAGGTAATGTGCATAAAGCAATAGAAATAGCACAACAAGGTATTGATAAAAGAAAAAATTCCTTTGGCAACGAAGAGCTTTTTCGTTTTCTGGAAGAATTGTATAAGCAAAAGGGCAATGAAAAAGAATTATTGGCAACCTACATTTCACACTTTAGTGAGGCATCCTCTCTTCCATTTTATAGGAAAATAAAATCTCTTGCTAAAAAATATGATCGATGGGAAAAACACAAACATTATTTATTAAAAGAAGCTAAACCTCATGTATATATTGACATTCTACTTGATGAAGGTGAGGAAGGAATGGCAATTAAAGAGGCTATTTCAAATGATGAATTACCTGATAAATCAAAAGAAAAAATTGCGGGATTTATTAAGGAAAAGTATCCAAATGAATCTCTACAGATATATGATCTGTTAGTAAATAAATATATCTCTTATGGTGCACGTGGGGCATATAGAGAAGCAGTGCAGTATTTAAGAAATGTAAAAGAAATTTATCTTGCTATTCTCGATGATATTATCGGCTGGGAAAGATATATAGAAAAGATAAAAAAAGAAAATTATAGAAAGTCTGCTTTACTTAGCGAATTAAGAAAAATTAATAAAAATGGTAAACGATAACGGCTTAGTTGATGAATATGAAAAACTTCAAAATTTGAAGAAAGAGATAGAATCAAAAGAAGAAGAGCTTAAGAAAAGAATTATTGAGTTAGCACAACAGAAAAGTACCGATATTCTTTTTGGTATTCGCAAAAAATGTTCTATAAAGGAATATGATAAAATTGTTTATCCAGAAGATAAAACACAATTTATAGAATTAATGAAAAAGAAAGGGCTTTATTATAATTATTCTATTTTAAGTTACATGAAATTAAATTCTGCAATAATTAAGGGAATAATTGATAAAGAAATTTGCGATTTAACTAAAAAAGAGAAAGCCTTTAGGCTTTCTTTGAGGGATATTTGAAGATATGGAAGATTAAAAATGGCTAGAAAAACTTCCGAGAAATATGGAAGTTATCTTTGATTCCCATTTTATTTCAATACAATTTCTTATGCTTAAAGATTTTATCAAAAATTAATGATAAATATCAATCTTTATAAATCTCCTTAAATATTAATTGAAATGGAGAATTCACAAGAGACAGACAATGAAAAGCTCATTAGGGAATTTGGCGCAGAGCCGATAGAAAAACTTAGCCAGAGCCCTGATTTTTACACTTTTCAGACAGGCGTGATAGCGTCTCACAGGGATTTTGACAAGTTTTTTTCTGCTTTGAAAAAAGGGGAGAAATGCGCAATTCTTTCTGGATTAAACGCTTCAGGAACATTGCACATAGGACATAAGGCTGTTTTTGACACTAATTTATTTTTTCAGCGAAAATATGGAATACCTGTTTTTATCCCAATTTCAGATGATGAGAGCTATGTTGCCGGGAAAGTAAAAGAGCAGAAAGAGGCTTTGGCTAATTCTCTTAAACTGGCAAAACAGCTTTTAGCTTATGGATTTGACAAAAAGAAAACTTTTTTTATTATAGACCAGATTTATACTAATATTTATAATTTAGCTATTAAGTTGTCTAAGAAGATTAATCTTTCTGAAATAAAAGCGACCTATGGGTATAAAAACGAGGAGAATATAGGACTGCATTTTTATCCTGCTATCCAGGCAGCGCATATTATTTTCCCTCAAGAAAAGCATGGAATAAAGAATGTTTTAGTCCCTATAGGGCCTGACGAGGATGCGCATATAAGAATAGCTCGCGATATTGCATCAAGATTTAATTATAACAAGCCTGCAATTTTGCATTCGCTATTTCTCCCTGGAATTGACGGAGAGAAAATGTCAAAGTCAAAGGATAACGCAATATTTTTTTCTGACTCTGAAAACGAGATAAAGAAAAAGATAAAAAAGGCATTTTCAGGAGGGCAGAAGACTATTGACGAGCAGAGAGCAAAGGGCGGAAATCCTGATGTTGATGTTGCCTGCTTGTATTTGAAATATCTTTTCTTGAAGCCTGAGGAAAGTGAAAAATTATTTGACGATTACCGCAGAGGAAAAATTTTGACAAGCGAGGTGAAGGACTTATTTACAGGGAAGACTTTGGAATTTGTCAAGATATTTCAGGCAAATTTGAAGAAGATTAAGGATAGCGATGTTGATAAGGCTATTTTGAGGAATGATGTTTAATTATTATTTTTTTCAAGAGGATGATGGGCTAATGAGTAGTTGATTGCTATTCGAAGTGCCTCGCTTTTTATTTCTTTTGTATGCGGATTTAAACTATATCCTCTTTTGAATTCAATTGCTCCAAATCTCATTAATTTTCTTAGTTCTCTATCAAATTGTCTCTGGTCAAATTCTATATCTGGATTTTTTCGTATAGAGTCTTCTAAACGCTCTTTATTCCTACGATTACTTCCTGTAAAATATCGCCCATGGAAATAGAATCCTTTTATAATTGCCCATGCCATATCTGGCTCAAAACCTTCTCGAGCAAGTTGTAGTTTAATTCTATCTATTTCAGACAAATTAATCTCTCCTATATCAGAAGTTAAAGAAGCTGAAGTTTCGTGTATCATTGCATACAATTTATTTTTAGTATCTTTCAAAGCATCAAAAGTTGAAAAATTATGGGGCTGCTTAAGTGGATTAAAATCATCAACTGAGCTATATCTGCCTGATAAATTGGCTAATTCATTAAAACGAGCTATATACCTATCAGTTTGTTTTTTATCCATGAGAAAAAGTTCTGGATTGTCTCTGATTAATAGAGATGCTAAATCGCTTCCTAATTTGATTCTTAATTCCCTGCTTACAACATCAATATTTTCATCTTGCGTTAATTTTGCTATTCGAAGTGCCTCTATTGTCGGAATATCGTAATCTGATATAACTAAGGCTCGAAGTTGAACATCTTCAAAATCTTCTTTATCAACTTTAGTTTCTAGACTTTCTTCAGATTCAAATTGTTTTTGCAGGATCTTATTAATAAAAATATATTCGTCTTCACTGATATGGCCCTTTTTTCTTAAATTATTAAGATTAGTCACTAATTCTTCTATCTTGCTCTCTTTCAAAATAGCTAGTTTTTCGTCAGCTTTTTCATATAAAAAGCCCAAATAATCCCTATTATTTTTTATTTCTCTAGGCTCTAATTGATATGTACAAAATGCTAAAAGCAAACCTTCTAAGGTATTAAAATATCCTCTCTTATTTTTTTGAATATTGGCTATTTCTTCTTCTAAACAGCTTAGATTTAATCTTGTTGTTTCTTTAGCTTTAACTTTAAAACTTGGTTTGTAGGATTTTAAGGCATTTTTGTAATCGTCACCTGCTCTTATAAAATCTTGCATTGACTTATTTATTTCAACTATATAAAATTTATAGTCATCTTCTCCTACATCTTCACTTTCTGGAGGATTTTGCATTTTTTCAATTGCTCCTTTTAAGGTTTTATTAAAATTTTCCCTTATCTCTTTATCCACAAATTCAAACATTGGATTATCTTTTATTTTGAATAAATCATCAAAAGCAGAGTCTAGAGTTAAAAAACAATTTTGATAATTCAATTTTGCTTGAAGAGCTTTTTTTTCATATGCTCTTCTCATTTTTCTCCAAATATGCGCTATTACTTCTGGGGGGCCGTCAGCAGGATTTTCTATTAATAAATACGGTCTCAACTCTGAATTTATATAATCTCCTTTACCTTCTTTTAAATCCTTATGGGCTTTTACTCCCCAATCATAAATAGATTTCGTACTTATTTCTTTTGATGCATTTAATTTTTTCAATATTGAAAAATAACTTTTAGCTGTTTCTAATAATCTTCTTTGATTAAATAAAAAATCTATTACGTTAATAAAACGATCATATTGAACAATAGCTTTCTGAATCTGTCTTGTAAATTTTAACTCGTGATTTCTTTTTTCCACTAAGTACAATCTTCTATTTTCTATCCTTTTCTCTTGAAAATTATTTTCCGGCATAGTTTTGCTGAAATTTTAGTTTTTATAAATATTTGTGTAGAGTCAGCGAGAGTGTATTTTATAACGATTTCTTACATTTCTTTTCCAATTTTGATTTAATCCTTGAGGATCGTTTTCTGCATTTTGCGGGGCATATTTCTCTCCCAAATAATCTATAAAATCACTATACTTTGCTCTTTCTCTATCGTTTAGAGAATCAAATCTTTCTTTGTTCCTCTTTATTGTCCATGCTGCCCAAGAAGCCTGTTTTGACAATTCACCATCATTGGGATATTCTTGAAATCTGCCATTATCAGTATATCCGCTATCGTTATTATACCTTGAGTTTGGCATAATTCCAAACTGCCTTCCTTGCCTGCCATTTTCTGCTTCTCTTATAGATAACATTAAGTCTTCATCAACACCAACCCTTTTAGCATGATATCTTATTGCCTCTCTTTCATTGGGAAATCTGAAATGAGCATGTTCTTGAGTTTCTTGTCTCTCTTGAGCAATTGATTCTTCTATAATCTCTGTTTCTTCATTGTTATTAGAGGGGTTTTGATTAGTATATTGAATATCACAGCCTGCTAATAGAGCTATGGCTACGAAATAATTTCTTAATGGGCTTGTTTTCTTATTTTTCATATAACTACATGACGTCCTCTATGGGCTAAAGCCCATAGTTTCCTAGGACGCCATAGAAAAAAT
>CAZNQS010000038.1:0-7108 GCA_964575515.1 Candidatus Woesearchaeota archaeon | reverse complement strand
AGGTATGAATGGAAGATTATTCCTCAGTTCTTAGAGGAATAATTTACACATAGCCCCTTTTTTAGCTCTTTTTGGACGAGTTTTTAGAAGCGTTGCTTCTAAATCGCTTAATATTAGCTCTCTGCTTTCTGGGAGGCGATTAAATATTGATGTTTCATGTATCTCCAATTGTTATGTGTTATATCAACTAACAAATTTATCTCAAAACAGCATGAACCCCGCCCATGACAGCAAGATAATTAACATCTACATTTGGAATCGCCATACAATTATATATTTTTATATTTTAAATACATTTCGCGGAGGGATAAATAATTAAATATCAAACACTTACTTAAAATATGTATAGAGTAATAATAGCATTTGGAAAGCAAGGAGTGGAGGTAATTGAGAATGATAAAGTTGTAAGATTTTATTCGTCTAGGGAAATAGAGATATCTCCTAAAATAAAAATCCCATCTAATTTAGATAAAGAATTAATACCAGAATTTGAGAGAACAGAACATTATAGAGTATCGCAATTGTGGTATTTTAAAGTAGATTATCCCAATCTAATATATATAAAAACCGATCAAATACTTACTGAGGAAGAAATTAATAATGAAGTTGCATCACATTCAACCAATTCTCTCCCTAACCCTTCTTTCCAATTCATCGAAAATCCTATCATAAATTTCAGTTTCATTTCTGTATCTCTCCCTTTCGGAAAATATTCTGTCATGCAATCCTAAATAATCACAAAGAACTTCGTGATCTCTGCCTTTTTTTCTATTTAATTCTATCAGTTCTTGAAACTTTTTTATATATTTCTCATTTTCAGGTATAAGATTTTCTTCTTCATCCATTTGATCCGCCTAATCAACTAACAAATCATTATTTATATTCTTATCTCAATTAAAATTTTTGATAATGTGCAGGTTCATAACAATTGTTACACTCAAAATGAAATAGATTTAAAAATCAGAGCATTATTAAATTTTTATGGAAAAGAAAAATTTAGAAGCGAAACTTAGAGCAATCCAAGACTTAAAAGCAGAAAGATATATTGGCACACAACAAGCATGGAAATATTTAAAGGCGATAGAGGAGCTATATTCAAATCCAATAAGAATTGCAAAAGATATTAATGAAAAATTAAGAAAAGATTTAATATCAAAAAAACTCTATTATCCTGCAACAGAAGAAAATGTCTTTTGCCTTATTGAAAAATTAAGCGAAATCGGAAGGTTGGCTTTTAATTTGGCTTTTGATATAGATACCAAATATGAAGATTATGAGATCGAAGATAAAATAATTATACAAGAAATTTTAGAAACACGGATAACAGGAATTCAAAATGAAACTAGGGAGTTAAGGGAGTCTCCTCTTTGGCAATTAGGGTTTGCACTAGAGCCAAGATCCGAAGCAGACATAGTAAGTGCTATAAATTTTCTTCACCCAATGTTTAATAAAGTCCAGTACCCTGAAATAACAAATTTTGATTTCGGACAAACGGCATTAAAAATAGCATTAAAGGATTATCCTTTATCTAATAAAGAGAAAGTTCTGGAAGAATTACATATCGAAGCAAGCATTCTAAATTGGGATTATATATTATCCAGAGAAAATTTAATAAAGCAGAGAGAAAAAATTCAAAGAGATTATTTAGCTGCGCATCTTTATTTACCCGATAGAATAAATAAAATAATGCGTGACCAAATAGATCACCGGCTGGAAAGAAGAAGAGAAATAATAGCCGACTTTCTTTTAGGATTTCAAGGGTATTTTGAAGATTTTAATTCATACAAGTCAGCTTTAGATTTCTCCCTTGATAGAATAAATTTTCTTCACATTGTGAATTCTTTAAATAGAGATAATAACAACGTATCGGAAGAACTGCAAGCATTTCTTTATATAAGAGATATATTAATGAGAGAGAAAAATTTTGTAGAGCGTTATTTAAGAAGTTAATATATTTCTTATTTCTCCCTTATTTGAGAACGAACTCTAAACCAATGCCTATTCCCCACTGCTCTTCAAAGAATCCGTTGTGTCTTCCTTCAACAATCGCATTTAAGTCGCCATATATTCGTTTTCCAACTTGTATTTCGCAAACAACTTTTTTAGGATCGAAGTTATAATCAAAAAAGCCATCAACATACCAACTTCTATCATTAAAGCCCTTTGTTCCGTAAAATACAACTTGTGGACCAGCATTTTCTGTTGCAATAGGATACAAATTAATCCCTACTAATGTATCATTTGCAAATTGCGAGATATCTGGTTCAAATACTAAACCAGCTCTCGTTATCCCCTTTGGTAAATTGAAATCCCTATTATATTCAATAATAGGGCCAATACTTCTCTCAAACATTTTTCCTATTCTATTTCCTAAGTTCCCTAAGGAAACTTTTCTCGCGAGATTAATTTCCATGTAAGGGTTTTGAAGGTTATCTGGATGGTTTTTTTCAGTTTTAATATCCATGAATCCAAATGATTGGGCTCCCAAGGGTAAATCTAATGCGCCTCCTGTTAATGAAGCGGTTGGCATTCCTCTTGTATCATAGTAAGCGCTCACTCTTCCCCATGGCTTGACATTAGCACAGCTGGTTCCAAAAATTATACTTCCAATAAGGGCTAAATTCCTTATAGTTTTCATTTTACAGTAACTTTATAGAAGTAGCACAGATAGTCTATTTAAAAACTTACTGATTCTCGCTCAATCCCTTTCTTTCTCTGATTTTTCTGATAACGTTTTCTTGCAATTCGCGAGGCAGTCTCTGGAATTCCTGATCCACAAGGCTGGAAACACCACGCCCTTCTGTCGAGCTCCTCAAGTCATTGCTCCATCCTATCATCTCTGCAACAGGAATTTTTGCAGTAATAATAATGTCCCCTCCCTCCTGCTGCACGTCAAGCAAAACTCCTCTCTTGTTTTCAACAAGCTGCGTCATAGTTCCCATGAAGGAAATCGGCGCTTCTATTCTATGCGTCTGAATAGGCTCTAAGACTGCAGACCCGGCTCTATTCATAGATTCAAAAGCCCCTTTTCTTACAGCAGGATAAACCTGTGCAGGACCCCTATGCATATGATCAACATGAATCTTAGCATCATGCAAAATCAATTTAGTCTTCATCAATGGCTCTCTTGCCAAAGGCCCGGAATCAACAACTAACTTCCAGCCATCCATAATAGAATCTATAATCTCTCCAAGCAGCACAATGCCTCTTGTTCTGTCTTCAAATATGTTTCCTTTGTATATTTCCTTAACTTGTCTCGCCTCTTCATTGCTCATCCCCAAATCTGAAAGCTTCTTCCAGCTTTGCTCTGCCCTTTTTTTTAATCTCTCTTCTGGAAGCTCCCCTCTCTCAATAGAGTTATAAATTTCATCTTCTAATGGCTCAATGCTAAATATGAATATATTATGTCCATTCGGTGTTCTAACCTCTACCTTATTGCTCGCTTTAGAAACGCTCTCTCTGTAAACAACAATAGGGTTCCCTGTCTTTACTTCAAGCCCTTTCTCGTTCTTTATCCTCCCCTCAATTATCTCCAAATGTAATTCACCCATTCCAGAGATTAAATTCTCTCCAGTCTCTTCATTAATCTCAACCTTTATGCTTGGATCTTCCTTGGCTACTTTCCTTAATATCTCAATTAATTTTGGCAAATCAGCAGATTTTGTGACTTCAATAGACTTGGTTATTACAGGCTGGAAAATATGCCTAATCTCTTCAAATGAAGTTTGTTCATTAACTGTAATTGTCTCGCCTACATCAACATTCAAGCCGCTGATTGCCAGGACATTTCCAGCAGGAACTCCCTCCAACTGCTCTGGCTTGATTCCGTTATAAACAAGCACTTGCTGTATCCTGGTTTTTTTCTTTGCGTTATTTGCATAAACTTCCATGCCGTTTACAATAGTTCCAGAGAATAATCTTCCGGCAGCAATCTCTTTCCCAGAGCGCGGATCAATTACTATCTTTGTTATAATAAATGCTGCTTCTCCGTCTTTGTTGCAGTTAACTAAATCGCTCCCAAACTTGCTCTCAATATCCCCTCTCCATATCTTCGGAATCCTGTATTTTTGCGCCTCAAGAGGATTTGGTAGGTGCTTTACTGCGATATCCAAAACGACTTCGTGCAATGGAGCATTCTTCCAGACCCATTTTTTTCTCTCTATTTCTTCCATGTCATAAATCTTTATAATATCCTTAAAATTCACGCCATTCTTTTTCATGAATGGCATTGACAATGCCCAGTTATCCCTCGCAGAGCCAAAAGCAACACTTCCATCCTCGACATTAACCTTCCATTTCTCCTTATATTCTGGTTCTGCTATCTGCATAATCAAATTATTAAACTCCTGGATAATTTTCATTAACCTCTCCTGCATCTGCTCGGGAGTCAATTTCAATTCTTTAATTAATCTGTCTACTTTATTAATGAACAGAACTGGCTTGACTCTCTCCCTCAAAGCTTGCTTCAAGACAGTTTCAGTCTGCGGCATAATTCCCTCTACTCCGCATACTAAGACAAATGTGCCGTCAATAGCCCTCATAGCTCTCGTAACATTCCCTCCAAAATCAACATGTCCTGGCGTGTCAATCAGATTAATCAAATATTCTTGTCCTTGATATTCATGCGCCATAGATACATTTGCGGCATCAACTGTTAATAATCTCTCTTGCTCATCAGCATGTTGCCATGTCATCATCCCTGCTTCCAAATCGCCCGCGCTCTTTTCAGCCATTAACCCGGCAGCAGCTAGAAGATTGTCTGTCATCGCAGTTTTACCATGATGTATATGCGCGCTTGTCGCAACATTACGAATATTCTTTTGATTTACTATCAGTCTTTGAATTTTCTCCAAGTTTGTCTCTTTGACTACCATTTTTGAAGAAAAGAAAGAAGGTTTTTAAAGCTTCTGACTGCTATAATATAGATAATTCCCAAACATGTGTTACAATCAAGGGAATTATCTATCACGGGAATTCTGGACAAATATGTGCTACAATTACCAGAATTCACGATAGTTAAAGACAAAAAAGTCTTTAAACATTTGGATATATTATAAAATATTATGCTAGACGACAGGGAGAAATTCAGGCAGGAAATCTGTAACGATTTGTATAAAATAGAAATAAGAAATAATGTTATCGATACTAAAAGAGATCCAATTTCTGGAGAGCTTTTAAATGAGGGTATAAGGTTACTTATGTTGTCTTATGTGGATTTGAAAACAATAAGAAGCAAATTAAGGCGATACAACCAGTTAAATAATGACTACTTCAAAAAATCTGAGATTGAGATAAACTCAGAAATAAAAGCTCTGGAAAAAGAATTAGAATATTAATTATCTCGCGCCGTCAGCCTGTTTCTCAGCCTCGTTTCTCTTGCTCACGGAATAGCTTTCCATATTGCCTTGAGACGCTTTTATAATCTCTTCTGCAAGGGATTCTGCCATCTTTTTCTTTTTTCCAAAGCATCTTTGATATGCTCCCTGGACAATCCATCTCAAGGCAAGATCAACCCTTCTCAATGGAGAGGTGTCAACTGCCTGCGGATATCTTGCCCCAGCATGCTCAATAACAGTAATCTCATCTCTCGGCGAGCCGTTTTCAATAGCATCAATCAGCACTTGAACAGGATTTTTCTTTGTTCTTTTCTCTATGATGCTAAGAACTTCAAGAAAAATTCCCATATTCTTATTATACTTTCCAGAAGCCCAGGAAGTTATAATCTTATGCTTCTTCCCGACATGCCCTGGAACAGCAATCCTGTTTGCAAATCTTTCAATAATATTAACCTTGACCTTGGCAAATTTCTCGCGATTTCTTCCATAAGATTTTAATAATAATTTTGAGTCTAAATTAATATAAGGCCTTAAGGCAGGATCTTTTATTGTAATGTTAGAAATATCATAGATATCAAATAATTTAAATTCGCTTTCTTTCTTTTCCTCTTGAGCTTTGCTCTTGAGGTTTTCTAAATCTTCCTTTTCTTGTATTTGCTCTGTCATTTTAAAGATTTAATTACATATTTATATCCTCTTTGAGTTAGAAAAAAATAATATTCATTTCCGTGGGATGTGTGCTCATCAAATTCTATATATCTTGCTTTTTCCAATTCTCTTATCCAATCTGGAAGTTTGTCGCAAGTTAGACACATACTCCCGCTATTCTCATACATTCTAGCTAAAAGATTTTCCTTATATTCTAAAAGATTTATCTTTCTCATTTTAATATTCTCCCTCCTTAAATTTTATGTCCTCTTTAATTAAATAATTTTTAACTTTTTCTGCAAAAATTTTCTTAGTATCTGGATTTGTAGATGCTACATGCATGCCAAAATCGTAATCATTTACATCATCCATATATTCATCTAAAGAAATACCGCAATAATCTACAAAGAGAAAATAATCTTCAGCCTGTCTTAAAAATGAAGAATTTTTTCCTTCAATAAATCTAATAGTGCTTGATCCATCTTCGTATATTGGCATTTCAAATCTGATCCTTCCGTCATTAAGCATTATCTTCTCTAGTTCTCCTAATTTCTTAGGAGTTGTCTCAAATTCAAATTTGATATACCAAACCATTTTATCTCCTTCCCTTTTCTATCTCGCCTTTCCATAATCTTCTTAATGGCTGGTCATTTACTTTAATAACTTGAAATCTAATTCCAGGGATGTCTCCCTTTGAGCGCCCCATCTTCCCGCCTATTCTCTCTATCATGACTTCGTCATGCTCATCAATGAATCTTTGAGCTAAATTTCCAGGGATAAATGCCCCAACCTGCACTCCGCTTTTTATTAATTGAACTTTGCAGCATTTTCTCATTGCAGAATTTGGCTGTTTGGCTTCTTTCTGGAATTTTCCAATAACTATTCCTTTAGCCTGATAGGCTCTTCCCAATGGATCAGATTTCTCTTTAAGACGAAGCATTCTAACTTTATACTTTCTGTCGCTCCATTTGAATTTTTTCCTGTCTTTCTTGAATTTTCTCGCACTAAATAATCCCATCTTCTTTTTGGGAAATATAGGTTTTTAAAACTACCTAATTATTGAGCTGTAAAGATGATATGAGAATTCTAGAAAATTAGATTAAAGCTTTCAGCTTTAATCAGTT
>CAZNQS010000037.1:0-7409 GCA_964575515.1 Candidatus Woesearchaeota archaeon | reverse complement strand
GGAGCAGTTCATCTAGATTTGAAAGAGATTAAAGAGTTATTTAGCAAGGCAGGTTGAAAATGAAAAGTTTGTTATGAGGCAAAACGCATTTTAAAGAAGAAGTTCAAGCGATACGAGAGATTTTGAAGGCGAGGGATTAATTTAAGGGGTGGGAGCTTTTTGTTTTTTTGCTTAATTTTTCTTAAAAAGAAAGACTTTTATACTTAATGCTTATAAGGATTATATGGAAAATAGAATACTGACAGCCAGGGAATTAGAAGTCATAAACCGGAGAATAAATCACAAGAAATTAAACCAGTTGGATTCAAACATCTTAACAAAATCTGTCAGACCAAAGCTAAGGGAAATGTTAAAAATAGATGCAAAATCTCTTCTGGAAAGGTTAAATTATAGCCTCCAGTCAAGAATTATAGAGCACAAGATAAAAAAATTAATTTTGGGAAGTATAAAAAATACTAAGGCAATTATATTGTTTGGTTCTGCCATCCAGACTAATTATTTATATTATAATGATATAGATGTATTGGTCATTACAAAGAATAAAATCTGGCAAAAACAGTTGGATAAATACAGGATAATCCGCAATTTGAAGAAAAAAGCCGGGAAAATTAATCTAAATCTTGATATAGAAATACTTTCAAATGAAGCTATCTCATCTTATTCCTACAATCCAACACTAATTTACCAGCTTAAAGATTGCAAGCAAATCTATGGTAAAATAAAGATTCCCGAGAAAATAAAATTATCAAAATTAGATTTAAGGATGAAATTAGACTGGAGCGATATAGAAGATTCTGATTCAGAACCTATAGAAATATATAAAGCAATAAGAAATGCTATATTAGTTAGATTATTAATGAATGAGGTAGTGGATAACAGCAAACTATATTCAGAATTAGTTGAGGCTTTGGGAAGGGAATTAGTCTTAAAATTAAAACAAAACAAAGCCTCCAAAATAGAAAAAAAATATGCTCTAAACTACTTAAATAATCTGATTAAGCGGATTAGGATGGATATTATAAATGCAAAATGGGAAAAAATAGAATTATAAAAACCTTGATAAAGTTTGTATCTAACATAATAGAGCATAAGATAATATCAAAGCATGGCGAAATACAGCACGCAAAGCACTTTATTGGCTCAGAAATAGCAGCTTATAGGGATTCTGCGATTGAAGAGGCAAGCGAGTATAATTGGAACGAATCTGAAAAGGCAAGAATAACGTCTCGGTCAATAGAAAGGGCAAGAGATGGCTTAAAGAAAGATTATCCTGATGTAAACTTTCCAGAGAAGGATTTGTGGTTTTTTGCAAATGAGACAATAAAAGAAGTTTTTGGTTAAATTCTTTTTTGCTTTATTCAAATTAGGGCTATTCAAACAGCGTCTAAGCCAAGAGGAATTAGCATTCTCAAAGAATTGGTTAAATTAAGAAAAGTTTGTAGTTAGGCAAAACGCATTTTAAAGAAGAAGTTTTTGAAATTAAGCAATAAGCCTAAATTTTCGGCGACGCGACACGTACCCCGAGCGACTCATGCGAGTCAGAAGGATCCCCGTCGCAGTCGAGGACAGCCCTACCGGAATCCGCCCTGAACCTCGCGACTTTCTCAATTAATTGACTAAGTCTAGAATTAACTCTCCAGATATAAGTATTTGTTCCATTAAGCCATTGAAAGACATCACTAATTATAGACTAGGTAGGATATTTACGATTTTTGGAAAGATTTGTAAAGTTTAAATAGGTCTTAATGTTTTAATAGGCATAAAAATGGCAGTAAAAAAAAGAGTTGAAAAAAAAGAGGATAAGGAATCAGCTAAAAAATCAAGAGTCAAGCTTATAAAAACTCTGCCTCTTCAGAAAAAATCTATGATTAATGAGAAAGAAATAGCAATGGATTTTGCAGAGAAAGTTCATAAAAAATTTGACAGGATTGTTAAGGCATCTATTCTCTTTGGCTCGCAGGCGCAGAATAATTCCCGCTCAACTTCAGACATTGACGTAATCTTGATTATAGACGACGCGTCGATAAACTGGGATTTGGAATTAGTCGCTTGGTATAGGGAAGAATTAGGCAAGCTAATAGCATCAGAGAAATATCCAAGAGATTTGCACGTCAATACAATAAAGCTTACAACATGGTGGCAGGATCTTGTCCATGGCGATCCTGTTGTAATAAACGTGCTTCGTTACGGCGAGGCTTTAATTGATTCAGGCGGATTTTTCAATCCGTTAAAAGCGCTCTTGTTGCAGGGCAGGATACGCTCAACCCCTGAAGCAGTTTATAACGCTCTTCAAAGATCTCCTTTGCATTTGGCAAGAAGCAAGATAGCAATATTAAGCTCAATAGAAGGAGTTTATTGGACAATGATAGACGCAGCCCAGGCAGCATTAATAACAGCGGGCAAGCTTCCCCCAAGCCCAGAGCACATACCTCAAATGCTAAAAACAACATTTGTAGACAACAGACTTCTCAAGATAGACAGAGTCAGGGAGCTAAGAGAAATTTATGTTCTTCATAAAGGAATTCAGCATCGCGAGATAAACGACATCAAAGGCTCTGAAATAGACAAATGGCAGAATACGGCAGAATCTTTCCTTTTGGAAATGTCAAAACTTATAGATAGAATTTTAGAATCTAATAAAGGATAAATAGAATTAAGCCGCCTCTCTCCGAGTAGCAGGATATTCTATAATATTATCTTTCTTCTTTGATTGCTTCACAGCATGATAAACAAGATTTCTTGCTAAATTGAATTTTTCAGGATTTTCGTCTTTTGCCAGCTTGTCAAGAGTCCTTGTAGCATAATCAACAATTTTCTTACCTTTATCTGTTTCATATTTCTTATAAGCATCTTTTGCTCTCTCCCATATCTTATCCGCGTTCTTTAAGACAGTATCTCTCTCAATGTATTTTGCAGTTAATACAGCAATGCGCTCTCCTATCCTCTGCATGTCTTCGCTAAATCCCTCTTTCTTTAGCCTGCTCTTTATTCTTTCAGCCGCTTCTGTAGCAATAGCCTTGTACAAAATAGGCTCTTCTTTTTCAGGGTCAAGCTTTTCGCCATTCTTGTATTTCTCAATAAGCTCTCTAATTCTAAAGTAATTCTGATACAAAGCCAGAACATCTTGATATTCCTCAACTAATTTTTCATCTGCATTTTCAACAAATGACTTTTGCAATACTAGCTCTTCCAAAGAGCCCTTTGGAGCGCCTGCTAATACATCTTCAAGATTTTTTGTGAGCATGTCTGCAGAACTTTCATCTGTAATTCTCTGGATTGCATTTATTCCAATTTCAAAAAGCTCTTTGTTATTCTTTAGACTTTCAGGTGATAAATCAGAAAGATTATATCCCTTTGCCGTTAAATCATCCTTAAACAGCATTAATTCTTTATAAGCAAGCTCCCTTAATCTCTTCTCTTTCTTATCCCTTTTATCCGGACGGCTGTCTTCCTTGCTCAGCTTTTGCAACTCTTCTAGCTGCTTCATGTTTTTTACAAACTCTTCTTTGTAATCCCTTTCATTTTCCATGAAAAACCTAATAAAAAGGCATATTTAAATCTTTCTATTTGTGATAACTATGTAGAAGTAACAATATGTAAAGGTTTATAAATATTAGTTCTCTCTATGAAAAATGAGCAAAATAAAAGAATTAAGCGACAAATTAATAAAATACGGAAAGTACCACTTAGTCGATACTACTGCGCTTCTTGCATCATCAAGCCCATTTTATAGTCTATTAGAAACCACTGCTTATGGCATGACAAATGAGACCTCAACTAATGCAAGATTAAATGTTGCATGGATGTCATACGCGGGCATAGGATTACTTTTTGCCAAAGGCAGGGATCTATCAAGGAAGATTTTCCAAATAACTAACGCAAAAGAATCAATCCAAAAAACTCATGATGCTCTATATGCCTCAACATTTAATCTTGCACTCTGCCCGATACTTTATGTTATATCAGGAGCTGGAGACTGGAAAGAAATTGTTTTAGGAACAATTGGCGGCGTGGCTATGGCTATCCCAACAGGAATTATTGGAGGATATTCTATTGATACTGCTCGTGATTTAACAGGATTGCAAGAATCTCAAAGAGTTCCAAGATTCTTAAAAAATAAAAGCCCAAAGCTAAAGAAAGCAATTGCTGCAGGTTTAGTAGTGTCATCTCTTGGTTTGATGGGTTTGATATATAGCTTAACACCAAACAAAGGACCTACTCTTCAGCCAACAACTCAACAAATTGAACATCAAGATAATAACTCGTTAGAAGCTGTTCTTAAAAAAGGCTAAAAATCAAGCAGGCTTCTCGCCCTCATGCCTCTCGCCTTTCCATTCCTCGCTTAACTTATCATCGCCTAAATGCTGCTCTTCTGTTTGCTCAATCTCTTTTCCCTCGTTTTTATTTTCGCCCTCATGCTTCTCCTCAATTTGCCCTGATTCATTTTCAGCTTCAGCAGAAGCTTCAACATTAATAGCCTCATTTAATTTTGGTATGTCTTCTTTCTTGTCAATATTTCCTGGCACATAATCATCTCCTAATTCATCCAGCGCAATCTCTTCAACGTCTTTATTTGTATCGCCCTGCTTGTCCGCAGATGCTTCAGACATAGGGATAGCCTCCATCATCGGAACAACTATCTCCTGCCCCGTCTCTAATTGGCTCTCGTCCTGCACTTCTTTTTCTTTATCATAAGAATCATTATCTAAAACATTCGTCTCCTTAGACAGAGAATTTTCTAATTCGGCAACTAACTTGCTAATCTTATAAGCAGCATCTGCGTTGACAGAAATGCTGTCAATTCCCTGCGAGAGTAAAAATCTAACCATGTCCTCTCTGCTCCCTGCTTGTCCGCAGATGCTTGTTTCTACATTATATTTCCTGCACACTTTAATAACATGGGCAATCGCATTCAAAACAGCAGGATTCATCTCATTATACAAATGTTGCACGTCTGCATTGTTCCTGTCAATTGCAAGAATGTATTGCGTCAAATCATTGCTTCCAAAGCTGATGAAATTAACGCCTTCTTTGCATAAATCTTCAATTACCTCAACCGCAGCAGGAGTTTCTACCATAATGCCAACCTTTACATTTGCAGGCATCTCAATATTATTGGCAAGCTCTTTCATCTTTCTTACTTCATCAACGCTGATAATTTGCGGGGCCATTAGCCCTATTTTTTTCTGGGGAAAATTGTTAGCTATCTCTTTAATTGCAGCCAATTCAGCCTTCATTATGTCAGGATGCTTCAGGCTGAATCTTATGCCATGATCTCCAAGCATAGGGTTTCCTTCAATCTCTTTTGGCGCTCCTTCTAAATGCCTGAACTCATCGCTTCTAATGTCAGAACTTCTTATCCAAATCTCATCAAATGGCTCTGCAATCTTTTTCAATCCAGAAGCTAAAACAGAAGTGTAATCTTCAATATTTTCTTCTTTGACATATTTTATAGGATGCTTGCCGGAACTCGCAATAATTCCTTCTAATCTCACCAATCCGACTTCTCTTGCCCCTGATTTAGCAGCCCTCATGGCAAAATCAGGCAAGTCAACAATAACCTTGATTTTAGTCCTTGTAGGTACTATCTCTTTTACTTCAGCCAACTTTGTCTCTGCCTTGCCTTCAAAAACTCTTCCGCTGTTTCCGTCAACAGTCACAATCTCGCCGTCTTTCAATTTTGCAGTAGCTTCATTAGTTCCGACAATAGCCGGAATTCCCATTTCTCTGCTTACTATGGCGGCGTGACTTGTGACTCCGCCTTCATCTGTCACTATGGCAGCAGATTTCTGCATTGCTACAACCATGTCAGGATTTGTCATCTTTGTCACAAGAACATCTCCTTTCTTTATCTTGTTTAATTCATCCATGTTATGCACTATTTTCACAACACCAGAAGAAACTCCAGGGCTTGCTCCCAATCCAGAAAGCAGGATTTTTCCTTGTATTTCTTCGTCTTTTCCTTCTCTGGCTTTGGTTGTTATCGGCCTTGACTGCACAATGTAAATCTCATTGCCTTCAATTGCGAATTCAATATCCTGCGGCTTGCCATAATGCTCCTGAAGCTTCAGCGCATATTGTGCCAGTCTTTTTATCTCGTAATTGCTCAAAACCTGTTGCTTACTCCTCTCTTTAGTCAATTTTGCTATCTTATTTTCGCCGCTTGAATCACGGACAATTGCAATATCTTTTTCAACAATCTTGCTCTCAACTAAATTAAAATTATTTAAATCAGAGTCAACAGCATAGTAATCCGGCTTAATCCTTCCAGAGACAATGCCTTCTCCCAATCCCCAAACAGCCTCTATCACTACATTATTGTCATTTTTAACAGGATTTTTAGAAAAAATAACCCCTGATTTATCAGAATCAATCATTCTTTGTATAACAACAGCTAAATAAGCCTTATCATGCTTGAAGCCTTTTTTCTCTCTGTAATAAACAGCCCTGGCAGTGAAGAGGGATGCAAAACATTCCTTGACCTTTAATAACAATTGACGATTTCCCTTGACATTCAAGAAAGTTTCCTGTTGGCCCGCAAAACTCGCTTCTGCCAAATCTTCAGTTGTCGCACTGGAGCGGACAGCAACAAATGGCATTTCATGACTTGTTTTTAAAATATCCATTGCCTTGCTTCCTGCTTTGGCAATATACTCTCTGTCAACATCAAGCACTTCATAAGCTTCAATAATTTCATCGCCCATATCTTTTGGCATTTCAGCATTTTCAATAAGCTCTCTGATTTTTTTAGCCGCCTTATTCAGTGCGTCTGTATCCTCAATATCTAAGTTGTTCAAAACATCTTTAATTTTCTCTTTTAATCCAGACTTTTCAATAAGATACTGATAAGCCTGTGCAGTCACAATAAAGCCCGGCGGCACAGGGAATTTATTGTTGTACATCTCTGCCAAGCTGGCTCCTTTTCCGCCGGCAATTGCAACATCTTTATTGCTCAATTCAGAAAACCATTTTACAAAATCGTTTTCTTTCTTCTCTCCATCTTTTTTACTCATGAATAAAACAGAAGAAATGAGTTAATAAATATTCCTTCATTTAAAATTAACTTAAGATTTTTATACTCCAATACTATAAAGATGAGATGGAAACAGAAAGAAAAAATAGGCTTAAAGAAAAAATTGAGATATGGATAACTGCATTGTTTAGGTTACAATTTTTGGCAGTTATCCATTAGAGAACTGCGTACAAATATGTTGTATAATCAACGCAGTTCTCTATAGCTATAAAGAGAATCCATAATATAGAAGAAACTATAGAGGCATTTATAAAAGTGTAGAGGACGATTATTCTAATATAGAAAAGATAGGAGATATTATGGAACTTAAAGAGAATGATACAAAAATATTAAAAGAAGCAAATGGTCTTAGAAATAGAATAGTTCATAAGTATAA
>CAZNQS010000036.1:0-7489 GCA_964575515.1 Candidatus Woesearchaeota archaeon | reverse complement strand
TAGATATCTAAAGTATATAAACCTTTATGTCATCACCCGTTAGATTAACAGAAGCACATGGGGAAAAATTTATTAACTAGTTACACCTCCTTAACCAACTTTTACATCCAGTAAGAAGAAATTAACGTGCAAATAAATCAAAATATATTAGACAGGGAATTAACTAAGAGGTTTAGTAAATTATTATTCAAAGATGATTCTAATCCAACTGAAAACCTAGAAATAATTCAAGGATCTCTTGTAGTAAGAGATATCCTTTACGATTCAAAAGGACTCAAAAATTATGAAGATATAAAAAGCCCTAAAAAAAGTTTTTTAGAAAAAATTTTAAGCTATTTCTTTAATAACAAGCAAAATGTAGAGGAAAGAAATATAGATGATATTAAAGAAAGAGCATATAGGCATACAAGAGAATATTGCGAAAATGAAAGAAAAGAGACATGGGACGCATTGCATAGAATTTATGATCCCAAAGAAGCAGCAAGATTTTTCGAAAAAATCTACAAAAAACCCAATGAAAGCAAAGCTTTTTAAACCAATAAAATATTAGATTATTGAAAAGGAAAAGCAGACATTGAAGAATTACCATTATTCTGCTGTCTGATTACGATTATAATGAAGAAGATTAACGAAGAGAACGAAGTAACAGAGATTGATTCTAGCATTTCAACAAAAAGAAAAGTAGTTGTTCCTGGAGAAATAATTGTCCAGGGAGAAGACTATCTGCCAGGCGAAGGGACAAAAAGGCAGGGAGACAATATAGTTGCTATAAGATTTGGCTTGGCTGAAGAGGCAGGCCGCGTCGTAAGGGTCATCACAATTTTTGGAGCATTTATCCCAAGAAGAAATAATGTTGTAATAGGTAGGGTTACTGACATAACATTCAATGGCTGGCTGATAGACATAGATTCAGCCCCCTCTGCATTCCTCCCAATTGACGAAGTTCCAAGATTTATCAACAAGAACGAAATGGATCAATTCTTGGATATCGGAGATATCGTGGCTGCAAAAATATGGTCTGTAAAGAGCAAGGGAGTTGACTTGGCATTAAAAGGAAAAGGTCTTGGAAAATTAGAAGGCGGATTTATATTCAGAATAATCCCCAGCAGGGTTCCGCGAGTCATAGGCAGGGAAGGCTCTATGATTAATCTAATCAAAGATAAGACGGGATGTAATATCATAGTCGGCCAAAATGGCTGGATATGGATTCAAGGCCATTCTGTAGAAAGCGAAATAAAAGCCAGAAAAGCAGTTGAATTCATTGCAGAAAAGGTTTTCATTGACGGCCTTACAGAAAAAGTGGAGGAATGGTTTGAGGAAAAATGACAAAAGAAATAGTGAGAGAAGTTTATGTAACAGATAAATTTAGAGAAAATAGAGATATTAATATACAAATGAGGAGAAGATTTAATTTAGAATATGTTAGCACTTATTCTGATAGACTTAGCAATACATTCTATAATATCTATCATATATCGGATGCAACTGTTGTCTTAGCAGACAATCCTCTTGAAAACGATCCTCCCAAATATTGTATTGAAATATATGGCAGGCAAGATGCAATATTAGAAGTGATTTCTACAATAGAAAACTCCCTAGAAATAAAATTAAAGGAGGCAAAACAATGACGTCAAAAGAATTCAAGCGCCCAGACGGAAGAAAATTCAACGAACTTCGCAAGATAACGGCTAAAGTCGGAGTCATACCAAACGCAGACGGCTCTGCATTATTTGCGTTTGGCAACACTATAGCGATAGCTGCTGTTTATGGGCCGAGAAAATTGCATCCGCAGCACATGCAGGATCCTTCTTCTGGAGTTCTAAGATGCAACTACGATCTTCTTAGCTTTTCAGTATCAGACAGGAAAAAGCCAGGCCCATCTCGGCGTTCGCAGGAAATATCAAAAGTTACAGGCTGGGCTTTAGAGCCAATTACAGACTTGGAGGAATTTCCAAATACAGTTGTTGACGTTCAAATATATATTCTGCAGGCAGATGCAGGCACAAGGACAGCAGGAATAAACGCAGCATCAATGGCTCTCGCCCACGCAGGCATCCCGATGAAAGACTTAGTCTGTTCAGTTGCAGTAGGCAAGCTTGACAAGGATTTTGTCGTTGACTTGACAAAAGAAGAAGAGGACTTTGAAGAAGGTGAAGGCGCAACTGATTTTGCAACAGCCAAGCTGGCAAGCTCAGATGAATTTTCTCTGCTTCAATTAGACGGAAAGATTACTCCAGAGCAGATCAAGGATATTACAAAATTAGCATCACAGGCATCAAAGCAGATTTATGATGCTCAAAAAAAAGCACTAAAGGAGGCAGTGGTAAAAGAATAAAATGGAAATTTCAAATATCACGCGCGAGTACATTAAGAGATTATTCGGAGAAGAAAAGCGGTTTGACGGCAGGAAATTATTGGATTTGAGAAAATTAGACATATCTTCTGACGTATCTAATAAGGCAGAAGGAAGCGCGCGCATAAAATTAGGAAATACAGATATAGTTGTAGGTGTAAAATTAGGCATAGAAGAGCCATATCCAGATTCTCCTGATAAGGGAAACCTTATGTGCACAGCAGAGTTCCTACCTTTAGCTTCCTCAAGATTTGAATCAGGCCCGCCAGGCTTTGAGGCGATAGAATTAGGAAGGCTGACTGACAGGGCAATACGTGAATCAGGAATCATAGACTTAAAAAAATTAGTGATAACTCCCGGAGAAAGAGTATGGACTGTTTACATAGACATATATCCTATTAATGACGACGGCAATCTGATAGATGCTGCAAATCTCGCCGCAGTTGTCGCGCTTAAACTGGCAAAAATGCCCTCTCTGGACAAAGATGGCAAGATAGATTACGAGAACAAAAAAGGAAATCTTCCTATTTCAAAAGAAACACTCCCAATATCATTCAGCTTCTACAAATTAGGAGACAGCATAATTCTTGATCCAACAAGAGAGGAAGAGCAGGCATGCGATGCAAGATTGACGTTCAGCATATCAAAATGGAATAAGCAATATATGATAAACTCATGCCAAAAAGCAGGGAAGAATACATTCTCACAGGAAGAAATAGATAGGATTATGGGCATTATCCCTGAAAAATTTGACGAGCTTAACGAAAAACTTAAAAAGCTAATTTAAGCTACATTCCTATGAAACAGCAAACAACAGAAAAATTCACTAAATATGAAATAGCCCGCATTATCGGCGCAAGAGCATTGCAAATTGCAATGGACGCCCCATTATTGCTTAAGATTTCTGATGAAGAATTAAAGCAGATTAAATATGACGCATTAAAGATAGCAGAGCGCGAGCTTGAAGAAGGAGTTCTGCCAATAACAATACACCGTCCAACTCCAAGAAAAGGCAAGGAAAAGCTCGGAACATTGAAAGAAGACACAATAACAGACGAAGAATTAATAGAAAAAGAAAAAGAAGTAGAAAAGGAAATCGTGGAAAATCCTACTGAATACAACCTTGTAGACGAAGAAGAAGTGACAGAATCAGAGCCGCCAGCTGGCGGGGAAGAAAGTTAATAATACCAACATGATGGGTTTAATATATCATAATAAATATTCTGAAATATGACAAAATCAAAATTTATTCTTGGTTTATTACCCACTTTCCTTATTCTCATTATTTTTTATATTATTTAATTCTCTTAGTTGTTTTTATAGCTATTCTAATTTTTTATTTCTTGAATTTTTTGCTTAATTTACTTAAAAAATAACAATACTCTTTTAAACTTCTTTAAACTATTTAGATAATGGAAATAAAAGAGATTAGGGCAAGAATAATAAAGGATTCTCGCAATGAACCCACAATAGAAGTTATAATAAATAGCCAAAAAGCCTCCTCTCCATCAGGAAAGTCAACAGGAAAATATGAAACTTCATCTTTTCATAAAAGTTTAGACTGGAACATCAAGGCAATAAATTCTTTAAAAATTCCATTTCAAATTAATAATTTCAATGACTTAAAATTGATTGAAAACAATATAAAAAGAAAATTCAAATTATCTAACGCAAAGCAATTCGGCGCAAATGCTCTCTTTGCTTTAGAATCGGCAATTCTAAAGGCATTGGCAAAATCTCAAAATAAGCAACTCTGGCAGCTAATCAATCCAAAAGCAAAAAAAATACCAATTCCAGTCGGAAATGCAATTGGCGGAGGCTTGCATTCTCATAACAAAGACGCCCCTGAATTTCAGGAATTTCTAATCATCCCAAAAAATAATAACATAAAAGAAAACATAAAAATAATAAAATCAATCTACAAAAAATTAAAATCAATACTAAAATCAAATTCAATAAATGATGAGGGCGCGTGGCAAACTTCTCTTTCAAATGAAGAAATTTTATCTATTTTATCTAAATTTAAAAATATAAGGATAGGGATAGATATAGCCGCTTCTACTTTCTACAAAAATAACTCTTACATATATAAAAATAAATATCTAAATAAAAAAGCTCAAATATTTTATATTAATTTAATAATAAATAAATATAATATCTTTTATATAGAAGATCCTTTGCAAGAGCAGGATTTCGAAGGGTTTGGAGAAATAATAAAATCATCACAGCATTTAATAGTTGGGGACGATTTAACAGCAACTCAAATTCCAAGACTAAAAAAAGCAATTAAAGAAAAGTCAATAAATGCAATGATAATCAAGCCAAATCAAAATGGCTCTTTAATTGAATTAAAACAAATCTTTCAAATCTGCAAAAAGCACAATGTAAAAACAATTCTCTCTCATCGTTCTGGTGAAACATTAGACAGCGCATTAGCTGATTATGCAGTAGCTTTTGAAGCAGATTTTATCAAAACAGGCATTGCAACAAAATGGCGGGAAGCTAAACTGAATAGGCTAATTCAAATATCAAATTTAATTAAATGAGCATTCGGCACTTTCATCTCCCACATTTTTTCATCTGAAAGATTATTAAAATAGCCATTAATAATCTTTATAGGCTCCTCATGCGTTATAACTAATACATTATCGTAATGCATTTTCTTTAAATCATCAAGAAAAGAAAAAACTCTCGCTTTTTCTTCCTGAAAAGACTCGCCATCTTTAATCTTAATATGAAATTTATCTTCCTCTATGGCTTTTAGATATTCTGAATGAGGCTTCTCATTAAAACCAGTTTTCCTGTCATTAATCCTTTTATCCTCAATAATCTTTACATTATGGTACTTATTAATTATGTTCGCGCTTTCCATAGTTCTCCATAAGTGAGATACAAATATGGCATCCAAATCCTCTTTTTTTAATTCTTCAGCTACTTTTTTTACTTGTTCTTTTCCAAGCTCAGTAAGATGAACCTTTTTTGTAGGTTTATAGCTGCATATGTCTTTTACATTATAATTCGTCTGCCCATGCCTCATAAAATACGCTTTCATGAATTTCTATAACCCGATAACATTTAAAAACCTTCTATATCTCCTAAAAAAATGCCAAGGAAAAAGAAAGAAGAGACAGAGGAAGAATCTGAGAACACATTGGAAGATAAGAAGGAAACAAAGATAAAATCGAAAGAAGATAGTAAGGAAAAGAAAGAAAGCGAGGAAAGAAAATCAAAATTAGCCGCTCTCAAAGAAAAAGCAAAAGAGCTGGAAAAATACATAATAGAGCCTGAAATTAAAATAGACATTAAAAAAAAGATTGAAAAAGAAGAGGAAAAAACAGACACATTAGTTCCTATTGAAGATTACTTAAAATCCTCAATACATTTAGGAACTCGTGTTATAACTCCAGATATGAAGCAGTATGTTTATAAAAGAAGAGCAGACGGATTGGCTGTTTTCAATACTTCTCTTTTAGACAAAAAAATAAGAGAATCAGCAGATTTCCTTTCAGATTACGCTCCAGAAGACATAATTGCAGTATGCAAGAGAGAAGCAGGCTGGAAGCCATTGGAATTATTCGCAAAAGTTACAGGCATTCGTATATTTACTAAGCAATATCCAGCAGGCATTCTGACAAATCCAAATTTAGAAGATTTCATAGAAACAAAATTAGTAGTTATCTGCGATCCATGGATAGACAAAAACGCCTTCAATGACGCAAAAAGAATTAAGATTCCGTCATTGGCTGTTTGCGACACAAACAACTATACGCGTGGAATAACGCAGATTCTCCCCGCCAACAATAAAAGCACGAAAAGTCTGGGCATGATTTTTTACTTGTTCGCAAAACTTTATGCAGAAAAAAGAAAACTCGCCGTAGAAATTCCACCTATCAGCGAATGGATTGAAAACTGGGATGCTTTGGAGCCGCCGAAATAAATTATTTTTCAAAGGGATTTATTGCTTTTATGCCTGCTATATTAAAGTCTTTTATATTTTCTGTGTAAATATTATGAACTCCATTTTCTTTCATAGTTGCAATTATTAAAGAATCCCAAAAAGGAATTTTAAATTCCTCTTTAATAGTTAATGCTTTAAGGATTGTCCTTTCATTATATACTAATTTTATGAATTCAAAACAATTTAATATATCATTAATAATCAATCTAAGAAAATTAATATCCCCTTTCCCTTTTTGTAGAAAAATTGAACTAAATTCTGCGAGAATTTGATTTGTCAGAGCAAACTTTTTTTCTTTTTTAAAACAAAAAGACAATAAATTAGAGGCTATTTTTCTTTTTTTATCTTCATCCTTATCATAAGCATAAATAAGCACATTACTATCTAATAAAAAAATCTCTTCATCTTTCATGTATCTCATCTCTATTGAATTTCCATCCCTTAAGGGAGATTATCCCTTCTTTCATTAATTTTATCTGTCTTTCTGCAATTTGTTTCTGCTCTTCTTCTTCAATCCATTTCTTAATAGCTTCCATAATTGCTTTTTTAAGTATGCCCTTTCCTTTTCCCAACTTCTTCTCTACAAATTTTCTAAATTCTTTATTTATATTATCATCAATACTAATTGTTATTATTGCCATTATCTATTTAGATATCTAATATATTTAAATATTTCTATTATTTAAATATGTATCTATTTAGCCGATTGTAGAATGATGATTATCTAGAAATCAAACTGGAGAGACAATCAGCAGGAAAGGCGAGAATGATACTACTTTTCTAAGTATCAAAACATCCATAAAGTTTAAATAATCTTTATTCAAATAAAATTCATGAAAAAAATAGTTATTTACGAAATGAGTTGTGAAGAATCCGAAATATTAGAGCAACATCTCAAAAAGAATGGTTTTCATACTAAAATTTATGATAATAAGGTAGATGTAATAATGAATTATTATAAAGGTTCTGAAAGAGTTGGGGTTCAAACGAGTAGAGATGGTCTACAACTTAGAACTTTGAATAAAGGTTTACAACAGATAATTGATACATTTCTCGAATCCTCAGAGACTTCATCTTAATAGTAAAAACTCAAAACAAAAGAGAAACCTTTATAAATCCTACACTCTCTCAATCATTCGTCAAAATGGTAACTGTAATGAGTGCCTTAATGATTGTCG
>CAZNQS010000035.1:0-8053 GCA_964575515.1 Candidatus Woesearchaeota archaeon | reverse complement strand
AGAAAATGAAAACCCTGAAAAATATATCGTTAGGAAATATTAACGGGATACTACATATGCTACACACTTTATTACAATAAACTTTAAATAAACAAATTAATAAGAAATCAAAATAGCAAAAAATGAAGGTCTTCATATGAGGAAAAAATGATTAAAAATCAGATATTAAAAGATGGCAAATAAATTAAGTTTAGACGATATTTTAACTAAATTAAAAATTTTTGTAGACGGAGCAGATATAGAATCATCTAGAAAAATGATTGACATATATAATGTAAAAGGATTTACTACTAATCCTACCTTGATGAGAAAAGCAGGAATTACAGATTACGAGGGCTTTGCAAGAGAATTTGTTCTATATGTGAATCCTCTTCCTGTTTCTCTTGAAGTTTTTGCAGACGACTCAATCGAGATGGAAAGGCAAGCGAAGACGATTAATAGCTGGGGAAATAATGTATATGTTAAAATACCAATTACGAACACAGGCGGAATATCCACAAGCGGTTTAATAAAAGAACTGAATTCAGAAGGCATAAAAATAAATACAACGGCAGTATTTACAAGAGAGCAAATAGATGGTCTGGAAAATTGTTTTGATACAGACGTGCCTGCAATAGTTTCTGTATTTTCTGGAAGAATTGCCGATGCTGGCGTAGATCCAATCTCTAATACAAGCTATGCAGTAGATAAATTTAAAGAAAAACCAAATGTAGAAATTTTATGGGCAAGCACGAGAGAGATATACAATGTAGTTCAAGCCATAAATGCGGGCGCGCATATAATTACCATTCCATATTCACTTCTTCCAAAGTTGAAAGACCTAGGCAAAAATCTTACAGATTTTTCAAGAGAGACAGTGCAAATGTTTAGAGACGATGCTCTAAAATCAGGATATACGCTATGATAAAAGATCTTAATGTAACTTTAATATTTCCTATGGCTGGAAGAGGAGCAAGGTTCGATTATAAGTTCAAGCCATTCCTAAAAATAGAAGATAAGACTTTTATAGAATTGGCGCTCAACAGTTTTAAAAAATGGAAAGACAATATAAAAGAAACTATTTTTATATTTCTAGAAGAACAAGAAAAAGAATTTAATGTTACACAAAAACTAAAAGAGATTTTTCAGGATATAAATCATAGGTGCATAATACTCCCTAATCCAACTAACGGACCTGCAGAAACAGTTCGCAATGCAATTCAGCAAGACCAAAATATTTCAGGCAACATAATGATATGTGATTGCGATCATTACTTAGATATATCGCCGATGTTTGAATATCTTCTAGAAGGGAAAGATGAAGATTGTATAATTCCAATATGGAATTTAAGAGGAGAAAACATAAAAGCATGGAGTGTTGCAGCAGTTTCAGATGAGAATTATATTAGTGAGATAAAAGAAAAAGAATTGCCAAGATCCCCAGGCAGATTTTTCGGAGTTATAGGATGTTATTTTTTCAATAAGCCAGAAATCGTAATAGATAATAGCATCTATATCTCAGATATAATAAAAAAGTTAATTTTACAAGAGAAAAAGGTAAAAGCAATTCAGATTTTTGATGCAGAATTCTTTGGCGATCCACAAAGGCTGCAAAATGTTATTGATACTAGAAAAGGGCAAAAAGGTATAATCTTCTGCGATATAGACGGTGTATTAATAGAACATGAAGATATTCCAAAATACGACCATTCACTTAAGGCATTGCCAGGAGTATATGATAAATTAAAGAAATGGTATAATGAGGGTTATAGGCTAATTTTAATAACGTGTAGAAGTTCAGAAGATAGAGAAAAATTAATAAAAGCCTTAAAAGAAGCAAATATACAATACGAACAACTAATTACAGGCCTTCCTTCTGGCCCAAGATATTTAATCAACGACAGAAAGCCATCTTCCATGCTTATTCCACAAGCAACGGCATTCGAAATTAAAAGAAATCAGGGAATAGGCGAGTTGGAAATAGATTCTAAAAAAACAAATGTTCTCAAAATGTTTAAAGGAGGATCTCTCGCTCAAACATTATTAATAGAAAGTTCTGGAAGATTATTTATTAGAAAAGTTGTTTCAAAAGAGAAGAGTATGAATCAAAAATATATTAAATTGAAAAAACAATATAATGATTTACAAAGGTTATCAAAATTATGCGGAGATTTGATACCAAAACTTTATGGTGAAGTAGAAAATTCTTTCGAATATTATTATGACATGGAGTTTTTATCTGATTACGAATTGCTTTCAAAATATCCGAATTCTGAAAAATTAAGGGGAATAAAGGCTTTATTGAAGAAAATGTCTGACAAAATATACAAACCAGGCGCCTATATTTACGAAGCAGGCGATGAATGGCTAATTAATCATCTTTCAGAAAAGATATACTCCAAACTAACAAGTGAAAAACTAACTCCAAGGTTATTTTCTTTAGTAAATTCAGAGAAGATAATAATAGACGGAATATTATATAGCGGATTAAATCATTTATTGAAGAAAGTTACAGAACATCCTTATATAGAATTTTTAAAACCAACTTATCTGTGCCCTATTCATGGCGATCTTACGCTGGAGAATATTTTATATAAAAATAATAATTATAATCTCATAAATAATTCAAATGAACCAGCCATAAAATTAATAGATACAGATTCTATAGATTTCATAGACCCACCAGAGCTAGATTTAGGGAAGATGTTTCAATCTCTAATAAACCAATATGAATTATGGTCTTCTACGAATAAAGATCTTGTCCGTTTTAATACAACTGGAGAAATATCTCTCAATTTTAAGCACGATTTAGCATTATTAAATGATATTGATGAATATGTATCGGCGTGGTATAATATAATAGAGGGTAATAGGAAAGAAATTGAAATAAAAGGGTATTTCTATATGGCTCTGCATTTAATACGTATGATTCCTTTTAGGTTAGAAGTAAGTGAAGACCAGGCCCTTTATGCCTTGGCAATGGCTATTAAATCTATAACAAAAACATTAGATATTATTAGAGATATAAATAATAAGTTAAAATCAGATAATACTAATATTGTAGTGCAATAGCCCGCAATATAGGACTATTTAGTTAGAGATTTTCAACTAACCAAAATATACATAAAATATTTAAATGTATATTTTCGTAGAAATCTATTGCTTAGATCATTAGGTTTTTTGGCCCCTAAGCTAAGGCCAGTACTTTTTGCAGTAATGGAAAAGGAAGATAATGAAAGAGAATAATAATTCAAAAATTGAAGGAATAAGGAAACCAGTAAATGTTCTTTTTACAGGCCTGATTAGAGAACCAGAATTATTTAAGCAGAGCATTATAGATTTAATAGGTTTACGTAAAGAAGGCCTTGTAGATAAGATTTATCTTTCGACTTGGATAGGCGAGGTGGAAAAATACCCTAAAATTCATAAATTCTTGACAAAAAATAAAGTAAAAATAATAAGGTCAACAGAACCTAATCCAAGAGGAACATTAAGAAGTCCGACAATATGGTGCCAGATGAAAGCATTAGAGGCAGGATTAAGCCATGTTGAAAAAGATAAATTCGTTTTAAAAACAAGAACAGATGTTTATATAGACCCAAGATTTTTAAGAAAACTTTTTAAAGAGAAAGAAAATCTATTGAAAATAACAAAGAGCCTTCCTAAAGGGAATATCTTTAGGTATAAAATATGGATATTCTACTATGAATTAAAAACCCCTTTTCATATGGGCGAAGAATGTTTTTTCGGGCAGAGAAATGATTTAAAGAACCTTATAAATTATGAGGAATCATATGACACAAATTACAAAATTGGTGGGGGGATTAGTCATATTAGGAGATATATACACCCATTTTTAAAGATGTATCCTATATTTGAAGTATATTTAAGAAAATATGCAAAAGACGAATTTTTCAAGTCATTAATAGAAAAAGAAAAAATCTTTTTTAAATCCCAGTTGTATGCCAAATATTTCCCCCATAGGTTTGGATTAAGAGGATTTTTACGAGAATTCGGTTTTCTGAGAAGACTTAATAAGAGCAACAAACTTAAGACTCTTGCCAAAAAATTAGAAGGAGAAGAATTTTTAGACATACTTGTAGCGTATTATTCGATTCTTTATAGCCATTTCTATGTAGACAATGTAAGTTTTAAGGACCAAGTAAAATTCTATGGAAAGAAGTCCGCAAATGTAGATGTAGACCCGACAGATTTAGATAAAAATTTTTCTAAAGAAAAGATATTCGCTTCACAAGCAGGAGGACAAATATTCGCATATGATATGGAATTTTTAGAGAATATATGCAATAAGAAAATTAAAAAGAGCCCTCTTTCAGAAAGATTAATGCAAGCCATTGATAGATTCAACCAGCAAAAATAATCAATAGATTATTTTCTATAAATGGCTAGAAATGTCTTTCCATCTAATGGATAATACTCTTTTAAATTTTCACTATACCTTTTCAGGAATTTTTTATTACTGTATTCAAATCCGCGGAGATGATGGTATGTTTCAATATGAAGCACCCTATACTTCGGAATTATATTAAATGGATCAAATCCAATAGTTTTATAATCAACCAAACTCATAACCTCTCTAATTGAGAGGTCTTTTTCAATTAAGCCTTCTTTTCTCAATACTTCGCTAATCTTTTTGGCAATTATCTCCCTATGATACACTATCCTCTTTCTTTTTGAACTAAAAATCCCTGATAGTTGATCTAAGATTTCATAAATTCCAAATTTTACAGATAGGTATTTCATCTCCTCTTTGGGTTTAAATAAGATAGCCAATAAATGGTTTATGAAAGTCAGATATTTGTTTTCCTTAAATCGAATGTTAGGCTCATGCCCTATAATAACGAGCCCATTTTTTTTTAAGACTCTATTTACCTCATTCAAAAAGTATTTTGTATTTGGAATGTGATGTAAAACAGAATTAATCGTAACAATATCTACAGAATTTCCTTTCATAGATATATCTTTACTCCATTTTAAAAATCTAAATTTACATTTAAACCCCTCTATTTTTAGTTTTTTTCTGGCCAAATTTAACATTTCTTGGGATATGTCACTGCAAATAAACTGATCTGATTTTTTTAAAAATCCACAAATAGTCAAAGGAATAAACCCTGTTCCTGTTCCTATATCCAATACAGTGATAGATTTTTTATTTTTGAAAAGATTTTTTATTTTTTGCCATCTTTCTTTTTCCTGCCTGAACATTTCGAGATTGGTTGTAGAGTCATAGTCCTCTTTAGCTAAATCATGATATAATTCATTAACTCTTACAACTAATTTTTCCTTTTTGTCAATCATTTTATGCTTAATCAAAATTACCTATTTAAAGATTCTGGGTTTTAAATCATTGAAAATCTAACAACAAAAAAATTCAATAATAAAATAAATTCATTTAATTTATAATGATAGTAGGGAATAAAAAGCCCTGATTGCTTATTTGGAGATGGACAATAGCCAAAGAGAAGTTAATACTAGCTTAAAGTTAATAGCTAAGACTGCAACAATTCTCTTAGTATGCCTTATTGCTGGGAAATTACTGGTATATGTCTATAGGGTGATAATTGCCCGTTATTTCGGCGCAGAAACTTATGGCTTGTATTCTCTAGCAATCATGATTACAGCATGGTTTTCTCTTATTGCCTCTTTGGGATTTAGCGAAGGCTTGACTAGGTATTTGCCTTTATTAAGAGGGAAGAAAGAGACGGAAAATGTCAAGTATATATTTAAATTTACTACCAAAATATTAATTATTTCTAGTATTTTATTGGGAATAATCTTATTTTTATCCTCTGAATTAATAGCTGTTCAGATATTTCATAATGTTAAGCTAATAATTTATCTGAAATTTTTCAGCCTTGCTGTTCCTTTGATTGTTTTAGGCACACCATTCAATGCTGCCTTGCGCTCGTATGAGAAAACTACTTGGCATTCCTTAATTGCTTATATTTTTCATAATGTAGCAAGTGTTCTATTGATAATTATACTACTATCGCTTAAATTAAGTACGCCAGCAATAATTTTCTCTTATCTTTTTGGACTTTTTGTTACTCTTATTTCTTCTTACACAATTTCAAGATATTTATTGCCTACATTATATCAAAAAAATTCCCTTGCAAATAAAGAGAAGAAACTCTTAAGCTCTGAATTTATTAGATATTCCTTACCGCTTCTTTTCGCCAGCTTTGTGGGTGTTTTCTATTCCTGGATAGATTCTTTTTCATTAGGCTATCTAAAAACAGCAGTCGAGGTAGGATTATACAATGCTGCAATGCCAATTGCGCTGCTTTTAGGAATTGCGCCAGAATTATTTATGCAATTATTTTTCCCCTTGATTAATAAAGAATACGCTAAAAATAATATTTATGCAATTAAAGAAATCAGCAAGCAAGTTAATAAATGGATATTCGTAATAAATATCCCTGCAATGGTTCTGATTTTTATTTTCCCAGATGTAATTATAAAATTGCTTTTTGGTTCAGAATATATTGCAGCATCAACAGCATTAAGACTTCTTTCTCTTTCTTCATTTTTATTATCTGTCTTTGTTCCAGTAAGCCGCAAGATTATTCAGATGAAAGGTAAATCGTATGTATTTCTATATGACGTGATTTTTGCTGGTGTTCTTAACTTTACATTGAATATGCTGTTTATTCCTCTTCCTAAAATTTGGTTTATAGAAAACTCTAGCGGCATTAATGGCGCTGCTTTAGCCACTCTGATAAGTTCTGCAATGATGTCAGTGATTTATGTAGCAGAGGCAAGACATTACATATCCGTAATTCCATTCAGAAGAAAAATAATAAATGTATTTATAATTACTTTAATCTTAGGAGGAATATTATTTTTTATAAAACAATTCTTTATAATAGGCTTATTGAATGCCATTATGTTGTCTCTATCTTTCCTATTGGTTTATATGGCTGTTCTTTATCTAACTGGATGCTTAGATAAAAATGACTTATCAGTTATCAATTCATTTAAGAACAAATTTTTAAGGTAATCAAGATTAGTAAAATTTAATAACTTATAAAATTAATAAAAATATGCCAAGACCATCTTCAAAAGACAAGAGAGAATACGGCACTGTTTCTCTGCCAATGCAACTGATTGAGAAAATTAAAGAGAATATTGAAGGCACAGGAATACATTCAGTCTCTGCTTATATTTCATTTATATTGAGACAAATCTTTTCAGAGCCCCATATGGAAATATTAGACAAAAGGACAGAAGAAGAAATAAAAGCAAGATTGAAAAGCCTTGGATATCTCTAATGTGAATCTGTAATCATAATTAAGTGATAAGTTTAATTTAAATAGTAATTACTTATAATTAAATATAATTAAAATGAATAACGGAAAAGTATACTCTGCTCTTGAAGACATAAGAAAAGGCATTCCAATTATTGTAGTTGATGATTATGACAGAGAAAATGAAGGAGACGTGGTTATTGCTGCTGAGAAAGCAAATGCCCGCAATCTTGCCTTTTGTATGAGATATGCGAGAGGTTTAATGTGCCTTCCATGCTCTGGCAAGATACTTGATAGATTAAAAGTATCAATGATGGTAGAGAATCCTACTGATAAATTAAACACACCATTTACAGTTTCAGTAGATGCAATTACAACAACAACAGGAATGTCTGTTCATGATAGGCTGAAAACAATAGCAGTATTTTTGGATGAAAAGTCTAAGCCAGAACATTTGCAAAAGCCAGGCCACTTATTTCCATTAAGGGCAAGAGTTAATTTATTGAAAGATAGAAGAGGCCATACAGAATCTTCTGTAGAATTGATGAAATTAGCAGGCCTTAAAGAAATTGGGGTAATAGCTGAATTAATTAATGATGATGGAACAATGACCAAAGGCGATGAAATAGAGGCATTTGCAAGAAATCACAATTTAAAAATTATTTCTGTTGCAGAAATATATAATGCAGTGTATAAAGAAGCTGTGAAAATCTCTCCAATTCCAATTAAAAATTAAGTTTATGTCAAGGAACTTGATGTAATATAAACTTTAACCCATAATTATTTCTTATGGAAAATATAAGGAG
>CAZNQS010000034.1:0-8459 GCA_964575515.1 Candidatus Woesearchaeota archaeon | reverse complement strand
GCAACTGCATGGTTACGGACCTGATTATAGGAATTGTTATCCTAATATTTGCGATCTGGCCGGCATTACTTGGCGCTACAATATCAAATTGGATTGTGATAATAGCAGCTATATTGCTTATACTTCATGCCATATTACACAAAAAAAGAGGCATGGATATGTATGAAAATGCTGCTGTAAGCTCAAAAGCAAAGAAAAGGAGATAAGCCTCCTTCAATTTATTAATTTTTTCGCTATATTTTTATATATGTAAGAATATTAAGCATTGTATGGGAAAAATATCAGCAGGCTCCTACGACCTAAATAAGTTTCTCCACGGCGGCTATGAAGCAGATATAGTGTCTATAATATACGGCTCTTCAGGAACAGGAAAAACAAATCTCTGTTTACTGACAGCTGTCTCGCAGGCAAAAAAAGGGAATAAAGTAATCTACATTGACACAGAGGGCGGCTTCAGCGTAGAAAGAGTAAAACAACTCTCGTTAAATAACTCACAAGAAGTCCTGAAAAATATTTTTCTTCTCAAGCCAACTAATTTCCAAGAGCAAAAGGAGGCATTTAAAACTCTTTTAAAATACCTTAAAAAAGAAATATCTCTTATCATAGTAGACGGCATGACAATTCTCTACAGATTAGATTTCGCAGAAGCAAGGGAAAAAAATAATGAAGAAATGCAAAAAATAAACCTTGAATTAGTTTCTCAGATAAAAACATTGGCCGAAATAGCAAGAAAAAGAGAAATTCCTGTTTTAATCACAAATCAAATCTACAACTGGGAAAATGAAAGCAAGATGGTTGGCGGCGACATTTTAAAATATTGGGCAAAATGTCATATAGAGCTTTCAAATGAAAATGGAAAGCGTTCAGCAAAATTAATCAAGCATCGCTCTCTCCCTGAAAAAACTCTCGCCTTTCAAATCACAAATGATGGTATTAAGAAACGAGGCTGGCTCTAGTAAGAGTTAAATATTCTCATCTCTTTCTCTCGTCATGCAATACTCCGAATTTGTCGAATTATACGAAGCCCTCGCAAAAACCTCAAAAAGATTAGAAAAAACATCAATCTTGGCAGAATTTCTCAAAAAACTAAAACATCATCCATCAGAATTCATTTACCTCCTAAAGGGCAGGACATTTCCCGAATACGACCCGAGAGAGTTTGGAATATCAGACAAATTAGTAATAAAAGCAATTGCAAAAACATCAGGCATGCATGAATCAGAGCTTTATAAAAAATACAAGAAACTGGGAGATTTAGGAGAGATAGCAGACGAATTCATAGGCAAGAGAAAACAATCAACCCTCTTCAAATCAAAATTAGAAACTAAAAAAGTATTTGAAAACTTAAAAAAATTAGTGGAAATAGAAGGCAAGGGTTCAGTAGAAAAAAAACTTTCTCTCATTTCAGAATTGTTAAACTCCGCGTCAGGAAAAGAAGCAAAATACATAATTCGCACGCTATTATCAGATCTAAGAGTAGGCGTGGCAGATGGAATACTTAGAGACGCAATTGCAGAGGCATTTTTCCCTGAAGAAAAACTATCTGAAAAAATAGAATCCGCCTATGATTTATCTAATGACTATGCTATAGTATTTGAATCAGCGTTAAAGGGAAAAAAAGAATTGGAAAAAATCAGTATCACGCCAGGCCGCCCAATGAAAGTAATGCTTCCTATAAAAGTGTCAGACATAAAAGAAGCATTCAGAATCTGCGGCAAACCCGCTGCAATAGAGCACAAATACGATGGCTTCAGGGTTGTGATAAACAAAGATGATAAAGGAGATATAACATTATTCACAAGAAGGCTGGAAAACGTAACAAAGCAATTCCCAGACATCGTAAAAGTAGCCAGGGAAAACGTAAAAGGCAATTCATTTATCATTGATTCAGAAGTAGTTGGCTATAATCCATTAACAAAAAAATCCCTACCCTTTGAGGCAATCTCTCAAAGAATAAAAAGAAAATACGACATAGAAAAGCTGATAAAATCTCTTCCAGTAGAAATCAATGTATTTGACGTAATATATCATAACGGAAAAATAATCGCGCATCTCCCATTCAAAGAGCGCAGAAATCTCTTGGAAAAAATAATAAAAGAAGAGAAATTAAAAATCCGCCCCTCAATGCAATTCATAACAGAAGATGATGACAAAGCCCTAAAATTCTACAAAGAAGCACTCAAGATGCATGAAGAAGGTATAATGATTAAAAGTCTAAATGCTCCTTATCAGCCAGGCAGAAGAGTCGGATTCATGGTTAAAATGAAGCCAGACGTTGCAGATCTCGATTTAGTCATAGTAGGCGCAGAATACGGCTCTGGAAAGCGCGCAGGCTGGTTAACTTCTTACATCGTAGCCTGCAAGTCACGCGATAAATTCTTGGAAATAGGAAAAGTGTCATCAGGCTTGAAAGAAAAAGAAGAGGAAGGCACAAGCTATAAAGAAATAACAAAATTGCTAAAGCCATTGATAATTGCAGAAAAAGGCAAGGAAGTCAAAGTCAAGCCAAAATTAGTAGTCTCTGTAACCTATCAAAATATACAAAAAAGCCCAGGCTATTCATCAGGCTATGCATTAAGATTCCCGAGAATCACGCACTATCGTCCAGACAGAAAGCCATTTGACATTGTGACTTTAGATGAAATAGAAAAAGAGGCAAAAAGATCACGGACAGCCCAGCGTAATTTACTTTAAAAAGGGCTTTGCACAAATCACTATCTGCACAAATTGAAGATAGATTTCACAAATTATATATTAGATCTTCCCTTCAGCTACTAATTCTTCCCTTGCCTTAATTTCAACATATAAATCAATAGCTTGCTCTTCTAATTTATCTTCTAATGTATAAATTTTTCCACACTTAAGGCATTGGACGTAGACTTCTTCAAGAGACCATCCTCCTAAAGGGATAATCCAAAAAAGTTAAGCGAGAAAAGTACTTAAAAACCTATCGCCCAATATTAATCGGATAGCACAAAAGCCTTTAAAAAATGTTAAGTAAACCTTAAATGGTAACATCTTGATTTTTATCTAATTTTAGTTAATCGATGCATTTTTATAGATGTAATTGCTTTAATTTGTGTTCTCTCTTTTCTTTTCTCTCTTAGAGAATGAGAATAGACGATAAAAAAGGAAAAGAACTCATTCTCTTACATAAATAAATTCATGCAATTTTTCATTGAAAAGAGGTGTAAAAAGAAAAGTTGCTCCAGCACAACTTTGATATTAAAACCAGAGCAACGCCGATTACTCGGTAAATTATCAAGAACAAGCATACCTAAAAAGCTTTTGATGGTCACTTTTTGTGTTTCTAGAAAGACTGTTTGGTATTGGGGAAAGGAAAATCTAAAATATGCAAGTGATTTGCCGAGAGCAAATCACAAGTTTAAGATAACTCTTCAAACTGAAATAATGATTATTGCCCTTAGAAATAATTTTGGATATGGTTGCGCAAGAATTCAACAGAGATTATTTTGTGCACCAGATTTCGAGCTTGAACAGCTCGAAATAAAAGTTCAAGGAATTGAGCTTTCACGACAAGCAATAAACGAAATACTTCGCAAGTGGGGAATTAATGGATATAGAAAAAAGAGAAAAAAAGCATGGAAGTTTTTCAGAGCAAAATATGCGAATGAATTATGGCAAGTTGATTTGAAAGAATTCAAATTTGATGGAATAAAATATTATCTTTTAGTTTGCATTGATGATTATTCGAGATATATTTTGTTGCTGCATTTGTTTGACCATTGTCCAACAACAAAAGAGATAACATTAGTTATGCAACCTTTATCGCAAAAGCCTACAATGATATTATTTGATAACGGCGGACAATTCAGAGAGCAATGGAAGTCTTGGTGCATAGAGCAGGGAATTGAGCCAAAAGTAGCGCATCCATATTACCCACAGGATAAAGGAAAAGTTGAGAGAACTATACAAAATATAATTCAGGAATTTATAGTACATCTTATACATTTTCCAATGTTCTTTAGCAAACTAGAAAATTATCGAAAATGGTTTAATGAAGATAGATTTCATAGAGGCGTAAAAGACTATCCAGCAAGGCTATTTGTTACTTTGTAAACTTGACTTAACAAAAAACAAAGCTTTATAAAGCCCCCTCTTTATAAATAACAATAATAAGCAAAATGTCAAAATCTGATCTTAAAGTCCAGAATATCGTCGCTACGACATCTCTTGGCAAGCCTGTTTCTCTGACAAAACTCGCAAGAGTCCAGTCAAACACAGAATACAATCCAGAACAGTTTCCAGGATTAGTTTTAAGGGTAAAAAAGCCAAAATCAGCTGTTTTAGTATTTTCATCAGGCAATTTAGTCTGCACAGGAACAAAAAGCGTCGCGCAAGTCAAAGAAGTGATAAAACAAGTCATAAAGCATATTGCCAAAATCGGCGTTAAAATAACAGACAAGCCAAAAATAACAGTGCAAAACATTGTTGCCTCTGGCTCTATTAATCTAAATCTTAATCTTAATCTTCTCGCTCTGCAATTGGAAAATACAGAATACGAGCCAGAGCAGTTTCCAGGCTTAGTTTACAAGCTAATAGACCCAACAGCAACATTCCTTTTATTCAGCAACGGAAAACTCGTCTGCACAGGAACAAAAAACAAGCAGCAATTGGAAGAATCAATGAAACAGCTTAATAAAAACGTCAAAACAGCTACTCAAGAAAAATAATATCAAGTCCACTCCCCCAAGCTCTTCTGCCTCAATTCCCTCATCATCTGACTTTCCTTTAAATACCTCTCAACACTAACCCTCAATCTGCTTTGTATATTCTGCAATGCCTCCTGCAAACTCCCAAACCTATTAGGCTCTCTCGCCATCGCACTCCGCGTGGTCTCGCGAAGTATCCCCACTCCAAGAGGAGCATAATATTCCGGCCTAATCTCTCTCAAAATCAATACAGAAGCCTGTTTCTTAATACCCTCTAAATACTCTGTAACAGCCAGTCTATTTGCATAATAAGCCCCAGTAACAGAATCCGCATACTTCCTCCTTTTGAAAATAGACTCATAATCTTTCCACATCCCAAAATTTTTCAAAGAGATTTCAATAACCTCAAAGCTCCAATATCTTGGAATCAATAAAATCTCATAATGATTTCCTAAATATTCGTCATGAAAAACCCTAAAATCAGGTATCTCTGGCATGTATCTTATTTTCTCAATTTTCTCGTTAGATAAATTAGAATCAACAGCAGTTATAGCCCATCTTGTCGGCACCAATTTTCTATTCTTCTTCAACCCAAGTAATCCAGCACTTAATAGCTTGATCATATTTGAGGTTCCTATTCCAGACTTCTCTAGTTCCAATAAGGCTACTTTTGACTTGACATCTGTATCATTAACTAAATATTCCACTTCTTTCCTTATTTTGGGATTCTCCTGCAATCTAACATTCTCCACCTCTCCCGCATTTGAAATCAGAGGCACTCTGCTTTCCCTCTCTTCACTCTTCACTATCGGCTTCTTTAACTTAAATTCAGTTGAAACAGACTTGTCAGCCATGGCAATCTCCTGCATAACGCTCAAAAATCTATTTTTCAAAACAGCTGTTTTTATATTGTCTCTCCTCCTGCCATAAATCAGCATATTCCTTAATCTTAAAATATCAGAAATCCCTAATCTTTTTGAATGCCATTCCTCTGCACTGCTCATAACCTTAGTATCGCCATATTCTTCAGGCGACAAAATTCCGGCATAAACATTAGGATAATTCCACCTTCCAACAAAAACTTCTGGCGGTGAAGAGCCGGAAAACTCTGTAACGCTTCTTGCTCTTCCTAGCAAAACACTATGCCTTTTGCATTCATATTCCCCACATATTTTACAATATGCCATTCGCGAAACAAAAATAATCAGATATATATAAATTATGAAGAATGTATGTAGCTAAGACTATATTTAAAAAAGAATTAAGCAAAAATAGTACTAATTTTCCCTTTTTCACAGCATTCAACCAATTCGTCAATCTTAGGATGAATTCCCCTAAACCTATCAAAATATTTTATCAAATTGACTGGCCTATCGCGAATCATTGCATAGCCGGGCGGCCTCCTCACAACATAAAAGGGCTCATTAGGACCCCACACAAACGCATATTCCATGCAATTGCTATCTGCCTTGCTCCTCCAGCCTATCTCAAAATAATTATAAAAGCATATAGAAACCAAAGTGCCATCATCAACTTCTATCTCTCTTATGGGAATCATCTTCATCAATATAATAATATCTCTAACTTATAAAATTTTCTAAATTAATAAAATCACGAACTATCTATCATCTAATCCCAATTGCCTTTCTAACACTTAAAATCAAATCATCAATGCACATTTTTAAGGTAGTTTGAATAGAATGACGATAATCAGAACCCTCTTGGTATATCTTAGCAATTTCTAATAACCCTTTAAAATCTTCATTTCCGTTAATAAAAATAATTTTCCTCTCTGATGTAAATATCCCGCTCTTTGAAAAATCAAGTCTAACAATAGGATAACCCAATTCCACAACAGGTATATTTTTCTCTCTTAAAATATTAGCACTTTCTCTAGCAACCACAGAAAAAACAGGCAAATATCTTTCAGCAACTAATCTCTCATAATCTCTCTCTATCTTGTCATCAATGCCCTTCAAATCCGCCTCGTAATTCATTCTAAAAATATCTAACCCTCCCTATAAATAAATCAGTGCCCACAAGTCTTCTATATGCACAGTCATTCTTAACAAAACCTACTTCACAAAAGCCTAATGCTCTATAAACCTTATTTTCTTTAATAAAAAATCTTTCTTGAAGTTCATCAGCTGCATCTAAAATTTCTACAAAACCATCCATGTCCTCTAACTCAAGCACCATAAAATCAGCCCTTCAAATCACTAATCCCCAATAAAATAAACAAAACCCCAATCATGGTAATCATCCAGAACAATCCGCCTTTGAAAAATGTGCCTGCAGCATTCCAAAAATCCCAAATCCCCCATGCCTGAGAATACCATGCTACAATTATAGGTATAATAACAAAAATCAAGCCCAATAAAAGTTCAGCCCATTTATTCATGTAAATCATATAAAAATTTCCTATTTAAAGTTTTCTCTTCAAAATAAAATATAAGAATAAGACTAGTATCAAATTAAGTAGTAAAAATATCATAAATCAATAACCTATATAAATAATCCTTTCGTATATAAAAAATGGAAAAAATAAAAATAACATTTTTAGGCACATCAGACTCAATACCAACAAAGGAAAGAAATCACACATCTATCCTGCTTAATTACAAAAATGAAAATATCCTGATAGACTGTGGCGAGGGAACCCAAAGGCAGTTTAAAAAAGCAAATCTCAATCCCTGCAGATTAACCTCAATATTAATAACTCATTGGCATGGAGATCACATTCTTGGCCTTCCGGGATTGCTGCAAACTCTCGCAATGCAGAATTATAATAGAACATTAAAAATTTACGGCCCGAGAAACACGAAAAAATTCGCGGAAGAAATAATGAAAATGTTTGTATTCGTTGGAAATTTGAAGTACGAGATAGAGGAAGTAACTGGTAGATTTCTTGAAACGCCGGATTTTTATCTTGAGGCATTTCCATTAAATCATGGAACTCCCTGTAACGGCTATTCATTCGTGGAAAAAGACAAACTAAAAATAAATAAAGAAAAATTAAAAAAGTTAAAACTTCCAAATTCGCCGCTTATAAAAAAATTGGCAGAAGGTAAAGATATAATTTATAATAATAAGAAAATAAGCTCAAAAAGTATTACATACAAGCAGAATGGCAGGAAAATATCTTTTGTCTTTGATACTGGATATTTTGAAACAATAGTAAAAAATGTAAAAAATTCTAATTTCCTAATTGCAGAATCAACATATAAAAAAGAAGATATTAAATTAGCGCAAAGGTATCATCATCTAACATCAGTCCAGGCCGCAACAATCGCGAAAAAGGCAAAAGTCAAAAAATTAATATTAACGCATATATCTCAGCGCTATCCCACATTCTCTCACATAGAAACTGAAGCAAAAAAAATATTTAAAAACACTGCTTTGGCAAAAGATTTGGATTTTGTAACTTTATAGAATATTATTTCATAGAAATAGAAGCGGGCGATATGTAAATTATCGTGTCTCCTCTCAAGAAAGTTAATCCAATATTCTTCTTGACTTCTCCGTCTATTATCTCCTTTGCGTTGTCCAATACAACATTGATGTGCATATCAAATGTAACTAATGTTCCGACAAATTGCTGTTCGCCTTTCAATTGTATAAGAACTTCTTTTCCCTTTGAATGATTCAATAAATCCAATGGGCGTTCAATTCCATTAACCATAATTGCTTCTCATCAAATCCATATTTAAATCTTCCGTTTCAGAAAAAGCTGTGCTATCCCGAAATTATTTCATAAGGCTGTTCTAAACAGCTCTATGAAATTGA
>CAZNQS010000033.1:0-9269 GCA_964575515.1 Candidatus Woesearchaeota archaeon | reverse complement strand
TTTATTTTAGTTGATGAGGGAGGAATATTGTTCAGCTCGAGAAAGGCAATGAGCAACGCAAATAAATTATTAAGCGAGCTGATTTTGATAGCGAGACACAAAAGCATAAGTGTCCTTTTTATTTCGCAGAATTCATCTAATATTGACGTGAATGCTTTAAGACAGGCAGATTATCTTGTTCTGAAAAAACCGTCATTGTTGCAGAAGAATTTTGAGAGGAGAATAATCAGAGATATTTATGATAAAATTGAAAATGGATTTGAGAGATATAAAAACTATAAAGGATTGACTTATGTTTATTCTGACAGTTTTAAGGGATTTGTGGACAATCCATTGCCGAGTTTTTGGAGCATAAAGATAAGCAAATCGTTTAGTGATAGATAAACCTATGAGATTAAGAAAAAAAACACCTGCTTTTTGTATGTAACGCAAACTTAAATAGAAGCCCGACTGCAGAGGGTCTATTTAAAGATAATAAAAATTATGAAGCTAAATCATGCGGAATAAACCCTTTGGCAGTAATATTGATTGAAAAACATGCTATTTTGTGGGCAGACATTATATTTGTAATGGAAGAGTTCCATAAGAGTTTTATTTTAGGGAATTTTCCAGAGGCTAAAGATAGGAAAATTATTGTTTTGGACATTCCAGACATTTATCTAATGGGCGATCCCAGACTTTTGAGCATACTTAGGAAAAAATTAAAGAGATTCTTGTAACTTGTGGATTTATTCAGGGCAATTACTTTCTGTCCAATATATTATTCTTTTGTTCTGCTAAGGGTAATAAAAATTGGATTTTGAAGATTATAATGCTGAAGAATAGGTAAACAAAAAATCTAAATAGGAAGAGTATTATTAATAAATAAAATATATAATTAATATGGTTAATATTTTACAATTAAAAATAAAATTGAAAGGAATTAGCCCTTCTATATGGAGGAAATTTTTAGTTAGTGATTTTTGGACATTTGATAAATTGCATAGAATTATTCAAAAAGTAATGGGTTGGGAGAATTATCATCTATTTGAGTTTAAATTGGGGAATATAAGAATTGTTCCTCCGGATGAAGGTTATTTAGAAGAAAATGAATTAGACCCTAAAAAAGTTCAGATTGGGCAATATGTAGATAAAGAAAAACAAAAATTTGAGTACGTTTATGATTTTGGTGATTCATGGGAACATGAAATAGTTGTTGAAAAAATAGCGGAAGATAATATTGAAGATGCTGGTAAATATCCTCAATGTATTGAAGGGGAAAGAGCGTGTCCTAAAGAAGATTGTGGAGGAGTTAGTGGTTATGAAAGATTTATGATTATATTAAAAGAGAGGAAAGATCCATGGGGAGAGAATGTCAAAGAGCTTAAAGCATGGCTTGGAGATTGGGATCCTGAAAAATTTGATATCAAGGAAGTTAATAAAAATTTAGCTTCTTCTAAGGGGTGGAGAAGCTAGAATGGATAAAGACGAAATCAGTGAAGATGATAAAGATTCTTTATGGAGTGAAGGCAGTTATATAAAATCAATTAATCCTAATGATCCTGACTTTCAAGAGATGAAAAAATATATTGAAGATAATCCAAATGCTCCTAAAGAGCATAACTGTAAGAAATGTAATAAGGCAATAGGCAAACATAATTTATATTGGCATGAAGGCATGTGTAATGATTGCTTTTTTGATATATATAATATGTGACAAAAGAAATTCTGCCGTGCCATTCGGTTGAAAATCAATAAAAAAGCTCTAAAATAGTCAATTCTCAGCCCTTTCCGATTTCTCGCTCCGCTTAATCGCTGGGTGCGAAACAAAGTTATCGCACAATGGCTTGCTTAAGCGAAATTGCTAGAAAATCATTTTAGAAAGCGACGATTATTTAGAACGAGTTATATTCTTAAATTAATTTCAATCAATCCCATCATCTAGTGTTGGCTCAACACCATATTTTTGTATGTGTTCTCGGACTAATTCCTGTCTATGTCGCTCCCAAGCATCAACAAGTCTACAGCCATGTATTAAATAAGGTTTTAGACCTTCATATAATAACTCTCTTAATGCATCACCACCTAAGGCTTCTGGTACTGCTCCATATTTATCAAAAATTTTACAATACATTTCATCTTCATTTGGAGGATTTTGAAAAGGTTTTAATATACTTCCTGTATTATTAGCATCCCATATACTTGCTCCTTTACCAGCACAAGACAAATCTACTGGATTTAACATATTGCCAAAACGAATATACATACCAGGCCCTTTTAATATTACTGCTCCTTTAGGATCACCTCGCCTTCCATCATCACCTGACGCTCCTGTAAAAACACCATAACATTTAGCAACTAGAGTATATCTATTCTTAGTAGATGTATTTCTTCGGGGAAAATTATGTTTAGGAATATTCCAATTTGCTCCTTCTTTACCAAATAACCTGTTAATTAATTTCATAATTTTCTCAACTTTGAGAAGTATTTAAACTTTTCTATTTTTGTCATTATAGAATTACAAGGCAATTCCGCTCGAAATCGGGCCGAGAACACCGCAGAATACTCGAGGACATTTCGTATGTCACTCGAGCCAGCAAGCTGGACGCTTAATATCTACTAAAAGATAAATTACTTAATTTGTCCCAAATCATTTTGCTTCGTGCAAAACCGCAATTTCTCTAACTTACTTTGTAAGTTCTTTTAGCTGAACCAATAAAACAAATATCAATTCTATAATACGCTCGTATAGTAAGATTTAAATAATGTTATAACATTGTTATAACATGAAACTAGAACTAATTAAACCTGTTGTAAGGGTAGGAAATTCTGCAGGAGTTGTTTTGCCGAAAGAATGGTTGAATGGAAAAGCACGAATAGAATTAGTTGAAAAACCTCTTAATATAAAGAAAGATATTATTGAGATTCTCGAGCCTTATTTAGAGGATATTATTGGAATTTATATAGTTGGGAGCTATGCAAGAGGCGAGCAAACTGAGGAAAGTGATGTTGATGTTTTAGTTATATCAAAAAATACAGGCAAGAAAATAATTTCTGGAAAATATGAGATTATAATTGCTTCTTTAGGGGCTGTTCTTTCTGTATTAAAGGAGTATCCTGAAAGAATATATCCTAAATTTCTTGATGCTAAAGTTATTTTAAATAGGGGCCTTTTAGAAGAATTGAGAGAAATTAAATTAACTAAAAGTTCTTTCAAGCCATATTTTAAAGACTCTAAAGAAATGATAAAAAGAAGTAGGGAATTAATTGAAATGGACAGGAAAGAAGGGAATATTTTGGAATCTGGAGTAGTAGTATATTCTTTACTTTTGAGATTAAGGGCATTGTATATGATTAGATCTATGTTAAAAAATGAAAAATATACTAATAAAGATTTTAGAAACTGGCTGATTGATAAACTGAGGATTGATAATAAAGAATATGAAAAGCTTTACGCAATATACGGAGCTGTTAGAGATAATAAAAAAGTTAGAGATAAGATTAGTATCTCTTTAGCTAAGAATTTAGCAGATATATTGCAAAAGGAGATAAATAAATATGGTAAAAAGAAGAAAAAGGCTTAAGAGAGGCATTGCATCTTTAGAGAAACAGATAAATCTTCATAAAGATAAGAAAGACAAAGCCGAAGAAGCTGGGAAAGAAGAGCTTGTTGAATATTATACAAGGGAAATTGAGGCTAGAGAAGAAACTAAAAGGGAGAAAGAGAGATTGTTGAGAAGGAAGCAAAAGAATTAATAAGATTATGTTTTAATTGTGAAATTATGAAAATTACCTACTAAGCCGTAATTTCTGGTATAGTCTGTCTGAATCTCCTAAATAAAGAATTTCTCTTCTGTCAATCTCTTTGGATACTTGTTTTACATATAGTTCATCATATCCTCTTGAACTTCTGTCTGTTTCTAAGAAAATTAAATCTAAAATTAATCTTGAAAGAGGCATAGATTTTAGTTTTTCTTCTTCAGATTCTTCTAATTTTGAAGTATTAGGCATATTTGATTATAAAACGAAGACTATAAATATTTAATTATCTTTTGTTATATATATAGGGAGAAAAATGATGTATAAATGGATTCAAAAAACAGGGCTGAAAAAGGATGTATTTAGCAATCAGCTTGACATTCCTCCTAAAAATAAGATTCCAATGGTTTTGCTGAACAGGATAATTGCTGCAAAGCGGGGTGATATAGTTAAAAATCCTGCAAATATTGGCAAAAAATCAATTAAAGTAACTTCTTTATTGAAAAAGCGAGCGATTCTTGTTAGGAATTTGAAGAGGATTTCTGAGGATAGGAAGAGAAATCGACGAAAATTTCTAAATAAATAGATTTAAATATAACAATATTCCCAAAATTCCCATGGGAAGAAAAGCAAAGGCAAAGAAGGTTGAAGAACAGCCAAAAGAACAAGAGCAACCAGCTGAATCTGAAATGCCAAAAGAAGAGTAGGTTAGGACTACTTTAGTTGTTTGAAAAGATATTTTTATTTTGATATTTTGAATTAATTGTGATTATGTTATTTAATTGGTAATTTAAGCGGAGTTTTACTTGATGGAAAAAATATAAAAACTACGCATTCTTCTAAAAAACATGGAAAAGCAGATTACAATTAAAGACATTTACACAGAACTTAAAAACTTGGAGAAAGCCCTGCAAAACAAAGGAATTATCAACCAAGCGGAATTATCTGATAAAGATGAAGTTATATGGGATTGGCCTGAAAATATTCCAATGCTGGCTGATGAGCAATTATTGGCAGAAGATTGGCTTTCTCCAGAGGATGAGGAAGCATGGAAAGATTTGTAGCTGGAGATATTATTGTTGTGTCTTTTCCTTACACTGATTTATCTGCAACAAGGAAAAGATTCGCTTTAAACGATAGATTTAAATTGATATATACGACCTAAAAATAGTATTTATGTCTCTCAAAGGGACTCCATAATAATTACGAAATATACTTAAAATTAATTCTTCATCGTTAGGCATCTGTTCTTCCTCTTCCAATTTTCTGGCGATAGACCTGGTTTGTTCCAGAAGGAGGTATTTGGAGAGAAGCATAGCCTATTAATTCTTCTTCGGTTATAATTTCAAGACCCCTCATAGAAGGTATATTACCACTATTATAGCAATCGCGCATTCTATAATATAAAGTTTTCACTCTGTCTTCTTTTTTTGATCTAAAAATCTGGCCAGAAACTGGTTGGGTTCTTGTTAGATCAAAATATTCTCCATCTGCCAAAAGCTTTGATGTCCATCTTGGACGCTCTTCCATAGCTTCCCCATATATTCTCTCTATGATTACTAATGCTTTGATTTGATCTTGATAGGACAAAGCAATTCTTGAGATATCTTTTAATTGTCTTCGTATTCTATTTTGATCAAATTTCCCTGAACCTAAAAAAGGCAATGCTATCTAAACGACATTGAGCCTCTTCTTTGTTTCCAAAAAATTGACTTATTCTTGAAATAAATTTTTCTATTTCCATAAAAAAATGGTCGCTAAATAGGTATTTAAACGTTGCTACTTATTAAAACGAACTTTCATTTATGCTGGAAGTTTTTTGAGATGATTGGAAGATTTAGCACGAGGAATTTTGATAAACCCATCAGTTTTATAACCATTTTCTGGAATTTTGAAACTTTTTTCTTTGAGAATTTTAAAAATCTCCTGCTGATATTTCCTTGTATGAATCATTTTGTGATGATTTGGGCAGAGCCCTATGAGGTTATCTCTTGTGCTATTTTTATAATTATGATCAAGGTGATGAAGATCAACTAATTCATCAAACCCACAAATTGTGCATTCTTTTGTTAATTCTTTATATAACTCGGGTTCTATGTTGTGACGTCTTTTTGCATTGAGTAGTTTAACTTTTTCTATATGATAAGTTGAATTGTAACAGCCTGCACAAAGACCCTTTCCATGATAAGGGAGCATTCTCTCGCATCTATTACACTTTATTATTTTAGGCTTCCAAAAATATTTCTTATAACAATTATGACAATAACCTTTAGATTTACCTTTAATTGTAATATCTCTGCCAGATTTGCCACAACCAAGACATTTAAGTTTTAAACCAAGTTCGTTGTTAGGTTTGTAAATTGACATTTAATTATTAGAGCTCTAAACTATATAAACCTTTGGGTTCCTAAAGATTTTTAAATTTGAGCTTCCTAAAAAATATATGAAAATAATAAGAGAAAGATCTAGAACTTATAAAGGAAAAGATTATTATAAATATAAGGTAAATATTCCAGAGGTTTTATTACTTAACGCTGGAATAAAAGTTGGAGACTTTATAGAAGCAGAAGTAGAGTCCAATAAGATAATATTAAAGAAATTAGCTAAAACGAAGAGTTAAATAAGAGAACGAACTAATGTATATTCTTCAGTATATAGAATAGCAGTGTTAATGGAGCTTGTGCGAATGTTTAAGGGGATTTTGAGGTTAAATTAATATCCTTACTCTTCAGGAAAATTTAAGGTTAAGTGTCCCTGTAATTTTTGGAGCTCTTCAATGGACAGTTCTCCATTTAAACGATCAATATTGTAACCAATATCACATGTAATGATATATAAAACTTGTTCTTCCTTTGATTTCGGTCTGAACTCTTTCATTACTTCTAACTCAAGTCCAGCAGTTCCTTGATAATAAAAGAAGATATCATGTGGTCTTCTCCTTGTAAATTTTGCTACGCAAAAGGCATATTTTCCTGCTAATTCACTTTCTGAGTGGGGAGATACTCTCATTTCAATTGAGGGTATTTTTGCGAAAAGTTTCTCGTTCGGTGCTTCTCTTAATCTCCGCGCTACATAATCGTCAAATTCTATGTCCTTAAGTTCGAGGGGTTTAAGACCTTGATTTAACGATGCTCGATCTAAGAGTCCCATAGATGAGATTGTGCACTCTGCAAATCCAACTGGGATATATATCCCGGGCGTAACGGTTATATCTGACTTTTCATTATATTGGGAATCAAAAGCCCTCAGAAATCTGGATGTAAATAGATTCCAATCTTGATGTGATATTTTTGCTAATCTTCTCGTTACTGTTCCGTAGGACATATTTCTGAGATTTATTTTAATCTTTTTAAATCTTTCTATTATACGAACTTTTTGCATAAGCAAAAAGTTCTTGGAGATGTGAGGAAGATTTAGCTGTTGAATTAGGATGTGAGATTTTCAACAGACACATTAGATAGAAGATTTTTTGGAATATGCTTGCTTACGAAAAGAAGTTCTATGCCTATAACATTGCCTTTTTCATCTAAATTAAGAATGGTGTTTTGATCTATAATCTTAGTCTTACTAAATTTCTCATTCGTTAGTTTGATGTATATTGCATCTGCTTCTTTATCGTATGTTATTTTCATAGTGGATAGACGGTAATGACTTTTATATATTTTTCTATTATATAAACAACCTCAATAAGTGCCCTTCCGATATTCTTCCTTGCATAATAAACATTATTGATTTTATTGATCAGTTCTGCATATTTAATTGTTGAGATTACCTCGTCTTCTGAAATATTTCTCTCCTGCATTTGCTCTTTTGCATGTTTGGTAAACTCTATGTGCATCGGTGAATAAAATTGAGGTTGTATAAATATTTTACCATCTTATTTTTAAGAAATCTATCTATTAACCCGAACTTTTTGCTGATGCAAAAAGTTTTGCGAGAAGTGAGGAAGTTTTAGCTATTTATTTGTCTTGCGGCAATGCTGGGAAGTTGATTTCAAAGGGTAGCTGTAATTTAATGTCTTTGAGGTTTTTTGTTTTTTCTTTGAACTCTTGGATGCCTATTCCTACAACTTCGTCTGTATTTTCATCTCTAAAAAGGGTTATATCTTCTGCTATGTCCTCGCCATAGTTTGAGGGTGGATTTTGTATGAATATCTCTAAATAATCTAATTCTTCATCATAGTAAATTTCCATTTTTCCTTTCATTTTGTGCTTCTTGTAAAATACGCTGATTTTACATAACCCTGATTGTTTATATATTTAACTATGACTTTAAAGAATTTGGATTTGTGTTTTTTATGCTTGAAATAGTTATAGAAGTATGCTTTGTTTTTTTCTTCTATAAAGAGAGTTTTTATTGGGTTAGTAAGTGTTTGTTGTATCTCTTCTGGATTTTCAACAAGCCCATGTTTTTGCCTTATATGCGTCCATCTCTCCCTTGTTAATCTGATTTTTCTTCCGGTTTTATCAACGATTTCAAAGACATTTTCGTCCATGAAAGAAGCAGGTTAATATGATTTATAATTGTTTGTCGGACGCAAACGGAGCTTCGCGCCTTGATTATCGAGGCTAATTTTACGAATTTATAGGGATTTTTTTGATTAAATGAACTTTTTACATAAGCAAAAAGTTGTGCGGGAAGTGAGGAAGTTTTAGCTATTTAAATTGATATGTGTAAAGGAAGTTTTTTATTGATTTGTAAGAGTAGTTTGGGCAGGATTTGTGCGCCACGTTTTTTGAAACTAAGAATGCCAATGCTTTTAATCTCGTTTGTTTCTTGATCCTTTCTTATAAATATTCCTTGCTCTGGCTCTTCTGTATAGCATTTTGTTGGTTCTCCGAAGAATATCTCCAAGAAATCTCCTGTTTCGTCATAATAAATGTTCATTTTTGTTTGTTTATTTTTCTTTAGCTCGCGGGCTTTGTGATCTGTAAGCTGGCTGGAAGAGGAATTTTTATCTTTTTTACCCAATCTTTTCCCCTTTTTGTTAGGTTAAAAATCTTATAACCTTTAGTCTCTTTTGTTTTTTTATCATAACCTTCGAAAAGATCATCATCTATTTCGTCATAATAGCATTCTGTTGGTTCTCCTATGAAAATTTCTAATATATCTGCTTCTTCGTCATAATCTATTTCTATATTTTTGTTGTTCATTTTTTCATTATTTTTGATGTGGGAAATGCTGATGTAACATAGCCTTCGTTGTTTAAATATTTAACGATAACCAGCAAGTAATCATGTGTTTCTTTTTGATATCTATAATAATTTCCCATATTATCGTTATATTTATGGGGAGTAATTAGGGTTGGTTTAGTTAGTGCTAATTTAATTTCCTCGATTTTATCCGACATATCAGGATGGTGATTGTTAATATGACTCCATCTCTCTTTTGTTAATCTGATTTTTCTGCCTGTTTTGTCGAGGATTTCGAAGATAATGTTGTTCATAAGATTATTAGACAGATATTATTTATAATTGTTTGTTGGGTTTGTTGGGTTTGTTGGGTTTGTTGGGTTTGTTGGGTTTGTTGGG
>CAZNQS010000032.1:0-9877 GCA_964575515.1 Candidatus Woesearchaeota archaeon | reverse complement strand
TTCTCGTGGGGGCATTTAATCACACAATGCCTAATTTCTTCTTATATTCTTCCAAGCGATTTCTATATTTCTTTATTAAATGAGAGTATTCTGCGCCTTTTTCCAATAGACTAATTTTATTTTCCCAAGCACTAATAAAACTCTTGTCTATCTCTTTAATATGATATCTTGCTAATATTTCGTCTTGCTCATTTATATCATTATCCAACTTTTCAAAATGTTTCTCTATTTCGGCTTTATAACTTTCAATCGCACTTTTTAGCTTCTTACTTCTTTTTACCATGCTCTAAATTTCTCATTCTTCTTTTTATTTCATCTATTAATGATATTGCCTCTTTAACAGGTATAACTTTTTTAGATTTCAAATCATTTTTAATTCTAAGATAAGCATTATAAGATTCTTCGCTGGCAATTTTTTTTATTAAACCTGTAAATTCTTTTTTTAATGGTATTTTGTTGCTTTTTAAACACTCAATTAAATATAATTCTCTTAATCTCAAAATTATTGAATATAACGTTTCATCTGAAACTTTTTTTTTCATTTCAAGGTCTATCTCTACAGATTTTTCATTAATCTTTGTTATTGATTTTATTTCATCAAGATGCTTTTTTATTGAAACATTAACAAATTTATTCTTATAATATCTTAAAAGTTCATTGTTTAAAATTGCCTTAGATTCATTAATCAAAGAAGTTAAATAAAGACTTTTTTTAATAGATTTTTCAAGTTTTTCTTTTGAAATAAAAACTATTTCATATTTTCCTATTTTTATCTGCTTATCAATATTATCAGTTATAATCAAAATATCAATATCACTCAATTCTGTTTCTTCTCCTCTCGCATAGCTTCCAGCTAAAAAAATGCCAATTGTGTTTTTTAATAAATCCCTTTCATCTAAGATTTCAATTATTTCCTTTGTAATAGATTTTTCAATAAGCTTAATCGCTACTTTCTTGCCTTTCCACTCAATTGGAAGAAGAACTCCTGCTGAATTCCCCAATTTAAATGTCTGCTTGATTATTTCATATTCCATGTTTATACATGTATAAACATATTTATAAACCTTGTGGAGAGAGCATTCTATCTTCGCCTATGAAAATCCCTGCTTCCGCCTTCTCTTCTTCTACCAAAGCTACTATCTTCCCTTCTGCCAAAACCTCTTCCTCCTCCACTGCCAAAACCTCCTCTTCCTCTATTGCCTCTATCTTCCCTTCTGCCAAAACCTCTATCAGAACGCCCTCTAAAACCTCTATCGCTTCTGCCAAAACCACTTCTCCCTCCGTCATCTCTTCTGTCAGAACCACGGCCTCTAAAGCCTCTATCATTTCTTCCCTTATTAAACCTGCCAGACCCAAATCTTCCGCGCCCGTCACTGTCAGACATCTTGACAAAAATTTTCTCAAATTCTGGAAGGGGTGCTTTTTTTATGTCTAAGGACTCATCTCTCAGCACTCTCCTGAAATTTTCAAAATCTCTCTCAGATAAAATTGTTATGGCCTTCCCCTCTTTTCCAGCTCTCGCTGTTCTTCCAACTCTGTGTATGTATTCTACGCTGGTTTTGGGCGAGTCGTAGTTATAAACATGAGACACATTTTTTATGTCCAAGCCTCTGGCAGCAACATCAGTGCAAACCAAAATAAACTTGTCGCTTTTATGAAAATGCTCAAGAACGCTGTTTCTCTTGTTCTGGCTTAAATCTCCATGAAGAGACAAAGCGTCAAAGCCGTATCTTCTCAAATTTTTTCCAATGAAATCTGCATTTCTCTTTGTATTGCAGAAAACAAGCACAAGTTTAGAGCTTTCTTCTTTAAGAAGATGCACTAAAAAAGAAAATTTCTCTTTTGAAGAAACTTCATATACTACCTGCTCAAGCTTTGAAGAATCAACATAAGATTCAGCAGATACTTCAACAGCGCCCCTCATATACCTCTTTGAAATTTGCAGAATATCGCCCGAAATTGTGGCAGAGAATAAAAAAGTTTGCCTGCTTTTCGGGCAATGCTCTATTATCTTAGTCACATCTCGAAGAAATCCCATGTCAAGCATTCTGTCTGCTTCATCTAAAACTAAGAACCTAATTCTTGAAAGATTAATTGTTCTTCTGGAAATATGGTCAAGAATCCTGCCAGGTGTGCCAACAACAATTTCTGCTCTCCTTAAATCATCTATTTGCGGATTTAGCGAAACCCCTCCATAAACAGCAGCTATCTTCAAGTGTTTATATTTTGAAAAAGTCAAAAGCGATTTGGAATCCTGCTCTGCCAACTCTCTTGTTGGCGTCAATATCAGCGCCTGCAAAAACTTGCCTTTTTCTATGCCATCAATAATTGGCGCTCCAAAAGCTAAAGTCTTTCCAGACCCTGTTGCGCTTTCCCCTATTACATCTTTCCCAGCTAATGCCAAAGGAATCACTTTCTCCTGAATTTCAGTAGGCTCTTTGAAATTTATCTCTTCAAGAACTTCAAGCAAATTCTGGCTTAATCCGATTTCTCTAAAGTTTTTCATATTAGGTTATTAACCCGAATTTAAGTTCCCTTTTAAGTCTATGCCTTCTGCTAATCAATAATTCCGTAAAGGCAGATAAATCGAAATAAAATAGCTAATTAAGCTAGAAATTCCTCCAAAAATAGACCCATGCCAAACATGCCTTCTTCCAAGATATTTATGCATTCCAAAAAGAGCCAATAATCCGATTATCACTGCAAATATTGTAAATTTTAATTCATTATAAAAAATAGAAGTAAAAACACCCAATACAACAATTACAGCAGAATACTTGTCATTCCTCTTAAAAATTATAGATAATAAGAAGATTAAAATAACTCCAAAGATAATTTGGAAAAACTGTAAATAATTATTAGCAATATATATTCTTATCAAAACAAGCAATAAAAATGGTATGCTTCCCAAAGCCATTAAATCTCTGCTAATCTCTCTCAAATCAAACCATTTTTCCATAAACCAAAAACATTAAAGAGGAATTTAAACCTTCCTAATCGCTATGAGGCACAGAACTCATAATTTTTTCTCTTTCTATTTCAAGCTCTACTTCTTGTTCTAACCTTCTCTTATGGGCTAAATATATAGGACATTCAGGAAAATAATCATGTTCACATCTGCCTCGTTCATAAATAGCCCTATTTATTTTGCAATAATGATCTCCATGCGTGCTAGTTATAAGCTCATCCCACAACCATTCATAATACGGGCAATTTTCATCAGCCATTTTATTCCTCAGCCCCACTTGCCTCTTTTTCACTTTCTAATCTATCAGTCAATTTTTTATGTCTTAAAAATCTTGGGCAAGTTTCATGATTATCAGAATTACATAATGAATAACATTCCCATCCGTCAATATCAATTAATACTGGTTCTGCAAGACAATAATAATCCTTACAGTATGGACAAGTTGAATCAGCCATCACTCCTCTCCCACATCCCTCACGCCATGCTCTGTAATGAAAAACTGAGCCTCATTTTCTGGCAAGTGAGGAGCATCAATTACCTTGGCAACTCTGCTCCCGCCCTTACCCTTGCGTAAATATAAGCGTACAGTACTCATATGAGCAACTATATGCCCGCCAACTGGTGTTGTGGGGTCTCCAAACATCATCCCAGGATTAGCCATTACTTGATTTGTCACAAATACTGCTAAATTATGCTGCTCAGCCATCTTCATCAAATTATGTAAATACCTATTCAATTTCTGTTGCCTGTCTGCCAGCTGCCCTCTCCCCGTAAATTCTGCTCTAAAATGAGCAGTCAAAGAATCAATAATCACGAGCCTAATTGGCTCTCCCTCTTTAATCATCTCGTTCACTTTATCAATTAATAATATCTGATGGTCACTCGAAAATGCTCTGGCAACCAAAATGTTTTTTAAAACCTTATCGGGATTTGCTCCAATTCCCCCTGCAATCTGTCTTATTCTTTCAGGCCTAAAAGTAGATTCTGTATCGATAATAACTGCCTTTCCATTCAATCCTCCCTGTTCTTTCGGCAATTGAACATTAACCGCTAATGTAAAAGCAAGCTGGGAATTATGCATCATAGTCGGCATATTTCCCCCAATAAACGAATGTCCATCAGGAACAACAAAATCATAAACAAAATCATCATAATCTACAATATCAATTGATTCTACAATATCCCAGCTAAAAATCCTTATTTCAAAAATTAATTCTAAAGCCAAACAAATAGTATCCACTCTTACTTTTAATTCATCAATGATAAGATTTTTCAATAACTCCGCTTTATTTTTAGGAATGCTTCTCCCGTAATAATTGACCATTGTCCTTTTTTTAATATCCATATTTTCTGCTAAACTATTAAAAGCGAAAGGAAATCTTGGATATATTTCTCTTAACAAATCAATAGAAAATTTCTCACTTTCCAATCTATTGAGTATGTCTACAAAACTATCTCTTTGGCTAATAAATATCTTCTCTATTTCATCTAAAGTTTTAATATTAATAACTTCTGCTCTTGAACTATTTGTTAAATTAAAATATGCTGTATTTTTAGTATTTCGCTTTCCAATAACTTTTCTTAATCTGCCTCTATTTCCCCCAATACTTTCCCTGTAAAGCTCGCTAATAAAAGAAACAATTTTTCTTGGATAGCCATAAATACTACTTCTAACAGAAACATCAGATTTCTTAAGTTTCATTTTTATATTTTTAAGCTTTTCTCTATCCTCCCCACATATTCTCACAACATTAAATTTCTCTCCTTTATCGCCTGCAAATCTTTCTCTCATACTGGCACTAATGCCAAGCCTAGCCAAAAGATATGTTAATTGACTAGCCAACTTATTGCTCTTTGTTGTTGCAGAAATATCATGATCCGACACTTCAGCATCCCCATCAAAATAGCCTCCTAAAAATGAAGAAATAATTCCCTCATTTGACAAAAATATTGCTTCTGGAACAAACTTAGTAGCAGCATTACATTTATCTAAATTGTCCATTATCGCTCTTGTACTATTCCTCAATAAGATAAGATAACAAGGCAATCTTCCTTCAACCATTCTTTTTCTCACACTAGGCCTATAACCAAATTTTTTCTCAATATAATTACAAATCCAATCTTTAATGCTTTCCTCGCTTATACTAATAGAAAAAGGATTATGCGTCCCTTCGGCAACAAATAGTCCTAAAAAATAAGCATCGTCTTCGTCATAAACATCCTCTGTTTCTAAACTGATATTCTTAGGACAAGCAACTAAATCGCCCTCTTTTAATAATCTGGCTTTTTTCCAATTAATGCCACTCTCAAAACTAAGTAGCTGATGCTCTCCTGTTATCTTTAAAATCCTGCCTCTCTTAGTTTTAACCACTAAAATTTTCTTAACCTTCTCTTTATATAAATTACTTGCTCTAACAACTTTTAACTTGCCATCACACCAAGCCAAAACTTTTACAGTAGAGATGGGAACAACAACTCCTTCTTCATGTGCTCTTTCCCCATTAATTTGTTTATACTTCTCGTAAGTTTCTTCAATAGCCTGAACATGCATTCTAGTATCATTAAAATATGATATCATAGTATCCTTACTTACACACTTTCCGCTCGAAAACGGCCCATAGCTCTCCGTCATTGCCCTAGTCTCTATCCCTTTTCCTCCTAACAAATTATCTAAATTTTTGCTGCCGGTAGAGATGCATCCAACGTCCTCTCGCTTTTTGGCAAATTCTATGCCATCAACAAATCCCAATTTCATCATAGCCCTTGCAGCCTGAATAGCTTTCCTTGCAACTGCCTCTCCAATCCCAGCCAATTCGCTTAAAGCAGGAGGAGACATGACAGCTAGCCCCATTAAATCATAAACGCCAGCAGTTTCTAGCTTCGTAGCAATTCCAGGTCCTATCCCGGGAATGTCAGTCAATTTTGCCTCTGCGCTCTCTTCGCCCTCTTTCTTTTCTTCCTTAGCCATTAATCCAATAAAAGCAATCAGTTTATAAATTTATATTCTCTCAACCGCATAGTTAAATTATTAATGTAATTCAAAATCGCGATAAGCCAAATATCTCCCAGGAATTGAACAGTAATAAGCGCCAAATCCTATAATACTCCCGTTTCTCATATCTCTAAACTTTTTTTCAGAATCCTCCTTTTTCCTTAAACACCCTTCTAAATATTCAATCATGATCTTCGCATATGCGATAAAACTAGCACTAAATGATATAAATGCTGCTCCAATGCTTGTAGTAGTAAGTACGTCCTCCAAATAGCCCATACTAAGCCCTCTTCTCCAACTCGCTAATCAGCTCGTCAGGCTTGACATCAAAAACATCCTCAACATTCATCTCAATTGTATTGAACAAAGCATTGGCTCTTACATTGCCGCAGAAAAACTTCTCCTCTCCAAGCAGTTCATTCTTCTTGATGGTAAAATTTTCCAAGGAAAAAACGTCGTTCTCGTTTAATCCAATCTTGTTAATTTGCTCACTGAATAATACGCCCCTTATAGTTTCGCTCCCGTCATCAAGCACAATGCTCAATAATGCTCTTTTCTCTCCATCAACTTTTCCATGCTCCTTGCATGCTCCATCAATAACTTTCTTCCTGCATTTTGGGCATGCCTCAAAATATCTCGGCTCAAAAATCTGCACAACAACTGCCCGTGTTTTAAAGCGCTCTCCCTCTCTCACATCCTTAATCTTCCTCTCTGCAAAAACCCTCTCTATAATAACATTCTCCAATATTTCTTTGCTCTTTTTAATATCTGAAAAAGAAGTCAAATGCAATTCTCCATTTCTGACATTCGCATTTGAAATCTCCATAATATCCCCTGCTTTTAGCTTGTCCTCTTCAAATAACGCTATATGATGATTATCCCATACAACAACTCTTGTGTTAGAGCCCTCGTCTGCAATTAAAAGATTGCAAACCTTTCCCTCTCTTCCGTTTTTGCTATACTCTCTTATCGGAAAAACTTCTAAAATTTTTCCTACAACATTGACTCTTCTCATCCCATGAACTAATTCTGAAATCTTCATTCTCTCCTGGTCAAAATTTATTCCAAGCTCGGCAGCGACAATCTGCGCAGCACCCTCTTTGCTAACAAGTCCAGACAGCCTCGCTCTCTTTGCGTCAATCTTCCTCTCTATCTCTACAACACTAATCCTTGCAGCCTCAGAAATCCGAGAAATCAGCTTCTGATAATTCTCATCCATAAATTATAAAAATAATGTACATTTAAAAGCATTATTATGCTATTCTCCTATTCTTATACCGCTCGCATTAAAATAGCAAATATCAAATTCTCGTTTAGAATAATCATAATCTATTCTTGCGCGAATCTTTTTAGTATCAAGAAATTCATTTAAATAATCATCAGGAAGATTATCAAAAAAATCAAGGTCTCTCTCAGTCATTGCAAGAAAACCCTTATCCCTCAATCCCCTAACTACCTGTTTAATTTTCTTCGGAGTATGAAGTTCAAAACAACAACATAAAACAGAAGAAGCCAAAAAGCCAAAATGTCTAATAGCATTTGCGCTAATCGCTTTAATTAACTCTGCAGGAGAAAGATTTGCCTCCCTCTCCAAATTTTTTTTATTGATATAATAATCATAAGAAGCTCCAATAAAAATTTCTTCAGAAGAAAGCTCATAAATTCTCTTGCCTGCCTCGCCTTTCATAATATTAACAAAGTAAAAATCTTTAAAAACATATCTATGCTTTCTATAAAATGGCAGGAATAGTAGCAGTAATAATAAAAATTCTCCCAGATTCTCCAAAAGCAAATCTTAAAGAGATAAAAGAAAATGCAAAGAAAGCTCTGGGGGAAAAAGGAGCAAAAAATATCTCATTTGAAGAAGAAGAAATAGCCTTCGGCTTAAAAGCAATAAAACTAAAATTTGCCTGGCCAGAAGAAAGCTCAACCGACATTATAGAAAACTCGCTCTCAAAGCTCAAGCATGTTTCTTCAGTTAAAATAGAAGATTATAGAAGGGCGTTTGGCTGAAGAAGACACGTAGAGCTATAATTCATAACCTTTCTAATTACTAAATTATCAGGTCTACTCATAGAAACATATTCTTGAAATGAAAACCAATGCTCTTTATCCCAAAAATGCTCTGCAGCATAGGCACTATAAACTACTTCTGAAATTTCGTAAAGATCGCTTTTAGATAAAAATTTTCCATTATTACCACATCTACGAACAATATCTGAATTAAATAATGTATGTAATACAGGTACACGGTCGTCTAAAATATATTTTTTCGTACCTTTTCCACCACTCAACACAGCATTCCACTCGCATTTTCTTTCTATACTCATAATTAAAATTCGAAAAAGAGAATATTTAAAGTTAATTATATTATAAAGAATGACATGGTGTTAACAAAATCCCAAATCAAAGAACTAAAATCTCAATTAGAACAACAAATCTCGCATCTCCCCACAGAAAAACAAAAAGAGGCCCAAGAACAAATAGATTCTTTATCTCCAGAATCGCTAGAAACAATGCTCGAGCAGCAGCATTCTCAAGAAACTCAAAAAATATTTAGAATGATTATAGAAGGAAAAATCCCATCAGTAAAAATAGATGAAAATGAAAAGGCAATAGCAGTCCTCTCTGTAAAATCAATATCAAAGGGCCATACCCTCATCATACCAAAATCCCAGATAACAAATGAAAAAGACATACCAAAAGAAGCTCACGCCCTCTCGGAAAAACTCTCAAAAAAATTAATAAGCTCATTAAAAGCAAGCTCCACCTCTCTAATTCCAGAAAGCTCATTTGGAGAGATGATAATAAATGTTATTCCAATTTATGACAAACCATTAAGTCTAAAGTCTCCAAGAGAAGATATCTCTATAGAGAAGCTTGAAGAAATAAAAAAAGAAATAAATGTTGAAAAAATAGAAAAAACCGTAGAAAAAATCAAAATAGAGAAAGCAAAAAGTCAAATCCTAAAATTAAAGAGAAGAATACCGTAGCCAATAAAGCCAGTAAAAATGCAGGAGTAAAAGGAATTCCCTCTTTGATATAAACGCTCTTCCTAAATCTTTTCAATAATTTTATATCTTCCTTGCTTAAACCATGCACGCTTTTCTTAATTATTTTCTTCCCAGCTCTTATCTCTCTCTCAAGCCAATCTCCCTCCTGTAAATCCTTAAATTTCACTAATTTAATCATGCACAAATCTAATGCCTTAACATAAACATATAAAAATAAAAAGCCACATAAAATAAAAATAAAATAAATCCATAAATCAAGATCAAAATAAAATCCTAATAAAAAGACTAATACTATAATAGATACTATTAGATACTTATTATCAATAGTCCTCTTAATTCCCACAAAAAATTCTCTCCTAAACTTATTAATATTTTTTATCACAATAAAAACGCTGTAAATCAGTCCATACAATGCTCCAAATAAAAATAACGCAAAAAGAAAAATCACACCTATAGAAAACAATTCATTAAAATTGCTATAAGGCAGAATCACTCCAAATCCCATCAATAATTTCGCATCGCCCCCGGCAAAAACCTTGGTATAATAAAATAAATGCGATAATCCAAAAAATACTCCAAATCCTAAAAGCCCGGAAACAAAAAATAAATAATCGTTAATAAATAAAGAGTAAAAAACCCTGTAAGCCAATGCAAATCCGATCAAAGAAAAATTCAGCCAATTAGATACTTCGCGAGTTTTCAAATCTTGGATAACGGCAAAAATACTCCATAATAACCCCAAGCCAAAAAGAAAATAATATTCTTCCATAACGAAATAAATATGATAGGGTTTATTAATTTAAGTTAAATTTATATATATAAACACATCTCACTTTCTATGGAGAATAAAATAAAGAAAAGAGATCATTTAACAACACACATTACAACAGGAGTTAAGAGCAA
>CAZNQS010000031.1:0-10764 GCA_964575515.1 Candidatus Woesearchaeota archaeon | reverse complement strand
AATTTCATAGAGCTGTTTAGAACAGCCTTATGAAATAATTTCGGGATAGCACAAAAGTGTGTAGCATAATAATCTTTAAATAGCTGATAAAGCGGAAAAGTTTATGGTAGAAAAAACTGAAGAAAGAGATGCATCTTTATTAGAAAAAGATCTTAAAAAAATTATATCTGTTTTGAGAAAAAATTTTCCAACATGGAGTTTAGCTAATTCTAGTAGTTATACATTTTATGATAAAAATGAGAAAAATGCATCATTTGGTTTAGAGGCAGGAAACTTTGCAAATGAAAAAATATTTGAAAAAGCAAAATTAATTCTCCATGGGGAATTTCCAAATTTAAAATATAAAAAACATATGGAATATGATATCGGAAACATAACAATATTTACACATGATATTTCAGGATATGAGATAAGTTTAAGAAAATATCCGACTCAACCAGAATTAGATAAGAAAATAAGTAAAGTATTAACTCAAGCCATACCAGAATTAGGAAATAGCTATTTTTATGACTCTCATAATCATGCATCAAAATGGCGTTTAAATTATACAAATCCAAATAACTTAGATTTGCATATTTCCTGATTTGCGGGCCAACATTATTTTTAAATATTTATGGTCTATAAGATACAAACTATAGTGACTGACTTAAGCATTTCCTCAATTTGTCAGTTGCTATATTCGAGAGAATTATATAATTTGTGTAAAAATTTAAGTCTCTCGCTATAATTAATTTCATAATTAAATTTTCTCAAATAAATATAATTCTCTATAATTTTTAATTAATTTGAAATTATCTAATTCAAGGTTTTTTTCAGAGGCTATCGCATATCTTATTGATTTGTAATCTGTACCGTCATTTCTATTTTTTCCTATCCCTATCTCAAACCAAATCTCTCTTCTAAAGTCAGAAGATGCGTTAGATCCTATTCTTTCACTTCTGATTATTGTTTCATTATTAAGAAATAATTTATAATCTTCTAAACTTATAAATTCCTTAATTCCATCTCCCCAATAAAAATGTGCTAATTCATTATAATTGTCATTCGTATTCCCAACAACAAATACTTGATTTGGATATTCTTTTGCTATTTCGTCTAAATCTTGCTGAATAAATTTTGCTTTTGGCTCATAAAATTCTAAATTGGGCAGACTTAGTATCAAAGAAGTAAAATATTTTCCATTTGTGTCGTACTTTATTTGCGCCCCATATGGAAAGACTACTAATGAACTTAGCATGATAAAAATTATTAATTGCACCTTAAATTGCTTTTTATCCAAAGTTTCCCCTAAGAGAATTATTATAATTGGCATAATTGTAATTAGAAGCCTTATCTGCGGGTTTGTTAATATAAATAGTATAGTTAAAGTAATGAATATCACTGGTTTTTTATAACCTTTAAAATTCTTTTTTTTATAAAATAAGTAAATGAAAAACGGCACAAATAATATTGTAATCAACAAATGTGCTATTCCAATTGAATAGCTTTGATTATAAATTCCTCCGTATAAAGCAAAGGCAAATACGGCAGCAAGATGTTTCAAAGTGCTATATAATACGACACCGAAGAAAATTTGATCAACAATCAACTTAGGGGCTAATCCAACAATAACTGATATAATAAAAATCAAAGAAAAATAAAACTTTTTATCATATAAGAAAGCAAGAAGAAAGATAAATGAGATATATAGCGCAGTATCCCATAAGGCTGCGGCTAAACCAATTAATAATCCAGCGTATACAATATATTTTTTTTCCTCTTTTTTATTAAATTGTTTAATGAAATAATATGCCCATAGAAAGAGCAATGCGACTAAAGGCAATGGACTAAGCCATGGCGCCATGAGCCAGACTAATGGGCTTGCAATAAATAACAAAAGAGTTCTCCTGTTTTTATTGCTGATATAATAAACACTTAAAATCAAGAGAGAAAGCCAAATTACAGAAAAAAACTTTAATAAAAAGAAGCTCTTAGCAATTTTTACATAAGGGCTAAGCAATAATCCATATAAAATAGAATGGGACGTGCGGAGCTTTGCCTTATATTCGCCGGCAAAGAACTTCGCACTATCGGAAAAATCTTTCACATCAGTTACATCTAATAAATCATAAGGGATAGCTATTATAGAAATTATTGCTATTAATATAATTGCTGTTATTATTAATACGGAATTTCTCATGAAAATTGAGTAGAATTAGACTATTTAAAAATTTATTATCTCTTCTCGCATACAATAAAATTAGTGATTGGAAAAAATATTGGGAATCTATGATATTTTTTAATGTGGAAATGCTTTTCTAATTTGTTTAATATTTCTTTAGGATTGTATTCAAATAAAGTCACTTCTTTTTCTATATCTGTGTTAATGCCAAATAATTTTACAATTGGATAGACTTTTCTTCTTAATTCTTCATTTGGAAAAGTGAGGATTAACCTGCCGCCTCTTCTTAAAACTCGTGCCATCTCTTTGAATCCTTTTTCCACATCTGGAGCATGCTCTATAACCTCTGTGCATACAGCAAGATCAAAAAAATTATCCTTGAAGGGAATTTTCTGCAGGAATGCCTTTTTTATTATTATATTTGATTCATATTTTTTATTTTTTAATTTATTTTTAAATGAATTTAATGCTTCATCAACTATGTCAATCGCGTATAAATGCGATGGCTCTTTTTCCAGCATTTTTAACGATATATAGCCCTCTTCGCATCCTATATCCAAAACTTTTTTATTCCCTATATTTCCTAATTCTTTCAATATTCTTTTAACTCTTAATCTTGAAGGCCAGCCTGCTATTTTGTTGTTGTAAAAATCCTTCATCGGCTCTTCATTGAATTCTTTTTGAGCGGCTTTCAAAGAAGGCTCTAATTTTTTGTCCATTTTTTTATCATCAGAATAAACTATTTAAAGCTACCTTAGAATTTTGTATTATGATTGAATATATGTGCGTTGGTTATAGGAAGAGAATAAAATTAATGGAATTAAAAAAGCCATTTAAGATAAAAAAGGAAGTCTCTATAATTTTGCCTACTTATAATGAGGAGAAGAATATCCAGATTCTTGTTGAACAATTAAGAAAAGAGTTCGAGGGAGTTGATTATGAAATTGTTATTTTAGATGATAATTCAAAAGACAAAACGCCTGGGATAATTGATGAGCTTGCTAAAAAAGGGGATTTATTTGCAATACATAGATATGAAAAGAAGGGTTATTTCTCTGCTTACCAGGATGCAATTTTCATGGCAAATGGGAATTATGTTATAACTATGGATTCTGATTTATCTCATCCTCCTGCAATTGCTCGCGAATTTTTGAAATATAAAAATAAATATGATATTGTTTCTGGCTCAAGATATATGAAAGACGGCGGAATAGAGGCTCCTTTCTCTAGAAAATACGGCTCTATGTTTCTTAATAAGGTGTGCGCTTTAATTATTGGATTAAAACTTACGGATATTGCAGGGGATTTTCATTTAATGAAAAGAAATAAATTTTTAGAATTAGAGTTTAAGTATAATCCTGTTTTTGGCGAGTTTGACTTTGAACTTCTATATCGGGCAGCCCAAAGGGGTTTTTCTGTTAAGGAAATTCCTTTTGTTTATAAATTCAGGGAAGAGGGAGAGTCTGCGATGGGAATGGGGGCAAATGATGCCTTGAAATTAGTTAAGTTTGCCTGGGCTTATTTTAAGATGGCGTTGAAGTTGAGATTTATGGGGTAAACTTGCTTAACAACGGCTATGATTTATAAACTTCTTCTATATAGATAGGAAATGAGTTATAAATTAAAATTTTCAAAAAGATTTGATAAAGAATACAAAAAATTAGATAAATCTATTGGTAATCAAGTAATAAAAAAGACTGGAAAACTAAAGGATAATCCTGAATTGGGCAAACATTTACTTCATACAAATCTATGAGAATTGAAAATAGAGATGTTTAGGCTTTTCTACAAAATAGAATATAATAAAAATGAAGTTTGGATACTATCTATTAAACATAAAGATGAGTGTGATAAATATATTAGAAAAGGAATTTTAGATGACCTTAAAGATTTTTTAGATGATGTCTTTTCATAAATTCTTCTTCGGTATAATATTCTCCCTTTTTAATTTTCTCGGCTTCTTTATACAATTCTCTCAAAAGTCTTCTATTTAATAACCTTGATAGGGCTTCTACCATTACCCTTAGTTTAGCTAATTCTTCTTTTAATTCCTTCATTTCTTCTTTATATTGTAATTGTTGTAACATTTTTTGTTTCCATAGTAATACTATACTGTATAGTACTGTATAGGTTTATATAATTTGCGTTTAAAGATTTTAAACGAATAGAATATGATAATGCAATTAAATTTAAGTACCTAACTCCTATCTAAAGATAGGAGATTTTTCACGAGGGTTAATAATGATGAAATATAATAAGATTTTGAAGGGTAATGCTAAGAAATTATTCTGGATTGTTTTTTGGATAACTATTTTAGTTGCATTTTTATAAATGTTATTTTTGAAAGATTATTATGATAAATTCTCACAAGCCAAACCATCTTTATCTGTATCCAAGTCGTGAATGTCTTTTTCTAAGCCACAAAACTCAAGTACTTCTTGTGCATCTTTTTGTATGTCAAAATCGGCACAAGAGTAATAAGATTCTTCACAATTATACTTTGATTTATAAGGTTTGTAGATGCCCTTGGGATCATAAATATTCCATAAATAATCTAAATGTTTTTTAGAAATTTCTGCTTTACAATCCTCTCTAATAGTGCGGTGCATTATATCGCCCACATAATTTCTATGTTCTAAACCCAACATATGTAATGTTTCATGAATAACAATAATTGGTTTTGTATCTGTGCATCCTTCTTTACCAAGTCCAATAAGATAAACTTCGCCTGGGGCAAATATATTAGTGCCCTGATATGTATATATTTGTGCTTCTCCAATCGTTACTGTATGGTCGTCTGGTAGTATAACGGAAAAATAATCTCTTCTGTTACTTGAGTCACAAATGTACTTTATATCCGGTATTTCATCATTTACTTTTTTGAAAGTTATAGCGCTGTTCGTTCTTTTAGTAATGAAATCCAATCCCCTTTCAATTTGTCCGATAATCTCTTCGTCTCGCATTTTGATATGAGATCCATTTTGTAACATTAATTTAAATTCGCATTCTTCATCGTAATTATAAGTTAAAGGCATATGATTCCAATGTAATTCCTTTGTATGTGAAAAAACATCATTCTCCGTTGTATCTTGATAAATCTCATCTTTCTTCAGAAATATTTCTCCATCTGTACCGAATTCGTCTCTGTCCTGTTCTTCAGAAATTGTATGCCCTGTTAGTGACTTATCATTTGGTGTAATTAGATGAATTATCCCACTAATCGCTATGAAAATAGCCAGATATGTAAATCCTTTACCAATACTTCCCATAAATAGCAAGATTTTTAGCGATATTTAAAGATTTCTAAGTAGACTTCCAAAATGTCCAACTTTGAGGATTTAGTCTCATAGATGGAGGTAATGTCGGATTACCTTTACATTTATGGTTTTCTGGCAATCTATGTTTCTCACAAAAACAATAATTACAATAATGACATTTAAATTTATCAATCCCCTTATGCTTCTTCTTACAAATAAAGCATTTTTCTTTGTCCCATCTATTTTTTTCTGCTATATCTTCAATATCGGATTGAGAATAAGATAAATCCTTTTTAAATTTAGTAAAGAAAGCAGGCAGTTTGACCTTAATATCTCCATAAGGAACTTCCCATAATTTTTGATAGACACTTTTGTTAGACTCAAGTTGAACTATATAATTTCTTTTATTAAGGTCAAACTCAAATGTTTTTTCCCTATTGGCATTAATAATTCTTTGTGCAATTATTTTCTTTTTATCCTCAAATAAAAATTGAGTATCTATGATTGTTATCTTCAGTTCCTTAAGAGTAAATCCAAGAAAATTAGTAACTGTTAATTTGGCTTTCATTTTGTCCTATTTTTTACAATTTTCTTTATAGCCCATATTTTTCCCATTATTAATTTTTCCTAGTTACGATTTTTGTTTTTATTATTGAATTTGAATTTTTCTGTTTGTGCCCTTTAGTCAAGTAAACTATATAAAAAATTAAAGGTATACTTAATACAACTAAAATCCAAACAAACTGGCTAACCTTGTCTCTCAGAAGGATAAATATTAGAAAGGTCCCAAGATATACTAGATAAAGTATACTTAAGAGAGATATTTCCCTATTTTTTACCATCAAAAAACCGAGATTTATTAATAAATAAGCAAAACCTCCTAAAATCCAGATTGGTATAGATTTCTCTGAGATATCGAGAAAAAATCTTCCTAATGTTTCTGCCAAAATAAATCCCCCTATAATTATAAATAGCTCTCCAAAGAATATTTTGTCTTGTTTTATATTATTTTTTGCCATATTGATTTAGATTTCATATATTAAATAAATTTCCCCCCATACCACTCAAAAGTCCTTTTCAAGCCTTCATCTAAATCAATTTCAGGCTTAAAGCCTAACGCCTTTAATTTAGAAATATCAGGACAGCGCCGCATAACGCTTCCTTCAGGAGCAGGCATAATTTCAATATGAGGATTGACATTAATTGTATTAAAAAGTTCTTTTGCTAAATCAATAATCTTTATTTCTCCGTCTGATCTACCGATATGTATTGTCTGTCCATTTGTTTTCTCACTTTCCATAACTAAACGAGTTGCTTTTACTGCATCATCAACATAGCAAAATGTCCTTGTTTCTTCTCCGCCGAATATTTTGAAAGGAGCTTCTTTTTTTATTATTCTTTCAATAAACTGGGGAATAACATGCTCAAAACCCATTCTTGGACCATAAATATTATGATATCTTATAATGACAAAATCTTTCAAGCTATGTGCTTTAGCATAAGAATGAATTGCTACTTCGCTTAATATTTTACTTGCTCCATAACTCCACCTCACATTTTTTACATCTTCTACAACTAAAGGAATTTCTTCTGGTGTTGGAATTGGAAATTTATCTCCTAACAACTTTGATGTTCCTGCGTATGCCTCAGAGCTTGAAGAAAATAATAATTTCCCCTTTTTTTGTTTGACAAACCAATCTAAAACATTTATTGTTCCTATAATTCCTACTTTAAGCACTTTGTCTGGGATTTTATAGAAATTTTCTGTGCCATTAATTGCTGCAAGATGATAGACATAATCAAAGTTGTCTAAAGAATTGAATGCTTCTGTCTTTGTTATATCTCCTTTTATAAAATGAACATTTTCTTTTTCTATTAATTTTTTTAATTCCTTGTCTTCTTTGCCTCTTTCTAAATTATCCAGGATTGTAATATTGTAATTTTGATTTGCAAGACTTTTTGCAAGATGATATCCGATAAATCCTGCTCCGCCTGTTATTAAGACATTTTTTGACATGTATACAGGCTAATATATAACTTTATAATTGTTGCTTTTGATTAGAATTTATGGAAAAAGAAGTAATTCCTGTGGCAAATACTTTTATTGGAGAAGAGGAAGCTAAGGCTGCTTATGAGGTTATTAAGTCAGGATGGATAAGTTTCCTTGGACCAAAAGTTAAAGAATTTGAAGAGGCTTTTGCTAAAGAAGTTGGAGCTAAGCATGCTGTTTCTGTTTGCAATGGGACTGCTGCCCTGCATGTTGCTCTTGCTGCTTTAGGAATAAAAGAAGGAGATGAAGTAATTGTGCCTTCCCTAACATTTATTTCAAGTGCTAACGCTGTATTATATCAAAATGCTGTGCCTGTATTAGCAGAATGCGATCCTAAGACTTATAACATTACTGCTGAAGAAATTGAGAAAAGGATAACAAAAAAAACAAGGGCAATAATCCCTGTTGACATGAATGGAATGCCTGTTGATTATGACAACATTCTTTCTGTTGCTAAAAAGCATAATATTCCAGTAATTGCAGACAGCGCAGAAAGCCTTGGAGCTTTATATAAAGGCAGGAAGGTTGGCTCGATAGCAGGGATTCATATTTTTAGTTTTTTTCCAAATAAGAATATTAGCACTGGAGAGGGAGGGATGATAACTGTTAATGATTCTGAATTAGCTAAAAAAATGAGGATTATATTGAATCAAGGGCAAGATAAAAGATATAATCATGTTATGTTGGGATATAATTATAGATTGACTAATATACAGGCGGCTATGGGAATTGAGCAATTGAAGAAACTGGATTTTGTATTAAAAGAAAAAGATAAAATTGCAGGAAAATATAATCAAGCACTTGGAAATTGTAAAAATATCAAGATTCCGTATATTCCAGAATATGTAACAAAACATGCTTGGTATATGTATACTATTTCTGTTGAAAATTTGAATAGAGATGAGATTGTTAAAAAATTAGACGCTTTAAAAATACAGACAAGATTAAGCTTTCCTCCTGTTCACACACAACCTTTGTATAAAGAGCGGTTTAAATATAAAGAGGATGATTTGCCTATCAGTTATAATGCGTGGAAAGAATTAATTAACATCCCTATTTGGGTTGGACTTGGAGAAAAGCAGGATTATGTTATAAATAAATTAATAGAAATATGCGAGGTTTGAAATGGAGCTAAAAGAGAAGATAGCTGTATTTGGATTGGGTTACATAGGATTGCCTTTTACAGCTGCATTGGCGCATGTTGGATACAAAGTAATAGGAGTAGATATTGACGAAAAAAAGATTGCCATGCTGAAAAATGGAGAAGTTCCTATTTACGAGCCTGGATTAAAAGAGACATTAGAGAAAAATAAGAACAGAATTGAATATACGAACGAGAGTTCTTATGCCATGCAAAATGCAGATGCTATTTTTGTCACTGTTGGAACGCCTTTAAAAGATGAAGGAGAGCCGGATTACAGCCAAATAGATTCTTGCATGAATGGCATTGGAAAAAATTTAAGAAGAGGGCAGGTAATAATTTTAAAATCAACTGTTGTTGTTGGGACAACTGAAGAACATGTAAAGCCTGGATTAGAGAAAGTTTCTGGATTAAGGGCGGGGGAGGATTTTTATCTCGTATTCTGTCCTGAAAGGACGATAGAAGGATTGGCTTTGCATGAGATATACAATTTGCCAAAGATAATAGGGGGTATAAATGAAGAAAGCGCCTTGAGAGCAGAGAGAATAATGAAAAAATTAGGTGGAAAAACAACAATTGTTTCCAGCATAAAAGTTGCAGAGATGTGCAAGTTAGTTGATAATCTTTATCGGGCTACAAATATTGCATTTGCAAACGAATTAGGTATGTTGTGCGAAAAACTAAATTTGGATGCTAACGAAATAGTATCTACGGTGAATAATTCTTATTCCAGAACTATGATTTTCAAGCCTGGATTAGGAGCAGATGGGCCTTGCTTGTCAAAGGATCCTCAGATATTCAGACATATGGCATTGAAACATGGCGTTCCAGTGCCTGTTGTAGAGGGCTGTATAAAACAAAATAAATATTCTACTTTAAGAATAGCAGAAATGGTAAAAAATCACATATTAAAAAACAATTTAGAGAAAATCAATCTGGCTATTATAGGGCTTGCATTTAAGGGGTTTCCTGAAACAGATGATTTAAGAGGCTCGCCCGCCTTAAAAATTCTGGAAACTCTTAAGAATGAAGAGATACATTTAGATTCTGTCAAGTTATATGATCCTCTTGTGAAACATTTCATGGATTATGAATTGTCCGGCTCATTAGGAGAGGCAATAGAAGGCTCTAATATAATTTTATTCCTGACAAATCATCCGAATATAATGAATCTTGAACTTGAGCATATAGCTGAGAAAATAAAAAAGCCCGCTTTTATTATAGACGCATGGAGCAATATTAATACTGATCTAATTCCAAAAGAAATAAAATATTTTAAGATAGGAAAGGGCGTTAATTGAATATCTTTTTATTTTGCGGAATTTTAATTTTATAGCTTGTTGTTGTTTTTTCAGAGCAATGCTCGCATGTTAGCGTTTTGACTCTGAATTTTTCTGGTATTTTTATTGGAATGCCAAAATAGATACCCCTTAGACTTAAGAGAATGTCGTATTTAAAATAATTAAGATTGACTTTCCTTCCTATAAACATTTCTGCAAGAGGCTTTAATAAAGATGCAAAATTGTTGATTAAAAATAAATATAAATTCAGCGGAAGATTGTTTGCTAAGAATCTTGCACTATTTCCTATTAGTCCCTTTTCTTTATGAAATAAAACCAAGATTATGCCGTTTGGTTTTGTAACCCTTATAAATTCATTTAATGCTTTTTTCATTTTATCTGAGGGAAGATAAAAAATAGTCCCCACACAAAGAGTTATGTCAAATGCAGAATCTTTGAATATTTTTAGATTTGTGACATCTCCCGCTCTGAAATTTAATCTTTTATTACCAGAATATTTTCTTTTTGCTATTTTTATGCATTCTTTGCTTAAGTCTACTCCAATAACTTTTTTCGCTCCCTTTTTTATTAACCCTATTGAATAATCCCCGACTCTGCAGCCAGCATCCAGTACAAGTTTATTCTTTATTTCTTTGTCTGTAAAATAATAATCCAGGAATTTTTTTACTTCATCTTGGTTTAAAAAATAATTTCTTGAATAATCAAATACTTTGCCTGAATTAATTTCATTCATTTTTCTATTTCTTTATAAGAGCTTTTAAATTCTTCCTTATTAGTAATTTTAATAGCGATATATTTTGAAGAATAGAATAATTTATAAAGGACAAAAATTTATAAAGAATAAGATATATTTA
>CAZNQS010000030.1:0-12387 GCA_964575515.1 Candidatus Woesearchaeota archaeon | reverse complement strand
TTCCTATATTAATTCAATCAAGATAAGATATTTTTGCTTAAGAAAAAATATCACCCTTTAATTTAACGGAACCTCGTGCAACAACATTTAAATATAAAAATTCTCTGCTATAAGCATGAAAAGAGGCACATTTAAGCTATTATTTTCAGTTTTATTATTAGGTTTAGTAATCCCAGTAATATCGGCAGAAATCTACATAGCAGATTTGCAGTCTTTATACAATGTAGGAGACAAAGTAATAGCAAATGTGACAATAAGCTCAAGCGTTGATACAGCTGGATTTTTCACAGCCTATTTAATATGCGGCTTTAACGAAATAGAAGCATACAAGAGCATAGAATCAATTAATGCAGGAGAGGAGAATATTATTAGCGTTAAGTCAATCTTGGACAACAGCATAGTCGGCGATATAAGTGGGGAATGTTTCGTAAGAGCATTATACGGAAGCGGAGAGGCCAGAAGCCAGCTGTTTAAAGTCAGCAGGAAAGCAATTGTAGAAGTCGCTCTTAACGATGCACTCTTTTCCCCAGGTGATGTTATAAATGTTTCAGGGCGAATAATTAAGGAAAACAGAGAGCCATTAAACGGATTTGCAGACATTGTCATAGAAGGAATAGATGTAAAAATTCCTTCAATTTCAAATTCTGAAGAGTCTCCAAATGAAACAGCAGAAAATGAGACAATTCAAGCATCTAACGAAACAGAAGAATCTCTAAATGAAACATCTTCAGAAACCGAAGAAGCCGAAGAAACAGAATCAAATGAAACAGAAGTTGAAGAAAATGAAGAACAACAAGAAACAGCAGAAGAGACCAAGGCGCCTGTCAATCAGACGATTATCTTAGGCTCGTTCAATGTAGAGGTAATGGATGGGTTTTATTCGGCAAGCTTTCAAATTCCAGAAAACGCGCCTCCAGGAATTTACAGCATCAATGTCTATGCGTTTGATCAGGATAGAAACGGTATTATAATGAGCTCTGGAGCAGCATCTAATCAGATAAGAATAAGCCAGGTTATAAGAGACATTGACATTACATTAAGCGCAAGTTCTGTAAAGCCAGAATCTGAATTTTACTACATTCCCCTATTGTATGATCAGGCAGGCAATTACGGCGAAGGCGATGTAGAAGTCACTATCTACAAGCCAGACAAAAGCATTTTCCTGCAAAGGTTGTTGAAAGCAAGCGAATTAAATCCCCTCTATGTTGAGTCTAATTTCACTCCCGGCTTTTGGGAGGCGCAGGCTAGATATGAAACTTTTGAGATAAAAAAGACTTTTTTCATTGAAGAATTTACAAAAATTTCCTCAACTATAGAAAATGGAATGTTAGTGGTTACCAATGCAGGCAATATTCCCTACAAAGGTCCATTAGAAATTACAATAGGAGATAAATCACAAGTGAGAAATATTGCTCTTGAAACAGGAGAAAGCATAAGATTTGAATTGGAAGCCCCGGACGGAGAATACGACATTAAGATTAACGACGGCAAAAATCTGCAAAATCTGGGCAAGATGTTTTTGACAGGGAATGCAATTGGCGTAAATGAAGTCAAGGGTCTGCTTTTCGGCAGCGCAGGCGTATGGCTCTGGACGCTCCTAATTGTAATATTGCTCATAGTCATCCTTGTACTGATTAGAAAAATTATAAGGAGAAGATATATGGGAAAAGCCCCCAAGATAATTACTCCCTCAATGAGGACAGTTACATCTACAATATCAGCGCCCACAATATCAAGCGTTATAAACAGCGGCTCAAAAGAGGAAGCTTCAATTATAGCATTAAAGATAAGAAATATATCTGCTCTTCAAAGGATAATAGGCGTTGGCAATCCCCTGGAGGATATAGACAAGGCCCTCCTGCAAGCCAAGGCAGCAAGAGCCAAGATATACGTAGACAACGATTACAGGATAATAATTTTTATTCCTTCTGTCACTAGAAGCAGCGAGAATGATATTAAAGCTCTTAATGTAGCAAAAGACATAGAATTAATCATGCAGAACCACAATAAAGTCTCTGCCAATAAAATAGATTTTGGCATAGGAGTCCATTCAGGCAGTATGGCTGTTGAGTCAAAAGAAGGGAGATTAAAATTTGTCTCTTTAGACAATACAATAGCAATTGCAAAGCGTGTTGCAGATTACTCCAAGGGGTTTGTTTTATTGTCAGAGCAGGTCAATAGAAAGTTTTTAGGAAAATTAAAAGTTGAGAAACTTGAGGGGACAAGCTACTGGCGCCTTCAAAAGCTTGCAAACCGCACAAACTACGAAGATTTTGTCCAGAGATTTCTAAACAGGCAGAAAAACAGAGAATAATGTTTTGTCGATTAATAAAGAGAATAAAAACTTAAAACAAAATTTATATTTAATGAGAACATGTGAGGAGAATTTCCATAATTTCTTAAAAATAACCATTTAAAATCTATGATCATTAGCAACATGTGCTAATTTATAAACTCCATCTCTGCACATAATAAATGCTTCTTTTTCCCATACATCTCCATCAGGTGAATCAAAAGTTTGTTCATACCACATTAAAATAGGCTGTAGTTTCCCGCATTCTGGACAAGGCTTATAAATAGATGGCCTATCAGATTCTACAATATCATTTTGAGTAATTCCTGCAACAAAATAAAATGCGCGCCCACACTTTCCAGGATCCTCTTGTTTTTTAGTTTCTTCCAAACCAGTTAAAACTTGTTGCATAAACCTTTTCGTGTTAAGACTTCTCTCTAAATTATTTCTATTTTGTATTTTTATATCTAATTCTTCAATTTGAGAATCTAAATCATCAAATTGTTGATAAAATTCTCTAATTTTTGTTTTTTCTTCAAGTTTCATTTTATTTACATTTCACTTAGTATTTTTAATCTTTTATATACTAAATTATAATAATTAATTTTTAATTAAGGGCTCAAAGATGAAATATAGGAGATTTCAATGCGCAAAGATAATAAACTATTTAAATGAAATAAGTGATATAATATCAATGAAAAAGAAAAATATCTATTCAAAAAAACAGATATTTAATGTGCCTGCTATTTTCTTAGGCGTTTTCGTAATAGTTATACTTATAGCAATATATCTGTCTTTTTTTCCATCAATTGCCTTAAGCCCGGATGATATAGATGAAGGAGCAATGCCGTTTGCAGAGGCAAGTTCGTTATTAGCAAAACTCGGCCCAGACGGAATAGATTGGTATTGCGGAAAGCGCGAGTCATTTACAGACGCGCAGGGCAATAATTACGCTCAAAAAGAGCTGGAAGAATTGAAAAGAATCCTCGGCAATGAAAAAAGATTGATGCAAGAGTTTTGTTGAAATTTCCATATTCATTCTCCTAAAATCTTTATCAAAATTCTTTTATTCCTCTGTCCATCAAATTCTCCATAAAAAATCTGTTCCCAAGTGCCCAAGTCTAATTTACCATTTGTAACAGCAACAACACTCTCTCTTCCCATGATAGTTCTCCATAAATGAGCATATGCATTATCCTCTCCTGTTAGATTATGTTTATAATTTTCTTGCTCAGGAGCAAGTTTCTCCAGCCATTTAAAAAAATCCTCTTTCAAGCCCTCTTCTTCGTCATTAATAAAAATAGAAGAAGTAATATGCATAGGATTAACTAAACATATTCCTTCCTTTATCCCAGATTTCCCGATAGCTTCGGAAATTCGAGAAGTAATATTTAGAACCTCTTTTCTTTTTTTAGTATGCATTATAATATATTCTGTGTATGTTTTCATCTTAATCATTATTTTTATTTTCTTTTAATATTTTTTCTAATCTATCAATAAATTCTTTTTGCGCAGAATTGATTTTCTTCTTTGCAGTATCAACAGAAAAAAATTGAGCCCTGTCTATTTCAGGGATTTTAATAAATTTCCTAGATTTAGGAGGATATTCTACAGATATAAAATTTTGAGGTAATAATCCTAAAAAATCAGATTGAAATGCCCAACAATAAACAGTCTTTCCCGCTTTTTGTTTTATACACCCTAAATAAATAAATTCTTTCGCATTCGGCTCAAATCCAATTTCTTCCTTAAATTCTCTTTTTGCAGTCTCCAATAATTCTTCATCTTGCTCAACTTCTCCCTTTGGAATGCTCCACGCCCCTTCGTCTTTATTCTTCCAAAAAGGTCCGCCAGGATGAACAAGAAATACCTCTAAGTTAGAATTTTTTAAACGATACATTTGCAAGCCAGAGCTTATTTTTACACCCATCATCTTAATCATTATAGAAGAATTTAAATATCTTATCTTCTTCTACTAAAAATGGGTGATATTAGAAAATTCTGGATTATTATAGGCTTGTTAATTATTGTGGTATTTATTGTGGCATATAGTTATACTGGCATCACAGGGCGGGTAGTTTCAGAAGATATAACAGTAGACTCTATGGCAAAAATAGGGCTTATTGCTCCTTTAACTGGTACATCATACGGAGAAGGCATAAAAGAAGGAGCTGAAAGGGCTTTGGAAGATTCTGGCTTGAAAAATATTAAGATTATATATGAAGATTCAAAATGCAGCAACGAAGAAGCAGCAGATGCAGTAAATAAACTAGTCAATGTAGATAATGTTATTGCAATAGTTGGAGAGGCTTGTTCAGGAGCAAGCTTGCCAGAAGCTGATGGCGTCGTAGTAATTGGCGCAAATTCAATAACTCAATCCTACGATGCGGTTACTGCAATCGCCAGTGCGCTTAAAAAAGGAGCAACAACAACTGAAGAAATTAGGATTGAGCTCGCATTATAATAAAATAGAGTTAAAATAAAATGTTAATATTTAACGGTTTGGAAGATTATGGATTATTAATATTACGATTATTTTTAGGCATAATCTTTCTTTATCATGGCTTGCCAAAGCTTTGGGGAAAAATGGGCGGCTTCATGATAGTAATAGGAATACTTGAGACGCTATCGGCAATAGGCATGATTATTGGCTCGTATACAGAAATCGCAGGCATTGTCTTGGCTATTGTAATGCTCGGAGCAGTTTACAAGAAAATAATTCAATGGAAAATACCATTCTCCTCTCAAAATACAATGGGCTGGGAATTTGACTTAACTTTATTAGGAGCAGCAATTGCCCTTGCGTTTTTGGGAGCAGGAAACTTTTCAGTTGATGTTATTTTGGGATATTGGCCTTGATAATTAATATGAAAAAACTTCTCTTATCGAACCAAAAAACTCAAATTGATTGTGCTTCAACAAGTGACTTTTGATTTAGCACTTTGCTTGCGCTTAAAATCTCAATTCCTAATAATTTCCCATTTTTATCAAAATCTACAATAATGTTATCATTTAACTCTATTGTTTTTTCAGCTTCACCTTTGGCTATAGAATCTTCTAAATAAATATATGCTGCATCTGCTTCTTTATCATATTCAAATTTCATAAAAACATAACACTGATAACCTTTATATAACTTTCTTCTTCAGTGTATATAATTTTTAGTTTTCTATCTTTAATCTCTCCAACCACAATTCTTCTTTCATCAAATGATTTCTTGATATAAGAGGGATGTTTAAGCAAATGTTCAATTTCCCAGTCCTAGATACCTCTTTCTCTAATCCTCTTTTTAGCATGATCAGAAAATACAACCTTCATAAAGTAATTAGGATGTAAGTGTTTATATGATTAACTGATACAAAAAATCATGAAATGTTTCGCACTTCATCTAACAAACGATAAGAGGTTCGTTTTGCTCGCCCAAATTTTTCTTATGGTTGGGCTCTAAAGATTTCGTACCTCGCTTAAATACACAAGATGTTCTACACAATAAATAGGACCATCTTTATCTGAACCACTATGATCTCTCATTTCAAATTTTGCAACATATCTTTTACCCTCTCTATCAAAACAAACAGGACCTTTTTTTATTTCATCTATTACATTATCAGTTAAATGAACTTTTACATCTGCACCATGATATCCTCCTCCAAATGTAAAATCAGTCCCAAATGGTTTATATGGTTCCCAAGCATATTTTACTGGTTTCCCTGTTTTTTTATCGTATTCTCTTACTACCTTTTCTTCTAAGAAAATATGGTTAGCTTGTAAATCAACCATTAATTCTAAAGCACTTCTTAAGTCCTTAATTCTTGATAAAGTTTCTAACTTTTCTTCATTGATCTTTGGTTTCCTTAATTCTCCCATATCTAATAAACTTATTGATATATTATAAATCTTTCGGTATTAACTACTTTAGAATTACTATGATAAAATAACGAGCCCAACCCTAAAATTAAAACACAACCAAAATCTTATAAATCTCTATATTCTAGATTTATTAACATAATCCCAGGTGATCCGAAAGGGTTGCCTGATGTCATATACAATCTATTAAAATTTATACATATATCTATTCAAATCAATCTTACCGTTATTAACAATTATCCCATCAGATTTTAATTTCCCTATTTTTTCTTCTGTTTTGTTCATAGAGCCACAGTATCCTCCGATATTTCCGTCACTCCTGACAACTTTAAAGCACGGAATCTCGTTAGGATTTGTATTTTTCTTTAATATCTGCCCAACAGCCCTGTATCCTTTTGTTCCTAAAGCTCGCGCAATCTCCTTATATGTTGTAACCTTACCCCTTGGTATTTTTTTCAACAATTCGTAGCACCCCTCATTAAAATTTTTCATGTTATGCAGTATAAGAAGAGACATCTCTTTCAAAAAGATGCTCAAAGAATGGAAGCAGGCCCTTTTTAGATTGTGTTAATTCAAGAACCTTTGCATCAATAGATGCAACTTCTTCTCTGGAAATTTTACGATAATTTTCATCATAAAAAAATTTAGGGGTATTTATAGCTCTTAATGTAGCGGCACTCATTGCTAGTGTATCTCCCCATGCCTGTCTCAATCCGGCAGGATTAAATGGAAGCTCTTCAATCCACCTATTTGCAGAAATAATATATTTTTTTGCGTCTTCTATCTGTGGCTTTAGAATATTATTATAAGCCCTATCTAATTCTTCTTTATCACTTTCTTTTAAACTTACCAATCTATTATAATCTAAGCTTTGTTTTTCAACCAACTCCCGAGGATATCTGAATATTCCTTGTTCAGCATCTTTTTGCAAATCACGAATGTCATTTGTTAATTGAAGTCCAATCCCAAAATCATGCGCCGAATTAACTCCGAGAGCCCTATTTGAAGGATTAGGCATAACTCTTTTAATATTTTCATCGTCAAAATATCCAGCTTCTCTTGTAATCTTGCTAACCATATATCCTATTACGCCAGCAGCATAATGGCAGTAATTATGATGGTCCTCGAGAGTTTGAATATTTTGAACTCCTGGATTAGAAAGGCCGTCAGCCATTTCATCATAATATCTTCTTATTATATCCTGCACAGCAGATGGAAACTCACTCAACACCTTTTGAACAAATCCAATATTACTAAGAAGTTCTTTGTATCCTGCAGGTTTATCCTGTTTTGATCCAACTAACAGCATTTCAAGACTTGATATCTCTTCTTTAGCCCCGCCCCGTAAAACTCCTGGAATTCTTTTCATTAAATGCTTTTTATCGCTATCTGCCAGATAACTATCTTCAACTTCGTCAATTATTCTTGCCCCTAAATAAGCTGCGCCAAGCCACATATAAAGATTCCTGGGAAGTTTTTCAAGTGTAAATGCGAACGTTCTCGATGATTCATTTAGCAGTTCTTGAAGTCGGGAATATAGTTCTCCTTCTTGCTCAGTTAAATACTGATTTCTCCCATTTTTCTGGTCTGCCATTTTTCTAATATTATAATGCTATTTATCTATAAATAATATCACAATAGGTTATTTTTAAATGTTCCTACTATGGAATTAACAACTATACATCAAGAATTACGCTCACATACTCGCCAGTCTTCTTATCCTCTCATCAATATTCGGATGCGTAGAAAACAATCCTTGTATCTTTTTCTTGAAAGGATCAGAAATAAACAACGGCGCTGTCGCGGCAGAATATCTGCCTCTTTCCTCATGTGAAAAATGCTCATGCTTTATCTTCTCAAGCGCAGATTTCAAGCCGGCAGAGTATCTAGTAAATTTGACAGCAGTTGCGTCAGCTGTAAATTCCCTTTTTCTTGATATGGCAAAGGAAATTAATTGAACTAAAATAGGCGCTAATATGGCTGCTACAATAGCCATTATAATTATCATTAGTTGAGTCTTGGAATTTTTCCTCCCGCTTGAAAAATGCATACCTCTAAGAAAAATCTGCGCAACAATTGCAATCATTCCGACTAAAATAGCAGTCAATGTCATGAATCTAATGTCAAAATTTGCTATATGCGAAATCTCGTGTGCTATCACTCCCTCTAATTCCTGCTTGTTCAATTTCTCCATTAAGCCGGTTGTTACGCAAATCACCGCATGCCGCGGGTCTCTTCCAGAAGCAAAAGCGTTTATCTGATTTGATTCCATGACATATATTCTCGGAACAGGCAGCCCGGAAGCAATCGCCATTGATTCAACAGCATGAAACAGCATTCTATGCTCTTCTCTGGAGGCAGGTTTCGCATTCACAGAAGCCAAAGCGATTTTGTCAGAATTATAATATCCAATAATAGTATAAGACAAAGAGAAAATAACAGCCAATATCATGATAAAAAAGAAATACGATGGATCGATAGCAAGGGAAATCAAATATCCAAGGACAATGAAGAAAATGAAAATAATTATCATTAGAAAAATAGATTTCAGCTTGTTCCTCTGAATCTGGTCATGAAAGGATAACCTCTCTTTCATAATAAAAAAAGAGAAATTAGGTATATAAAGATTGTTTAATCCAAGAATTTTAAACTTTCGTCAATCGCATTAAATATATCATTATCAGTCTGCAGATTTGCATAATCTTGTGTTGGCTCTCCCGCCGCAATCTGTTTTTGCGCCCCCTCTCCATTTCCAGCATTCTTTCCATTAAAACTAAATATAAAAATCCCAATTATTATCAATGCAATAATAACTATAACTATTAATATTATTTTTTTCATTATCAACTCCTGACAGCCCTAATCTTTTGTTTTAGCTCATTAAACTTTGGCATTATCTCTACTCTATTCTTCCCGCTTAAAATATCCTCTTTTATTTGCGTAATTAGTTCTATAATCTCTGCAGCAGAATCATCGCTAATCAGTCCTTTTTTATTGTCGTCCTCAATTCTCTCCTCAAATTCATACAATAAGAATACTAAATATTCTCTGGCTTTTTGCGCTCTTTCTTCTGGAATTAATCCGCTAAAGTTGCTTCTTATTCCAGCAGTTTCTTTAAAGCATTTATCCTTGTCCCTTCCTTCCATGTCATAACATCTTCTCGCTTGCACATTTTTATAAAGCGCAATGCAAGCAGTTGGATTTCTTAATGTTTTGCATGCTTCAGGGATTCTGGCCTCATAATCAATATTCTCTCCCTCTTCAGTTTTATTTTGAAGCCTGCACTTAATGCGCTCTATTCTCATTGCAATAGTCTCGCAATCCTTTTTTTCCATTGCTTTATCAGAAATGGTTGGCGTAGGAGTAGGTTGCGATGGAATTGTGCTGCTTCCAGCGGCATAAACAAAAATAGAAGCCAAAATAACAGCCAATATAGCAATCATACCAATAACATATTTCATTCTAATCCCAATAATAATTTTTATTTAAACATTACTATATATTTGTATTGTAATGTTGGCGGTTGGTGAAGTTATAAGGATAATTTTAATTTTAAAGTAGTAAAAATAGAAAGCTTTAAATACCAAAATATTACATCTTATTAGATAAAAATTGTAATTTTATTACAAAATGGCAAAAGAATACACCATAAGGAAGAAAATAGCAAAACATGGGAATAATTCAATTATAGTTATCCCTAAACTCCTAAAAGAGGAGCTGAAACCAAAAACAATAGTAGAAGTCAATATTAAGGTTTTGGAGGTCCCAATACAAAATGGAGAGTAAAGACGTTAGAAAAATATTGTATGCTCCGCCAAGAGGAATAGGGGATATTATGTTTTCATTACCATTATTACATTCTTTAAGAGGGGCCTATCCAAGTGCACAAATATATGTGCCTATCCCAAGTGATAAACAAAATGTTTTAGATTTGGTAGGATTTCTAAGAAAAACCCAGAGATATTTACCTAAACCATCGCAAGACCCATTAGCAAGAGATAGATGGCAAGCTTCTGTTAGTGGAGACACAAAGGAAAAGTATAGATTAGAAAAATTAATTTATGATAAATATCTTCTTGGGGAGGAATTTGATTTAGCTTTAATTCCAAAGGAATTTACTATTGACGGAATTGATTGTGATACGCAAATCTGCGAAACAGATTTAATAAATTCCGTGGTTAATAAAAACAGCTCACACATGGTTGATAGATTTTTAGGATTTGTTGATTATTTAGGCATTCCAAGAATAATGAGTTTTGACTTAGATATTGACAAAGAAAAAGATACAACTTTAAGTTCTGGATGGAAATTGGAAAGTGATAAACCTTATGTGGTTTTAAATTTAGGAGCAAGTTTAGGTAGAAAAGTTTGGAGCGATAAAGGTTACATTGAAACAGCTTCTTGGTGTTTAGACAATGATTTTAATGTTGTTTTAGTAGGAGACAAAGATTCATTTGACAGAGCTTTAAGAGTTCAGGATAATGAAAGAAGAGTATTAAACACTGTCTTAAGAGAAGGATATTCATTTGATTTAGAAAACTTTGGACGTTTAGCTTTGAAAGCGAAATCTGTTGTAAGTCCAGACACAGGAATACTACATGTTGCTGATGCATCTGGAGCAAGGGTAATAGGTCTTTATGGACCAACATCTCCAATAAAATACGCACCATATAATAATCAGGGCTATGTAATCTCCAGATTTAACAGTGATCAAAATATTCAGAATATTCCATCAAGAGAAGTTATAAAAAGGTTGGAGGAGGTTGTTCAAACATGAAATTAGAAGAAATAACAAACAAGTACGAACGCCCTATAATCGGAATAATCGGAGCTACATCTCCCTTGCCTGATTATGATAGTGACGATGCTTATAGATTGGGTTATGAACTTAGGGAGGTTGTAGATAAAAGAGGCAGTTTATTTACAGGAGGAGTATCTGGTGTGGGTATTGATATTTATAGAGGAATAGTTGATTATTGTGTAGAAAATAGTGCTGAAGATAAATTTTTTGTATTATTTCCCAATATAGAACTTGAGCCACCACAAGAATACTTTAGATTAGCTGAAAAAACAAAGAATGGAGTTTTGAGGGTTGAGAGAGTTGGAAGCGATATGGAAGAAAGAAGATCCTATGTTGGTGCTGTAGCTGACTTATTAGTTTTAGTAAATGGGGCCTACGGAACAATTGATGAAGCGCTAAAGGGTTTATTTTTAGGAAAACCCGTTGTTTGTTTACAAAATTCAGGTGGGGCTGCTGAAGTTATCTCTAAAGTGAAGAGAGGAGAAATTAACATACCCTTGGATATAGACAGGAATTTGATTAGACCTTTTAATTCAATAACAGATATAGTAAATTATTTATCAAATGAAGGCTTATCTAAATATGGGGGAGAAGTTCAAAAATGACAAATTTAGAAGATTTATTCAAAAAAGTAAATGAAGACCTATTTGATTTTGGTAAAAAGAAAAAGCCAAAAAAAGATTTGCCAGATTATTCTATAGTACTTAATTCCATCAATAGTAACTTACTTGCTGAAGATGAAAGATTAAAACAAAAATATAGAGATTTAGGAATTGACTTAGGAAGAGAAAGAGAAGATAAGAGGGAAAGAGAACATGAAGGATTAAAAGACTTAGGGAGTTCTACAGATTTGTTGTCTAATTATTTAAATAAACCAATTGAAAATATCATTAAAGAAGAATATAATTATAATAAATATAAGAACATAAACAAAATCATTAAGACTAAAAATGAAGAATTATTTAAAAATATTTATGAAAATTATAAAATTCCAAGCATATTAAGTAATAAGTTTAATTCTATACAAACTTCTCCATTAGGTCTTAACTTAACTCTTAGAGATTCTGCTTCAATTACTGCTGATAATATTGGGGAATTTGCCTTGCCTATTGTAGAATATATCCATCAAACACAGCCAGATTATATAGTGGCGAGTGATAGGGGAGCAAGATTATTAGGACTTGCTGTGTTTAGGTTGCATAATAGATTATATGGAAGATTCCCAACTACAGATGGAACAATTAGATTTAGAAGGTTTAGTAAGAGTAATACACAAGAAGCAACTGAACAACACTTACAACCATTAGTAGATGAGATTTTACAACAAACAGAATATGAAAGAGCAACTGGCATAAGAAGATTATTGCCTAGAAAGATTAAGAAGAAGCCAACAGTTTTAGTCTTAGATGACTGGGTTTGTTCAGGC
>CAZNQS010000029.1:0-12784 GCA_964575515.1 Candidatus Woesearchaeota archaeon | reverse complement strand
CAGCTTATACTCCTCGATAAGCTACTCAAGAAGCATTAATTTTTACACATAGCCTCTTAAAACATAACTCTTATAAACTTATCAAAATGCTCTGTATTATAGCCCCATAGTCTAGTGGTCAAGGACGCGAGCCTTTGGCGCTCGAAACCCCGGTTCGAATCCGGGTGGGGCTATCGTCCTCAAACTCAACTAATTTCGCCAGCAATCATCTCATTCTTCCCCGCATCTTCCACTAAAGTTTTATCTCCCAGGACTTCAAAAGCCCTAATTTCGCAAAATGCCAACGGATAAATTTTCTTTAATTTAATAGACATTCCTTTCTGCAGTTTATTGGCTATGACATCAGAAAAAAGCTCTTTCACGCTGCGTATTTTAACATAATCAACAACATATTTCTTGGCTGTCTCGCGCAATGCCTTTTGTATTGCCCGCGAAACCTTCATTCTAGTGATTAAAAACGGCTTGACTCTAACAAGAGCGTCCACGCATTCTGCAGAAAAAGAATCCTCAACATAATCGCTTCCCCTCCTCATCGCTCTTCTAATATATGAGCCGACTAAATTCGCGCTTATAGGCGTTGTTCTAAGAATTCCGTTATCATTCTTAACCTTCATCCTCAATTCAACGCTTCTTCCTCGCAAGCTTTTCGTCAAATCTAATTTAACTATCTTCCCATCGAACTCTTCTGCAGAGCTTCCGTATAATGAAATCTCAACAGCAGTCATAGGCGCCTCTACGTCATAAAAACCCTTTTTCGCGCTTTTCTTTATATTCGTTCCCGCCATTTTACTTATATTATTTAGCCACCTTCTCCCCTATTTCAATTCTTCCAGAACGAATTGCTTTCTTGATATTATGAACCTTCCCACATTTCTTGCATTTATAAATTATCGTAATTCTCTTTGTAACCTTAGTCTTCATCTTCCTGTCCTTTGCTCCCTTCTTAGAAAGCTTTCCCCAGTTTCCCAACCCATGCAGGCTTCTTGCCTTAACTCTTGTTGGAGAGCCCCTTGACAAAGGATGCGAAGAGCTTCTTGATTTCTGCTTTGCACTATCCACACTATGCAAATTATGCTCCCTGCAATAAGGGCAATACCTCCTGACTTCTTTAGGCAGTTTCATAATTTAATAATTCATCATGTGCTTTTTAAATCTTCACTTTGTCAAAAAGAAAAACCACAACCTTTTTAACCTCTCCTAACAAAATAAAAAGATGCAAAAAGAAAAAATAGAAGAAAAAACTGAAAAACCGAGCTGGATTAAGACAAGGCCAGAAGAATTGGAAAAGATAATAATTGAATTAGCGGCGCAAGACACAACGCCTGCAAAAATAGGCATTGTCCTAAGAGATAAATATGCAATCCCAAAAACAAGACTCTTAGGCAAAAAAATCACTCAAATACTAAAAGACAAGAAAATAAAATATGTAAAAGAAAGCGATATAATTGCAAAAAGAATAGAAAAGATCAAAACACACATGATAAGGCATAAGCACGATTATACCGCAAAAAAATCACTTGCAGAAAAGCTCTGGCTCCAGTATCGTCTAGCTAAAGTTCAATAAAAAAAGAGAATGCAGCGCAAAATAAAAGAATTGATAGAAAGGATAAAGTCGTATTCAGAAAAAAAGCCGATAAAAATCATCAGCCATTTTGACACGGACGGCATCACATCAGCAGCCATCTTCTCGCGCGCGCTTCAAAGGGCAAATATAAAATTCTCTTTGCAGATAATCAAGTCCTTAGATGAGGATTTTATAAAAATTCTTTCAGACGATTATTCCCTCATCTTTCTAGATCTCGCATCATCTAGTTTAAATCATCTAAAAAATAAAAATACAGACATTATAATAATAGACCATCACGAAATAAATCAAAACATTCCGCAGAATATATTCATGCTGAATCCTCTATTGGAGAAAAAAGAGTCAATTTCTTCAGCAGCGCTTTCGTATCTCATAGCTAAATCCCTCTCCAGCGAAAATATAGACTTGTCAAATCTCGCAGTCATAGGAATGGTCGGCGATGCTCACGACCAAAATATAGGAAAAGTTTATGACGAAATAATCAAGGATTCAAATGCAATTGTAAAAAAGGGTCTTTTAATCTATCCCTCAACGCGCGCTATCAACAAAGTATTGGAATACTCCTCAAGCCCTTACATCCCAAATGTAACGGGCTCGTATCAGGGCGTGCTAGAAGTTCTCAAAGACGCAAACATCCCAAAAAACAATGGTTCTTACAAAGCTCTCTACGAATTGACAGAAGAAGAAATGTCAAACTTGACAACAGCAATTATGCTGAAAAGCGCGGGAAAGATTAATATCTCAAGTTTAATAGGAAATATCTATTTGCTAAGATTCCATAATAAATTGGAAGATGCGCGCGAATTATCTGCTTTGATAAACGCGTGCAGCAGAATGGGCCATCCCCATGTTGCTTTGGGTTTCTGTCTGGGCAACAAATCCTATAAAGAAGATGCAGAAAAAATATATCGGGAATACAAGCAACATCTTATATCCGCCTTAAAATACTTCCAGGAAGCAGAAAAAATATCAGGCAAGAATTATACAATCATAAACGCAAAAAATAACATCAAGGATACGATAATTGGAACAACTGCTTCTATAATTTCCCATTCCCCATTTTATTCAGAAGGAACAATCATAATAGCCCTCGCATATAATGAAAACAAAATAAAAGTCTCTGCGAGAATAGTTGGAAAAGAAGGTAGGAATGTCCGCGAGATACTTGCAAAAGCAATCCTTCCAATAGGGGGAGAAGTTGGCGGCCATCCTAACGCAGCAGGCTGTCTAATAGAAAAAGAAAAAGAAACCCAATTTATCTCCGAATTAAAAAAGGTTCTTGATATAGAATTAATAAAAGTATAAATATTTAGAGAGGCTATGAATTAGAATAAAATAGGTAGGGTCAACATTACCCACATTAGCATAAAAATTCCTAAAAGAATTAATCTCGCAATTTTGTAATTCAAAAATCCCAATAATACGATTCCTATTGAAGGAATTAAATAAATAATTCTTATAAATTATCCAACTTGTTAGAATAAGAGGTGAAATAGGCGATAACTAAAAAATAATACTAATAATTAATAGTAAAACACCTCTTACACCATATTTTTTAAGATACATTTTAATTATATAATAAGAAATAATATTTAAATTTATGCAACATAGAAAGCATTTAAAACCCCTTCCTCTATACAAAAAAATGAAAAAGTCCAAAAGCAAATTCCTAAAAATCAGTTGCCCCAGATGCAATTCTGAAAAAATTATCTTTGGGAAATCCTCAAGTCCGATAAAATGCTCTAAATGTAATCGCCTATTACTGGAAACAACAGGGGGCAAGGCAAAAATTAAGGCGCCTGTAAGACAAATATGGAGTTAAACGAAGGTGCATTAGTTTTATGCACTGTAAAGAAAATAGAAAAAACAACTGTATTCGTGAACATTGAAGGAAACGGCGAAGGCTCAATGGTTTTATCAGAAGTGGCGGCTGGAAGAATCAGAAATCTAAGAGATTATGTCGCTCCAAACAGAAAATTAGTATGCAAAATCCTCAATATCGAAAATGGCAATATTCAGCTGAGTCTAAGGCGAGTAACAGGAAAAGAAAGAGAGTCTGTTCTTCAGCAATATAAAAAAGAAAGGAACATTACAAATATGCTAAAAGCCATACTAAAAAATCCAGAATCTATAATCGGCAAAATAAAAAAAGAATATGGTTTGATAGATTTTTTCGAGCAGACAAGGGAAAATCCGGCTCTTTTAAAAAAGTTTTTTACAAATGAAGAAATTGAAAAATTATCAAAGATATTTACTGAAAAGCTGGAAAAAGAAAAAATAGTAAAAAAGACATTCAAGCTGTCGTCTTCTTCTCCAGCAGGGCTGTCTATAATGAAGAAAATTCTTTTAGAAATTCCTGCAAGGATAAAATACCTTGGCTCGTCTAAATTCTCCATAGAAATACAAGCAAAGGATTTCAAAGAAGCCAATAAAAAAATTCTTTCAGCTCTTGAACAAATAAAACAGAAAGCAAAACGAGAAAATGCAATTTTTGAACTTATGGAAAAATAATTAAAAGCAAATCTCTCTAAAGCTTCATGAAAAGAAAAGACATATTAAATCTGCTCTTCTGGATTTTATTAATAATAGTTATCATCCTAGTGCTCTGGCGCATATTTGGCAATAGCCCTTCAGATATTTCAATCCTTTTGGCATCTCTGCTAACATTACTATTAAAAATGTGGGCAATTTCTGATGAAATAAAAGACTTTAAGCATGAAGTCAAATTTTCATTCTATAAAGTTAAAGAAGATGCTGACAGTATAAAAGATAAAATGGGAAAAATTGAAGATGAAGTTGCAATATTATAGATAATTCCCTTAATTGTAACACATGTTTGGGAATTATCTATCACGGGAATTCTGGACAAATATGTGCTACAATTACCAGAATTCACGATAAATAAGAGTAAAAAATGAAGAATAAAATACCCAAATCAGCAGTATTTTGCCCAAGATGTAAATCAACTCATGTAGAGAAAGAACTTACTGCATCAGCTGCATTTGGCGCTCCACAGGAATGGGTATGCAACAACTGCGGTTTCAGGGGCCATATCTTCCCAAAAATTGAAAAATTAAAAAATCAAGCAAAAAAGTTCTAAAGTGCAGGTACTAATTTTATACACACGGAGCTGTGCTTCTGTAGATGCTACCATCGAAGTTTATGCAAGCATAAGCCTTACTAGTGCCTTGTAAACCAGTTATTCTAACAAGTCCAGTAGTTATTGTTATATTTCCTGTACCGGCAATACCGCCCTGATTGGTTCTTATTTCTAAATTTCCTTTATTTGGAAGTAGTTCAGCTCCAATACCCTTATCAGTATCCCTTGTAAATTTTACAAAACTGCTACCACCTACAGTGCTTATATTTAAGATAAAAGCATTAGTAAATATATTGGAAATTTTAGGAGTACCCGCTGGTACGAAAAGTGGAATGAGATTCAAATTGTGGACATCACAATTGTTATATCTCAAACAATCAGCCGCACTAACATTTTTCAATTTTATATCCATTTCAGATTTAGTATAAGTCTCCGAAGTTGAATAAACAGTAGTTATCATACCAGTAATATTTGCAGTTATCAAAGCCGATACAACAACTATTCCAATAGCCACAAACAGAAATATCAAATTTTTTTTATCCATCTCGCCTCCTTACAATCATATTAAAAAACTTATAAATTCTAATGGAAATATATATATATATCTTTCTATTAAAGCTAATTTATGAAACTCAAAAAATGTCCAAACAACCATTATACCCTCAAGGACAATTGTCCTATTTGCAATCAAAAAACAATTTCAGCACATTATAAATTCATTAAGATAAAATCTATAAAAAACTCTAGTTAAAACAACCTGCTCTGCTTCTCCGAAGGCGAATCCTTCGCCGAGGATTTGAGAGCGAAACTCTCAATATCAGGCATCAAAACCTTGCCGTATTCTCCATCATATCCCGGCTTTACCTTCAATCTTCCAGTCCTATTCTCAATAATCAGCTCAATTAATAACTGCTCCTTTGGGAACTCTCTGCTCATCTCCTCTCGCGAAACACTAAGTAAAATCTTAAATTCATTCTTAAATCTATCAATAAAATTATTATAAATCTCCCAAGTTTTCTTAGAACTCAAACTGCTTCCTAAATATAAGGCAATTAATTCATGCAACGGAAGCAACTTATGATAAGGCTTTGCGTGTTGCGGTTTGTAGTCTTGTTTTTCATGTGCAATCTCCTCCACTCTATAATCAACGCCTATAGTTAATTTATTACCGCAAACAGGGCATATTCCATTCAATTTTTTCGTTTCTGATGGAGAACATGAGAATTTACAATTTCTATGCCCGTCCCAATGATACTTCCCATATTCTGGCGGAGTTTCAATTGTTCCAATTAGTCCCTCTCCTGTTCTAATTGCCTTTATAATATTATTATAACTCAATTCATCAAACTCAAAAATTGTTGCCTCTCTTCCTATCCTCCAAGGCCAGAAAGAGTGGGCGTCGCTGAAACTAACAACATTTACCTTTCCAGAAGAAATCTCTTTAAATCTCCAAAGCATCCCAGGGTCAGCAGACATTCCGCTTTCAACAGCATAAATATGCTTTGCTTCTTCTTCAAAACATTCCTGGATAGAATTAAATCCACTATCACTTCCAAACAAACCGAACCAAGGAGTCATGCAATGCGCGCTTATAATTTCAATATTGCCATCAATTTCCTTTAAATCCTTAACAATCTGCTTGCACGACATTCCAAAAATCGGCCTGCCGTCATAATCCAATCTCCCCTTGCTTGCCAAATAATCAGTTATTTTATTAGCAATATCTCGCGAAGGCGCAAATACAAGTAAATGCACAGCCCTTCTCTTCCCATTCTGCGAAAACATCAAACTTACTTCAGTCTGCCATAAAAAAGGAAATCCGCCAGAGGAATATAATATCCCTTCCCTCTCGTCCCGCAAGTAATCATCAATCTCTTTCCTATGCAATGGATGTTGAAAATCTCCAACACCTAACAAACCCAATCCCTTAATGCGGGCATATTTCTCAAGATTCGCCAAACTCAAATCCTTGGATGTAGCCCTTGCATATTTTGAATGTATTTGCAAATCAGCTATAATTCTCATTATCTACTAATGTAAAAGGCTTTTTTAAGAATTTAGCTATGGCTTTGCAACAATCAAATAAAGAATTCCAAATATATGCCTCTCAATCTTTTCAATCTTCAACCCAGCTTTTCTAGCCAGCTCTTCATGATTTCTTGTTAAAGCGCACTCAAATCTTTCGCCACGCCTATTCTCTCTCCAATGCTGAAATTTAGAAAAAAACATATTACTACTTTTTCCGTGTTCCAATAATAATATTCTTCCATTTTTCTTGCAAACTCTTTTAATCTCTCTCAATGCTTTAATAGGATTGATATATGTGCATAATGCTAAGCTATCAATAACATAATCAAAATTTCCAGCGCTAAATGGTAATCTCTCTGTCTCTCCAATATAAAATTTCACTCTAATACCAAGTCTCTTAGCCTTCTTTTTAGCAAGTCCAAGCATTCTCGGACTTAAGTCAATTGCGCTTATTCTGCAAGATTTATTGTAATACTTCAAATTTTCTCCGCTTCCCACAGCAACCTCTAAAACCCGCCCCTTTAAATCAGCTAATAATTTTTTCCTCAGTCTTGCAAGTAAAAATATATTGAATGGCAAAGTAAAATAATCATAAAACTTAGAAAATTTGTCATATTCCTTCATTATTATTTCATTTGTAAATGTGCTCTTAGGCATTAAAGCATAAAAATAGCAATATTTAAAATTCTTCTCATGAATCGTATCTACTTATCTTTATGAAGTAAAAATCTGTGAATTTCAAGACATCAAGAATTCTGACAATGGAAGTTAGTTTATGAAAATAGCCAAACATGTTTAATTTATCTTTAATATAATAACATATGGTGATTAATTAAAAAACAGAATAACTTTTTTTATTTTTATTTATTATATGCCTTTTAATGTTAATAAATGCCTATTTTAAATTGCAGGCAACATCTAACATAGTTTTATTATTAACTATTATCATTATTTATAACAATCAGGCCATTTTTTGATGCGTTTATTGTACAATCATGCAATATAACTTAATTAATAATATTCCTTTCCCATTAAAAAAATTAGGCAATTTTTAAAGTTGTAAGTCGTAAAACCTTCTGTTTGTTAGGGTTTTGTGACCGCCGAGAAAATCCGTAGAGGAAAGGATTTTAACGAGTGTTAAAAAATATTGTCATAACTTCAGAAAGCCAAGTAAGTACAAAATTTATGCTCTGTCCGAAGTTCAACCGAAAAATAGTTAATCTAAAATAATCTAGGTAGGACGTGATTCAACAAATTGTCCTACCTAAATATAGAAATGATTTAGAAGAACAACTAATTAACCTTTTCCATTCTGCAGATTTGCCTATGCATTTTAATAAGACTGGAAACAAAGAGTTTACAAATTATCAAAGAGTTTCAATAATAATTCTCTTTCGGAGAAGCAAAAAATCATTAAGGGAATTTGTCGTCGAATTTAGAGAATCAAAATGGGTTTCTTGGCTTGGATTAAAGAAGCCGTTAAGAAAAAGCACCTTGCATGATTGGCTGAAAATGTTCAACATGCAAATGATAAGAGATATTTGCAAGGTGCTTTTACCAGATAAAATTGAATTGACTTCTATTGACGGAACAGGATTTGATTCATGGCAAAGAAGCAGGCACTATGAAAAAAGAGCTTTAGAATTGGGAGAGTTGCCTCATATGCCTTATGCCAAAGCAGATTTGTTTATCGACGTTAAAACACAAATTATTCTAGATTTTAGCTTAATTACACATAGGGAACATGATGTAAAAGTTGCAGAAAGAATATTCAAGAGAAACAAAATAAATAACATTATCGGGCTTGGAGATGGAGCTTATGATTCAGAACCATTGCACGAAATTGCCCGTGCAAACGGAATTAATTTCTATGCTCCAGTTAGAAAAATGAATAAAAGAGCATATAAAAATAAAAAACCAAAAGGAAAATATCGTCGAGAATGTATAGAAAAACTTGATTATTATGGAATGAGATGGATGAATGAAACGGTAAATTCTGTTCTAAAAAGAACGCAAATTAATGCTTTAAAGTCAAAGAAAAGTTATATGAAAAAGAGAGAATTTGGTTGGCATGTAATCTTATACAATATCAAGAGAAAAATAAAGATTTCTTATTCAAAAGATAATCAAACTTTTTTTATTTATCAGATTGAGATTTACTCAATTCGGACAGAGCAAAAATTTAGATAAATTTAAATAGACATTACTTTAATTAAAAATTATGATTAAAACTATAATATCTTTATTAGAAGAACCAATAGAAGATGGAATGACTCATCCAGCAGATAGATACTTACGACAAAGGTTAAATGAAAATTCCAACAATCTTAATGAATTAACTTCCTGGTATTGGGATAACAAAAATGCACCATATGTTTCAGATGTATTGCGTCTGATAGGAAGATTAGAGAAGAATATCATCGAAAAAGAAGGAATAAAGATAATGAATGATGCTCTAAAAAGTTCTGAAGTAGGTATAAGAGAATCAGCTGTAAGCGCATTAGAAAACTGGGGCGGACAAGATGCAATTAATATTTTATTAGACTATGTTAATTCAGAAAAAACAAAATGGCTAAAAAATTATGCTAATGAAGTAATAAAAGATTTAGTTAATCTTTCTTTAACGGATAAATAAAACTAGGATTGGTATCCCTAATAATTTCCACAGCATCATCATTAGGATCCATGCCAAGAATAGAAAACAAATGGGCAAGTTTTTCCAAATTGACCTTGGTCTTTGCATTATCTCCTTTAATATTAGGTTTAATTAAAAAACCAATATACCCATTTCTCATGTCAATAACAAATTTCCTCGCAGTATTGTAAGATTGAAAAATACTATTATCTTTCAATCTTTGTGCAAGGTAATTAATTGTCAGCCTTTCAGACATAACCTCTTTAATTCTATTCCCAACCCTCTCGTATAATTCTATCTCGAGGGGCTTTTTATATGAAATTTCCATACACATATAACATAGATGCAAATATTTAAAAGATTTTCTAAATTAAAGAAATTTTTAAAAATTTATTCTTTTTTCAAATAAGACAATCTATCTTTAAAATAATCAATTACGCCAAGAGCATCATGAAAAACCTCTGTTTCTGTGCTATGTTTCTCATGCGCTTTGCTATTAAGAGCATGAACATAAACCATTGGCCAGACATTCATAGTTGGAGATACAATCCATTGATGCGCATCAGGACTAACTTTCCAATCAACAGCAATCCCATCAAGAGCAGGATAAATCTCTGCTTCCAATTTTGAATAGCCCTCTAAATTAACGCACGCCCTAATTAATTTTTTAGCGTCATCAAAAACCAACTCATTTATCTTGTGTTCTTCTAATGCTTTCTTTCTCAATACAATTTCAGCGTTCTTAAGCCATTCAGGCTCTTCAGCAAGCACCAGATTATCCAATTTTCCAAGAATAAGTCTAGTCCGCGCTTCAGCTAATCCAAAACAATCGTCAATGCCTCTCCAAACCTTTCTAATTTTTTCTAATGCCTCGCGTTTGGAAAGATTTGTGTCATCATCTGCCTTCTTAATACAATCCTTAACATATCTAAAGCAAGATAATAACTTTTCCTCCATATCTTCAACCATTAAAAAGCAATTAAATATAACTATTTAAACTTTCCTATTTTATCACTTATTAGTTACTTCATTATTCCCTAAACTTCAAAATATATCAATATCACAAACTCTTTGTGTTTTACCTTGCACTAAAGTGCAAGATTTGTTTAGAGTTTGTGTGGCAGAAAACAAACGACAGAGTTATCTCCAGCTTAAAAGCAGGAGTTTGTTTTCTATATCAAAAACAATCTTTCAATAGCAATCTTTAAAATCTCTCTCATCCAAAATAAAACATGGAAAAAGAAAAAACACTCGTTCTTATCAAGCCAGATGGAGTCATAAGAAGCTTGACAGGAAAAATAATCTCAAGATTTGAAGAAGCAGGTCTTAAAATCATAGGAATAAAAATGCTAAAAGCAGATAAAAAACTGGCGCAGAAGCATTATCCTCTTGATGAAGAATGGGCAAAAAAGGTCTTTGAAAAAACAAAAACAAGTCATGAAAAAGAAGGCAGGCAATTTCCATATAAGGATCCGATGGAATTCGGCTCTCTAATACAATCCTGGAACATAAATTTTTTGCAAGAATCTCCGGTTATAGCGATAGCATTAGAAGGTCCTCATGCCATAGAGATAGTAAGAAAAATAATTGGCCCAACAGAACCAAAGCAAGCGCTCCCAGGCACAATAAGGGGCGATTATGCGATGTTCGAATCCTACGAAATAGCAAACTCAAAATCTCGCGTATTAAGAAATTTAGTCCACGCATCAGATTCAAAAGAAAACGCAGAGCGCGAGTTGTCGTTATGGTTTAAAAACGCGGAATTATACAATTACGAAAAATATCTTGACAAACATTTATAAATATATGAAAGAACATTTTTTCTAGAATAGATTATTATATTTTAATAATGGGACTCAAAGATTGGTTATATAAATTTAGAATTAAAAAAAAGGAAGAAGAAGAGGAAATATTTGGAGATGGAGCTTATGGAGTTCCATTTTTAGAAGAGAACCTTATAATAGACCAGACAAAAGTAAAATTTTATAATGAATTTATGACCAAAAACAGAGAGTTCCCAGCCGTTCGCTTTCGCTCACTAAATTAAAAATTCTCTCCCACCCAATAGTGCGTTCGCTAAAATATTATTTGCTCTCAATTTTATGCTTATATTTTCCAAACCACTCTTTTTTTTCTTCCTCAGTCGCTCTCCTCACTAAATAAATATAATCTTTTACTGCCAACCTTTCTATTTTTTCCGGCTTTACGGGCGTTAGAGATACATATTGATGGCTGCCTCTTGGTCTGCTTTCAAAAGTTTTTGATGAAAGAGTGTATAAATAAAAATAATCCTGCTGAGGCCAACCATCGTAAATAATTGCTTCTACTTTTGTGCTATGTTTTCTATATACTCCACAACTAGAACTTCCAACACCCTTACAAGATAAAATTCCCATAGCTATCGCGTCATCTTTCATATCTGAAGCATAAACTCCTTCCAAAAGGTTGTCAGATTTTTCTCCTAAATCGGTCGCTTTCTTCGGAATAAGTTTATCTCCTTCCAATTCTTTTCCGCTTCCGTGATAAACATATTTTGGTTTCCCCATGAATTCACTTTGGAAAATACATTTATTAACTTATCGCGAACGCTTATTTTAAAACTTCCCGCCCTAAAGAGAATTTTTAACTCACGAGGAAACTTTTAGGTTTCAGCTCATGCCTCACAATAAATTGCTCGGTCTGGGAACAGCAAATTAAACAGAAAATTCTTTTCGCTTTGCTCACTTTTTTAGTAAAAGCCAGAATTTTCCCAAATTCGCTTCTTATTTACCATTTTAAGATTGGAAGCGAACTTTGTTTAATCGCATACGTTGTACAAGAAAGATGCTATGGGGTATTGGAGGACGGCTAGAAATTACATTGAGGTGAAAATGTTTAATTATATAAAAGATCTGGATAAGCCTCTCTAAAAAACATTAATTCTAAAAACCTATATTTCTTCAAATTTTGGGGCGTGTAGTTCAGCCTGGATAGAACGCATCCTTGCGGCCAATCAGGCAAAAAGGATGAAACCGGGGTTCAAATCCTCGCATGCCCATGAAATAGGGGTTCAAATCCTCGTGGGGCATAAATCCTTAGGATTAAGATAGCAACATAAACTGAATAACTTCAAGCCCCCGCAGTTCAAAGAAGCTACTGAAAGTTTAACTAAAAAATATGTCATGAGCTCTTTAATTTTTCTCTATAAATATTAAAATCAATTTATCAAACCAAATTTTCTCAATCTTGACCTAATTGCCCCAGGTTGTCGCATTAAAATTTGTGCAATCTCAGAAATCGTTTTATTTTCAGAATTTAATATTTTTAATTTTGTATCATCTCCTTCTTCCCAAAGCTCATTTTGGAGAACTGAAATAAAAGTGTGCATTAGTAAAATACAAAAGTTTATATTGTGAATATAAAATAGTTTATATTGTGAATATAAAATAGTTTATAT
>CAZNQS010000028.1:0-13171 GCA_964575515.1 Candidatus Woesearchaeota archaeon | reverse complement strand
TTGATTCTAATCTTTCTGAGAAAAAGATTGAGAAAATAAGATATTTTCCTTATTTAGGGAATTTTTTGGTTTTTCATGACGAGTATCTGGGAAATCATTACGAGATTTTGCTAATTCCAAGATTTTGGAGCTTTGAGGTTATTGAAATATCATTGACAAATTTTGGAGTTTGGAAGGATTTCGAGAGTATTTTTAAGAGGAGGAAATATGCTGATAGCGTTACAGGGGCGTATTATGCAAATAGACTTGCTGTTTGCGAGCATTTAGAGAAGATTAAGAGGCAGGCTTCTGTAATTGTATTTAGAGAGATTAGGCCTGAGTATTACGCTCCTTTGGGCGTTGGGATATTGAGAGAGACTACGCGGAGCGCGATGCATGGCTCGCCTCGGAATTTTGAGAGTTTGCAGGATGCGCTGCGGGACATACAAACCCGATTGAGAATTCCTATTGATAGATATTTGAAGGAAAGTTTGCTGATGAAGGAATTGAAACAGAAGAGCTTGAGAGATTATTTTTAAGCTATTCTTTAGTCGCTTCTTTTATGTTTTTGTTCAATTGATGCATTGATTCTTCTAATTGTTGCTTGTTTTTCGTGCCTGTGCAGACTAATTTTCCATTGCTGAATAAGAGAAACGTTGCCGTAGGGTCTGTTAGCTTGTAAACAAGGCCTGGAAATTGCTCTGGCTCGTATTCTGTGTTTTCCAATTGCAGAGCAAGGAGATTAAGATTGAGATTTAGGTTGATACTACCTGATGCAACTATGTTTTGAACAGTTATTTTTGGCTTGTCTGTTATTTTAACGCCTATTTTGGCAATGTGTTTTATGACTTGATTTATTACTTCTTTGACTTGCGCAACGCTTTTCGTGCCTGTACAGACTAGATTGCCTGATGAAAATACCAAAACTGCTGATTTTGGCTTCTTTACCCTTAATACAAGGCCTGGAAATTGCTCTGGATTATATTCTGTGTTTGATTGAACTCTTGCAAGTTTTGTTAGAGAAACAGGTTTGCCGAGGGATGTTGTAGCGACGATATTTTGAACTTTTAGGTCTGATTTGGACATTTTGGTTGTATTGTTATTTATAAAGGGGGGGCTTTATAAAGGTTTGTGTTTCAATTTTAGGGATTATGCGGGACTGCTCGTGATTTTTTTACCTCTTTTTCTATTTCTTCTAAAGTTGCGATATCAAAGGGCTTTCTGTCTGGACGATAGTGCGTGATTCTTGGGAATCTTAAGGCATAGCCTGACGAATAACTTGGGCTTTTTTGTATGTTTTGATAAGTTACAGAAACTATTAATCTTGGCTTTACTTTGACTTCTTTGTCTTTTTCTTCAGTGATTAGAGGCTTGAGGAGTTTTGTCATTTCTTTGTAACTAGTTCCTTCTTCTTCTTTTTCTTTCAATCCTGAAGAGACTTTTCCGACTTCTAAGAATTTATCGTGCGACTTGCAGGCTACTATATAAGAGGTTAACCAGCCTGCTCGCTTTCCAGAGCCGTATTCTGCGCCTACGATTACAAGATCAAGGTCAGCGACATCGGGTTTCATTTTGACCATGAAACCGACTCTTCTGCCTGGCTGATAAGGAGCATTTAGACTTTTAATCATTATTCCTTCTTCATGAGTCTTAAGGGCCTCTTTATAAAATTTTAGGGCTTTATTCTCGTCTTCTGTAATGAATTGCGATGATGTGCGGATTTTCAACTTTTCTGTTTTTATGACTTTTTCTAAAAGATTTCTGCGCTCTTTGAACGGGAGATGAGCTATTATTTTTCCGTTATGATAGATTATATCAAATACATTAATTTCCACAGGCAGATTTTTTATTATTTTTTCTATATCGTATTTTCTTTTTATTCTTTGAGAAATTGCTTCGAAAGGAAGAGGTTTTTTTGTTTCAGGATTGTAACCGACAACTTCTGAATCTATGATGAATGAATGACCCTTTATATTTTCTTTGACTATTTTTACGATGTCTGGAAATTGATTTGTTACGTTTTCTAATCTTCGCGTGAAGAGAGCAATATTGCCTTTTTCATCTTTATTTATTAGAACTCTGAAACCATCGTATTTATGTTCTATTGCAGCGGGCTTACCGCAGATTCTAAACGCTTCTTTTATATCTGACACTTTTATGGGGAGCATTACTTTCATAGGCTTGCCTGGAGTGATGCTGATTTTTTCCAATTCTTTTTTTCCCTTTAACGCTGATTCAAATACTACAGCATAATCATTAGATAAATCATAGGCAGATTCTATTTTTTTAGATAGTTTTTCTTCAGGAAAAAATGCTTCTGCGAGGGCATCCCTTAGAATACCGTCTGCTACTCCAACTCTTAAATCTGACAACAGAGTTCTTATTATATATTTTGCTTCTTTTCCTGATGCAGAGTTTAGAAGCTCTGAAATTAATGAGAGCTTTTTTTCAACTGCGCCCTTGCCTTCTATTTCCACTAGTTTCTTTAAGTTTTCAAATATTTTTTTTGTTTCTAATTTTGATTTAAATAGTGTCGATTGTTTTCTTTGGCCTATAAACTCGTCTGCTATCTCGCCTAAATCTCCCAGTTTCTTGTATTTTTTGTAGAGTTCTGATTCTGAAACTCCTGATGCTTTTGCAATTGCTTTTATTACTAATTTATCTGAAATGCCGAATTCTCTTGGATCATAATCTGGGAATGTCCTGCCTTTTAGGAGATAAATAAGCTCTGATGGCTGATGCTTAAGCTTTTTGAGAAATTCTGCGAGGATAGATGTTTTTTCTAGCCTTTTAGATGTTTTTGCGAGAGTTTCGTATAGTTCGACGAATTCTGAGTAGTGCATACCGATATTAAATTAATGGTTTATTTAAGAGTTGTTATGAGAGGATTTATTAACAATATTTTTCTAATTTAATGATGGAAGAGGAGAAACCTATCAAGGCGAGTTTTGGAGAGAGATTGAAAGCATTGAAGCTTGCTATTAAGTGGACTTATAAGTCATCTAAATTATTGACTTTTATTATATTTTTTACAGCGGTTTTTGGAGGATTATTAGTTATTATTGAGCCATATGTTTTCAAACTTATTATTGATAACGTGACTGAAAGTTCAAAGTTGAATTTGGCTAGCAAATTCGGATTAGGTATTTTTGGGATTTTAGTTGTTTATGGAATTGCTAGGGTTGTTCAGGGGATATTATGGGATAGTCAGCAATTGATAAAGAGAATTCATTCTCAGAAGCTTGAGAAGTATGTTGCTAAAGAGATGATGCATAAGATTTCTTCTCTTGACGTTGTTTATTTTGAGAATCCTGAATATTATAATACTTTAATGAAAGCAAATAGAAATTTGTGGAGGGTTAATGAATTTTTCTGGCAATTTACTTTTTTTATAGGAGAGGTTATTAGTCTTTCTGTTGTTGTAAGTGTTTTGTTTAGGTTTGATTGGAGGATTGTTGCTCTTATAGCTCTTGGAGCTTTACCTAGTATTTTATTATCTATGAAATCAACAAGAATATCTTGGAGCATATTTGAGTATTCTTCTCCTATATCAAGACAGGCAGATTATTTTAGACAGCTTATGATGGAGAAGCCAGAGGCTGTAAAGGAGATTAAATTATTTGGGCTCAGAGGTTATTTTATAGAAAAGTTTGAGAATTTGACTAATTTATTTTTGAGGAAGCAAGAGAAGGCTGCTTTTTTTGAATTTGTTTTTGGTGCATTTATTGGAATTATAGAGGGTGTTTTGTCGGTTGCTGCTGCATGGCTTGTTATCTCTGGATTTATAGAAAATAGAGTTTCTGTTGGAGATATAGCCTTTTTCTGGGCGTTGTTGTTTCAATTTGCAGGGCATGCGAGGTGGGTTGTTAGAATGATAGGGGAGATTAATATTTCTGCTACTTTTACAACATATTTTGTTAAGATATTGGGATTTGAATCGTTGATTAAGGAGAATATTAATCCTAAAAGGGTGCCTTCTTTAATCAGGAAGGGAATAGAATTTAGAAATGTTGGTTTTAAGTATCCAAGAGCCAAGGATTTTGTTTTGCATAATATTAATTTTAATATAAAACCTGGAGAGAGCATGGCCCTTGTTGGAGAGAACGGTTCTGGGAAAACTACTTTGATAAAACTATTGTGCAGACTTTATGATGTTAGCGAAGGAGAGATATTAATTGATGAGATTAATGTAAAGGATTTTTCTTTAGACAGTTTATATGATAATCTTGGAGTTATATTTCAAGATTTTATGAAATATGAGGCTTTAGTCGAAGAGAATATTGGTTTTGGAAGAGTTGGCGCTTTGGGAAAGAAGGGGAGAATACATAAAGCCTCTGTCAATTCAGAGTCTTGGGAGTTTATTAAGAACTTAGAGAAACAATATAAGACACAATTAGGCAGGACTTTGAAGGATGAAGGAGAGGAGCTTTCTGTTGGTCAGTGGCAAAAGATTGCTTTGGCAAGGGCATTCTTTAGAGATGCTCAGATTTTGATACTTGATGAGCCGACAGCAGCTGTTGACGCAAAGGCAGAATACAAGCTTTTCCAGAAATTTAAGGAATTAACTAAGAATAAAATTACATTTCTAATTTCGCATAGGTTCTCCACTGTGAGAATGGCTGATAAAATTATCGTTATGGATAAGGGAGGGATTATTGAAATTGGGAGCCATAAGGAACTTCTAAGAAAGAATGGACAGTATGCTAAGATGTTTAGATTGCAGGCAAGAGGGTATAGAGATTAGAGCCATCCTCTCTTTTTTATGCATGCCGAGTTGAAAAAGCGAGAATTCAAATAGGTTGAACTGGTTTTCTATATGGATAGTAGGCGACATTAATTTCGTTCTAAAATAATTGACAGAGTATTTTGATGGTAGTTAACATAGAATATTTTTATCGTAGTGGGTTTTTGTTGGCAATTAAAAATAATAGCTATACTTATGAAGTAAATTTAGAACATTATTTTTGACTCTTACTAGAGAAGCTTGTAGTCTTTCGTAGACAGCGTCACCTGACGAGATTTGACAGGACGAGCGTAAGATTTAAATATCACTGCGTCTCATCAATAATATGCAAATCAAAGCAGTAACAAGGAAATGGGGAAACTCAATAGCAGTTGTGATTCCTAAGGAACTTGTTGAGCGACAACAGATTCACGAAGATGAGGAGATTATAATCAGAGTAGAAAAGAAAAGACCGAGAGCCGGCGTGCTCTTTGGTAGATTCCCAGAACTTAAGATAACTCCAACACAACAACTAAAGGACGAAGTTCGACGTGGATGGGAAAGCTCCTCTGACAGGAAACGATGGAGGTAGCTTACTTCTTTGACACCTACGCAGTTATTGAACTCATAGAGGGCAACAAGAATTACGTGGGATATGTAGAAGAACCTGCAACAATAACACTCTTTAACCTTGCAGAAATCTACTGGGCAGTCTTAAACAAGCTGGGCGATACAGAGGCAGATGAAGTATATCAAGAATACAAAGCAGCGGTCGTTGAGATTGACGACGCCACGTTGAAGGAAGCGATCAAGTTTCGAAGAGAGCACAAGAAACAAGACCTCTCATACGCAGATTGCATCGGCTACATCTATGCGAAACGCCACAGTCTCAAGTTTCTAACGGGCGACAAGGAATTCGAGCATCTGGAGAATGTGGAGTTCGTGAAGTAGAGTAGCTGGGATAAGCCTCTGGGTTCCTGTTAACAGCGAGCGTGAGGAGCGACTAACTGGCTGGCTATTAGAGCCATCCTCTCTTTCTGATTCCTTCATTTGTGATTTGAAACGAGAGGGTTTTTTCTGGAATTGAGCGATGCTTGATTATTTTGGCTGTTCTTTTGCCATTTTCGTTTGAAAGTTCTATGTGACATTTTGCCCAGTATTTTAAAATGTCGCCGCCGACCATTTTAGTTTCATTTTCCCAATTGTAGATTTGATTCGTTATTAAAACTGGAATTTCTCTTTTTCTTGCTATTTCCGCAAGAGTTTTTATTTGATTTACTAATTCGAGGTTTATCTTCTTCATTTCTTCATTATTTTTTTCCCTTGCTTCTGCGAAGTCTAATCTGTAGAGAATTGTCATACCGTCTACTATTATAAGAGATATTTCTTTTTTTAAGTATTTTAGGAGTGTTTTAAATGCCTCTCTTTGCTCCTGGAAATTAGTCGGCTTGAGAAGAAGGATATTTTTTAGGATTTCTTGAGTGTTATTGGGCGAGAGCTGTTTTACTCTTTCTACGCTAAAGCCGCCCTCTGTGTCAATGTAGATTACTTTATTTCCTTTCTTTGCCTGCGAGACTGCTGCCAATAAACAGAAATTTGTTTTTCCTGTCCCTGAAGAGCCGTAGATTATAGACACTATGTCTGCTTCATAGCCTCCATGAAGGAATTTATTTAAATCGTAAGAGCCTGCTGATATTTTTCCCATAAAATAGTAAATAAATAAGCATATATAAAAATAATTGTAAATAAATAATTAATAAAGAGACTAGGATTATTTATTTCTTTTTTCTCGCTTTGGGGCTTGCAGCATTTTCATGCATGTCCATGCCTCTTTTTCTGTGCAATAGAGCATGAAGTATTAGTACTATAGCTGCTATTATCACAATCCAATTTGAGATAGTAGGACCTAACAATGCCGGCCAGATTGCAAATATCAGAATAACAATTCCTATAATAAGCTCAGTAACCATACAATTGCATTTCATTTTTTTACCTCCTTTTATTGTATTATATATTAATTATTAGTTATAAATTTAACTATTTAAACATAATTTAATTTGTTAATTATTTATGCTTTAGTGTTTTTTCTATGTTTTCAAGGTCTTTTTTTATTGCTTCCACTGCGTCTGAAACTGCTTTTTTAATTGACTTACTCGATTGGATTTTGAAGATTATTGGCTTTGTTGGATGCTCTTTTCTCCATGCAGCAAATTCTATTCCTTGAGCGTTTAAATAAACTCTTAGAACTTCTGCTACTGTCGGATTATCTAATTTTATTTCCAGATTGTTTTTATCTTGCTTCACTATTTCAATATTCATTATAGAAGAGATTTTAGGGGGTTTTTAAAGGTTTCTTAGATCAAGGATCTTTATTTATTAGTTTATAATTATTGCCTTCGTAAATAATTTGAAATACTTTTCTAGAGTGTTTGTTTATTCAATCGTCTCAATTTCTTTTCCGAGATTGGATTGAGGGGCTTCTTTCAGTGCTTTGGCTTTTCTATACTTAAATGGCTCAAATGGAACTGATTGCTTTTGCGTTTCCGATGATATTTGTTTTTCAGTTAAAAGAGAGCGGGCGGATTGCTCAAAATCTTTCCTGTCTTTTCTTAGATTTAGTTTTAGATAGTCTTGCAACTTGTTTATTATTACAAAATCGTCTTTCTGGAGAATGCCACTTTCTATTAATTTCAGGGCATATTCTGGCTCATTAATCTCTTCTGCGACTTTTCTTCTTGTTATTCCTAACTGCCTTCTTTTTTTCTTAATTTCCCAATGGAAGTTTTCCATTAATTCTGATATAACTTGGCTTTTTTGCCTTATTGGTTTTCTGAAGTCGTCAAAGGATAAATATGGCTCTTCCTGCTTTTGTTTTTTCTGCATTGACTGCTTTTCTGTTCTCGGCTTTCTTAGAATTGTAAGGCCTTCTCTTTTTGCGTAGAGAGCGGGAACTCGCACTATTCTTCCCTCTTCTATTGCATCTACAAGGCCGTCATCTGTTTCAGAATACCAGGGTTGCATGTTTTTAATTGTATTTTAGGGTTTTTATTGTTTATTGTTATTGAGAGAATTGATTTATGGTTAATTTAACCGAAACATTTAAATAATAATTTACTCATATGAGTAATATGTTACTCAATAAGAATGAACTATTTATTTTGGGAGAATTTGCATCTGATTATCATAGAAGAATCTATGGCCGAGAGGCTGCTAAAAAATTAAAACTAAACCAAAAGACTGTTTCTAACATATTAAAGAAGTTAGAAAAAGAGAACATTGTAAAATTTTCTTTTGAAGGTAGAAACAAATATTATTTTCTTAATGAATTTAATTCGTACATTAAAGAAATAATTAAGGCTATTGAGATTTCTCGGAAAGTAAAATTTTTAAGCGAGCATAGTAAAATAGAGGGTCTTTTTGAAAGACTTGAGCAAAGAACAAAAGGGATATTAGTTATATTTGGCAGTTATGCAAAGAATTCTGCTACTGAAAAGTCTGATTTAGATATTTTTATTTTAGGGAGCATATTGGATGTTAAGGAATTAGAAGAATTATATAAAGTAAAGATTAATGTCGTTCAATTAAAAAGAGCAAAATTTGATAAAAATGATCATCTTATTAAGGAAGTAATAAAAAATCATATTATTCTAAAGGGAGTTGAAGAATTTGTTGAATTAGTATGGTAAATATTAAATGGTGTTGTAAACAGAAAGACGGAATAAAAATAATTGAGCCAAATAACAATCTTGCTTAAGGCTATTTGAAAATGGCTGAAGAAGCTTTAGGAACAATGAATAGAGAAAGAAATTCTATCTCGGCTTGTTATTATTCCATGTATTATTCTTTATATGCAATCTTGATGAAGTTAGGAATTAAATGTGAGATTCATAGCTGCACATTAGAATTCATGAAGTTTAGTTTAAGTCAATATTATTTAGAAGACGAGATAGATATAATAACAAATCTTTCAATTTAAGAATAATAAGCCAATATTATGCAGACAAGGCCATTGATAAGGCAGAAGCCGATTTAATTATGAATAAAGCTCAATTGTTTTTTAATAAATCCAGAGAGATTATATCTAAGTTGAACGAAAATGATATCGGGATAATAAGAAATAAAATTAGAGAAATTATTAAATAGTATTTGGGGTTTTTATTGTTTTGCAGGATTATTTATTTCCTTAGATAAAAATCTATTTCTTCTTCTGTATGAAAGCCTTCTAGGACTGTTTTTTCGTTTATTATTATTGATGGAAAATAAGTTATGTTATAGATTCTGTTTTGTAGATCAACAGCTCCAAGATTCATGTCTCCAGCAATCGGTATTAGTATAATTTTGTTACCTTTAGTTTCTTTTACTGATCTTAGGACATTAGAGAGTATTTTTTGTTCAGAAACTTTTGCATTATCTTTTGGGTCGTGGGCGAACATATAAACTACAGTGTCAAAAGGATTATTGCATTTTTCTTTCAAAAGAATAGTATTTAACCACAACTCTGTTTTTAGCAAAGCGTGCCGCCTTTTTTCTCTTATTATGTCTTCTGTTACCTGATTTGCTTCTTCTGCTCTTTCTATTTCTAAACCAGTATTATAGAGATCATCTGCAAAAATGAAATTCTGCTCTATCGCTTCTTTACATGAGCTTTGGTCCATTATCTGATAATAATAGTTTTGTAATTTTAAGTCTAATGCCTCTATTTCATAATTTTTATAGGATTCTGTAATTTTGTTTGTTCTGAAATTTTCAAAGTAAAATCCCCAGGAAAAACCAATCATTAATATGAATAAAGTTATTATTAGCGACTCTATAAATATTTTCGGTTTTTCGCTCATTTTGTATACCATCTTAAGTCTCCTTTAAGGATTTTATATATCGCTATTAAAAGCGGGATAACATATAATGTTCTATAAAAAATTGAGTAAGAGAGTATCTTTAAAATACTTTTGCTGCCTGTTTGCGAATTCTTAAATCCAATTTTATAGTAAATTATTGCAAGAATGAAAAAAATTATTCCTAAGGTAAGAAGCAGAGTCATACTTATTCTAAATTCAATGTAACGCCAATAATCATATCCTTGAAATGCGTAAAAAATAGAGTAGACATAGTAATTGCCTTTTATCCATAAGAATCTTGCGAAAAGGAGGAAACCTATTATAGCCAAAGCGAAAGATGATGTAACATAGGGGATAACAAAATAACCGAACGCCCCTTTTTTGAACATTGCGCGCCAATATTTTCTTACTGTTTGCAGCCCTCCAAGATTCCATCTGACTCTTTGTTTTACCCATGTGTTTAGATTTTCCGGGATTGTTGTATATACTATTGCGTTGTAAGACATTCTTGTTTGATAATTCTCACTTAACATATGCCAAGTTATTTCTATATCTTCTGTTAGATTTTTTGTGTCAAATCCGCCTATTTTTTTAGCAACAGATTTTCTATAAATGCTTAGCGGACCATTAGTAACGTAAACTGAATCTACAAAATCTAGGAGTTTGCGAGTCCATGCAATAATTGAATAATCTAAGACCTGAAATTTTCCCAGCCAGTTATTTTTATTTTTTACTAAGACTCGCGAGGTTACTGCCGCAACATCTTCGTTATCGAAATGACCTATCATCCTTAATAGAGAGTTCTTTTCTGGATATGAATCTGCATCTGTTACTGCTATTAATTCTCCTTTTGCTATCTTCATGGCTTGATTCAATGAATCTGCCTTGCCTGAATTTTTTTTGTTGAGAACTTTAATTTGGCTGTATTTTTTTGAGAATTTTTCTGCGATTTGCAATGTTCTATCATTGCTACCGTCATTTATTATTATTATTTCTTTTTTTCCTTTCGGATAGTTTAGATTTAAGAGCGCATTAACTGTATTTTCTATGCTGTCTTCTTCATTATAGGCAGGAACAAGAAACGATATAGAATAGTATCTTTTTGGTTTTGGACTGGTGAATAAATATTTTTTGTTTTTTTGATGTAGGAGAATGAATATAACTATGAAAAAGATACCGAAGAAAAATAAGACTATGTATAAGCTAGTTATAAAATCAGCCATTTTAATCTGAACTTTGCATTTCGTTGTTTTTGTTTACTTGGAAATAATCGTGGAAATTGTCTGTTATAGTTAACTCGGCTGTGTGGCCTTGCTTTTTTTTGTGGATTAGGCCTAATTCATTGAATTTTTTTACATGCTCATAAGCTTTGTTGCCCCTTATTTTTATTATTACGGACTGCTTTATTGGCTGCTTGTACGCTATAATTGCGAGAGTCTCTTGCTCGGCTTTTGAAAATTCTGAAGAGCCTGTTGCTAATTTATTTACTATGTTCGTATATTCCTGCGCAACATCCATTTTCCATAAATTGTCTTTTTGCGTTATTTCAATTGCTGAATCCTTGTATTTGTCTTTCAAGTCAGATAGCAGTTTTTTTAATAAGATTGGATTAATGTCTGTCAATGTGATTAGTTCTTGAATTGAAAGAAATCGGCCTGCTATGAATAAAGCGGCTTCTACTTTTTTCGTATTTTCTATTTCTCTTGCTTCGTCAATTTCTTCGAGTGTTTTTTCTCTTATTTCCATGTTTAAAGTATTCTACCTATAATAATAAATATAACAGGGTTTAAAAGATTTCTAGCTTTTCTTATTAGACTATTTATAGCAGAAACAAATTATTTGAACGGCTTTTTGCTCTTCTGTTAATAGCTAAAGACAAACTGATAAATTATTTCGGTCTTTTGTTTTGGCTTTAATTTATTAGTGTATTTTTAATTATATTTGGTTTTAGGAAATTTTTTAATCTATATTTACAGAATAGCTATCAACAAACCTTCTATTATTGCCGCTATTAGCAAGAGGGGGATTATTAATAACGAGAATAATTTTATTGAATTGGCTATATTTTTTTTTAGAGAGACAACTTGTATTTTCCTAAGTTTTTTGTCTTTTACTGATGTAAATAGTATAAAGATTATGAATGTAAATGCGAAATAGAATATTATTGTAGACAATACTAAAAAAGGCGTTAAAAGGTTTTTTGGAATGGTCGATAGTGCTTTATTTTTTTCTATATCAGAGGTCAGGGTTGTGCTTGCTGTTAGTATTGACAAGAATAGGGCTATGAAAAAAGGCAGAGAAAATAAGAGTTTATTCCTTTTTTTATAATAATTGAAATAATTTAATAATGGCGCAAAGCCGAGCTTTATACCCAAGCCGAGGGATATAAAAACCGCTGGAAGCTCAAAAATCCCGTGAGGAAGAAGACGCCAGATCTCTGCAATGCCTGCTATTTGCACTGTTCTTTCCATAACATAGCCAAGAATAATGCCATTAGAGATTGTTGTAATTAATGGCATTATTCCAAGAAATATGCCTAATAATATTCCTATGAAGGATGTAATGGTATTATTAATGAATATGTAGATGATAAGCTGTAAAGTATTTAGGTTTTCTGTTTTGTCTATTATATCTTCAAGAATAGGATTTATCAAATCTTTTAGATTGTCTGCATTTATAACGCCAATTATGATAGAGAGCATAAAGAGAGATACGATAAATAATACATATGCTTGTGAATCTTTGAGATAACTTATCCTTTCTGTTTTTTGCTTTCTGCTTTTCATTTTTTGTAAATGTATTATTTATTTTCCTGAATTATCTGAACATTCTTCGGAGCATTAAAACCTTTTTTTTGTATTTTGTTCTTAGATAAAAGCCATAGACTAGGCCCGCGATAAAGCCGCCGAAATGAGCAGTATTACCTATTGGGAAATTTCCTGCTATTGTCGCTAGCCATGTTATTAGCAATACAAGGGGCACCATTATGTAAGCTGGGAGAGAGAAGAACGGAAGAAATATAATCATGAATCTTATTCTTGGCAAGAGCATGACAAATAGGCCTGCAATTGCAAAGATTGCGCCTGACGCTCCAACCATGTAAACATCTGGAGAGCCAAAGATTCTTGCTCCTATTGGAGTGTTGCCATATAAAAAGGGGAAGAGCACTGCTAATATGGCTGCAAAAATGCCTGAAAGAATGTAAAACCATAGGAATCTTTTTCTTCCTATTATCTTTTCACTTAGAGAGCCTAAAGAAAATAAGACAAACATATTTATGAACAAATGGAATATACTGCCATGAATAAATATATGAGTGAGGAGAGTCCAAACATATTTTCCTTGCATTATATTTGAGGGTTTTAAGGCTAGATAGTCAATTCCTTTAGGAAATGTGAAGATTATAAATGCAAATAATGAAATTATTATGGTTATTAAGATAAGCCATCCTACAATTGACAGATTTGAAAACCAGTTTTTGCGGTATTGATTATATCTCATTATCTTCTCTTTTTGATTTTTTCTTTCTTTCTTTTTTTGAAAGTTTCAATTTTTCTTTTAATTTTTTCAATCTTCTTATTTTTCTTTCTTTCTTTTTTTGAAAGTTTCAATTTTTCTTTTAATTTTTTCAATC
>CAZNQS010000027.1:0-13380 GCA_964575515.1 Candidatus Woesearchaeota archaeon | reverse complement strand
AAGGTATAATTTATACAGATTCAATCGTATTGAACTTGAGTAATAATTACAAAGCTGGAGAATCTCTTACAATTATGGCTATAGAGTTACAATATGTTGAAGGTGGTAAAGCACAACATTGTGGACCAACTGACCTATCGTCAAATACTTTCTCTACTAAAATAAATGCTGGGGCGTCAGAGATTTTTAGAATTCCATGCACTTATGGCTTTCTTTCTACAGGTGAGAAGGTTAATAGTATTCTCTCAAGAGGCGACAAAGTTAGTTTTGTTGGTGAAATTAAATGGTCATTTGACGGAAGCGAAACAGGTAGTCGTATTGCTAGTGGAAAAATAGAGGGTACTGTTATTTAAACATGATAAAATCAAAAAGAGGGTTGAGTGTTTGGATATGGATTTTAATAATCCTAGTTCTAATTGCTGTTGGTATTGGAATTTATTTTTGGTTAACTGGTGATTCTTCTCCTGTTGCTAATGGTGGGAGTTCTATACTTCAACCTCCTGCATTACCTACTGGATAAGTTAATCAATCCTAGCCATCTATTTTCTCCTAAGTTTAAATCTTGTCCTGCCCTGTTGCATGGAACTTCATCTAGAGTTGTATGAGCTTCTATGAAGTTATGTTGAATGATTAAAGCGTTCATCAGTATAGGAGCAGACCATAATGCCTTTAGCCCCCTAAAGTCATCTACTCTATCTTTAATTTTCATAAATACTGTTTCTATTCGATAATTATGTATTTTAGTAACGCTTGCATTCTGTATTTTATGCTCAATTGTTAAACCGCCAATCTTATTAGAATAGAAGAGTTTTCTAAATGCTTTAGGGTAGAAAACTCCACCGTCAGTCTGAATAAATTTAGGTTTTCCTTTCTGAATTGACTTAAACAAGAATTTTTGTGCTTCTATTGGATCACCAGATAAACTATAATGAACTCCCGTAATTAAGCGAGTATCCCAATCGATACAACACCAAAATCTGTCATCTCTTCCTCCACAATCAATTAAAGTTTCATCAGCATAGAAACTATTTCCCATGTTATAACCTAGTTTATCAATAAATTTACTAACCCTTAAAGTATATTTCCTAACCCAATCAAGAATGCTCATATGACTTATTTTAGTGTTAAGATGTCTGCTTAATTGATTTCTCATCTTTCTGCTTGATAAATTGGAAATATACATATCAATTGACATCGTAATAATCTTTTCGTTATTTCTCATTCTGAAAAAGCCATCATCGACGACAAAACGATGATTGCAATTCTTACATCTATATCTTTGAATTTTACCTCTATATTCTGTTTTTCTTAGCCCGTCTTTTTTAAAATTTTCAGAGCTACAAGATGAACACACAATTATATTACTTTGTTTAGTCATACTATATAAAGTAATAACTACTATTTAAACTTTTCTATTGTAAAGTATAACTATGTATAGTAAGATTTAAATAGTAATGGAAATATAATAGATTATGCCAGAAATTAAAATAGAAGTGAGAGGATATAAATGCAATAATTGTAGTTATGAATGGGTGCCACGCTCTAACAAAGAAAAACCATTGATTTGCCCAAAATGTAAATCGGCTAGATGGGATAAAGAGCCAAAGAAGAAAAGTTAATTTTTTTAGTTAAAATAACTCCCGCTAACTTTACAGCTCACTAATTATTCAGTATTTTATCCTTGCCGAAGAAATAATCAAATATTTCATTTACATCTGCAAAATCAAAAACCCTGATTCTACTATTGTTAAGATATTCGCTCAATCCATGGGTAGCAATAGCATATCTTAAATCAGGATATTTTTGAGGTATGTCTTTTAAACATCTTGCCCATTCTCTAATATGGGGATGCAAAAGCAAGCCGTCATATTTGTTTAATGCGCCATGTTGCTCTTCTAATTCGTCCAATGTTTCTGCAATCTCCACCTCAACCCCTCTTAACTTTAAAAAATCTTTTAATCTATTAGAAGCAGATTTATAATCAATTACGGCGAGTTTCATTTTAAATTCTTTAAAACCCCCAGTATACTCTTAATATGGAATAAAGAATAGAAAAAGAGAATAGAGCATATTCCAAATACAATTACGGAAAAAATAATAAGAATAGATAAAGAAAATAAGTCAATTGTTATTTGCTTTGTTATGTCAAGATTGCTGCTGCAGGAATGCAATCTTGAGCATCCAGAAGTCTCACACAAACCATGCCCTTCAGGGCATGGTGAAAAGAAAGACTTCTTGATGAAAGCAATTCCAACTCCTATAATATAAGTAAAAGCAACAATAGCCGAAGTTGAAGCAATAATTAGATACTTCTGGAAGTGTAAATCCAAAATATTTTTTCTTATGTTAAGATGCTTGTTGCCTTTTATTGCATCTTGAGCATCCCAAAGTTCTGAAAAGAACTTTTTGATAACTTTATTATCCATATTAATTAGTAAACGTCCAAGCTATTAAGAGTACGCCCATAATTACTGCTATTCCTGTAATGGGAAGAACATAAAAATATTGTTCTCCTTTAATAGCTATTGCTATCGTGCCGATTGCGCCAAATATTAAAATAATAACTCCCAGAACTCCAAAAAAAGTTCTATTTTTTGATGCCATAAAAGAATATATTTATTGACTTTTTAATCCTTACTAAAACCACAAAGTCTTTATGTAGACTTTGTGGGACAGAGAACAAACAGCAGTGATATCTCAGTTCTAGAGAATTGAGTTTGTTCTCTGTATCAAACAATCTTTAAATCCATGGAGAAACTGTCGAAAAGTATTTTCTTTAATTCTTCAAGTCTTCTCTTATTTCTTCCGATAAGTATTGCCTTATTCTGATTGCTTCCAGCAGTCAAGATAAAACAATTATCTTTTATCTCCAAAGACTTGAATTTATTAGGATTTACCAAATCCTGTACAAATCGCGTAGCATCCCATACATTCTCTGGCTCTGCTATAATCCTGACCTTTTTCCCCAAATTTTCCTGAATCTTTTTCACGTTCAATGCCGAAGGTCCGATTGCTCTTGAAACAAGATGCTTTGGGACAGCAAAGAAAATTGTGTTATTGTATACAAAGCATTTCTTCGTCCTGACGTTTGAAGCCCTGTCTAAAATGTTGATATACATCATTGTCTGCATGTTTATAGTCGTCATCTGCATTAATTTTTTTAGAACATGCCTCTTTTATAAATCTTCTCCTATGATTTAGTTTATAAATCTATTCTTTTTGGTTTTATTTAATCTTTAGTTTTTTTAGAAATCTTCTTGGAGCTTTGATAAAATCTCTTATGCGTTTTCTTCTGTATTTTAGTTTTTCATTTAAATTTATATCTTCCCCTGAAACAGGATTGTACCTCAATTCTTTTATAGAGATGATATTTTCAATAATATTATTAAAATCTTCTTCATGCGCATAAATTTGATCTGTATGAATATAAACTGCATCTCTATCTTTTATTTCTTTCCTTACTAAATTACCTTCTGGGATGATTAGCATCTTTCCAAATTTATGTGATTTTAATGGTATCACGGCCTGATTAGAGAAATATTTATATCCTAAAGATTCAGCAACATCTAAAGTTGTTTCATCAAAATAATGATTCGGAGGAGAAAATAATTCGGGCGTAACACCTATTAATTTTTCTAGCTCGTCTCTTCCTCTTTTCATCAATTCTATTTGCTCTCCCCTACTAATTCTTTTTCCCCACAAACAATAAAATTCATGCCATGGATCTATAAAGGTATGATTATATTTGCATTTATGAGTGTAGCCCTGTTGTCCTAATATTGAGTTTGGCCTTTTGACTATCTCTCTAATCAACTCCAAAGCCTCTTGTCCATATTTTGAATTCCATTGTCCTGTTTTATAATTGTGCAAAGAAGGAGAGATTACTACCGGAAGATTTTTATCTAAAATCCCCCGGAAATAATATCCAACATCTCCATTAGGGAAATTCTTTGGATTTATTCCTTCATGATGAATATTCAATGTCCAAGTTTGCATGTTTATAGCATTAAAATCCTATTTTTAAACCTTTCTTTAAATTACTAAATCTATCCTTTAAGGACCGCTTCCTTTAAGTTAAACTTAATTAACTTTATAAATATCTAGCAACTACTAATAACATGAAAGATAAAGAATTATCTTTACCTATAATTATTATGAAAGAAGGAAGATGGTTTGTAGCATCCTGTCCTACTTTGGACATAGCAACGCAAGGAGAGACAGAAGAAGAAGTTAAAGAAAATATGGAAGACTTAATTGACGAATTAACATAAATTCTAAAGAGTAGAAACATTTATATATCAATTGATAATACTATCAATAGATAAATTAAGAAAATAAAAAAATGGTTGCAGAACAAGAAGAAATGAAATTTAATATAGAAAATATTATCGCAAGAAGTCCAAGATTAGATACTATCGTTATGGTAGAAGAATTTATCAAGGAACATAGCGGAGAATACAAAAAAACAGAATTATTTCATAAATTGCCTAAAAAAATAATGTGGGGAACATTTAATGTAATTTTGAAATATTTATGGAACAATAATAAAATAGGAATTGACAAAAATGATTATATTCTCTACATTTGGAATCCAGAATTAGTCAAGAGATTTATAAATAGAAAAAGCTATTAAACTAAATGTTAATAAAACCGGCGAAGAGAGTTATATTTGCTGACGAAAATATAGAAAAAGATTTTCTTTCTCTTCCTGAGAATAATGAAATCAAAAAAGCATTAAGAAGGGCAATTGAAAAATTAAAAGAAAATGCGTTCTCTGGAGAAAGAATTCCTAAAAAACAAATACCCAAAGTATATATTAAAAAATATAATATAGATAATTTATTGTGGTATCCTCTTCCAGATGGTTGGAGAATGGTTTATTCAGTAATAACGGATAAAATTGAGGTTGTCGCACTTATCTTGGAATATTTCTCTCATAAAGAATATGAGAAGAGATTTAGCTATTAAAATCAATCCTTCTCCGCCCGTTTCTTCGCTTCCTTATCGCCCTTTCTCACTAAAGGCCCGGTTACTTGCACTAACAAGCCAGGCAATCCTGTTCCAACAGGAACAGGCTGGTTCAATAAAATATTTTCAATGACTGAATTTAATTCTTCCTTTGAGCCTTTCAAGGTTGCGCCAACAAACTGCTTGTCAGGGATTTCAAATGTAGCTCTTGCCAAGATGCTTGCCTTGTCAGAAATAATTCCCATTCTTGTAACTCCCTTGACAACTCCGGAAGATGTCATAGCATCTGCAATTAATTTTATGTGCCTTTCATTTATGTCAAGCGCCTGCGATTCAATTACTTTTTTTATCTCATTAATTATTGTCTGTCTTGCAGCCTCTATTCCAAGAACGTTGATTACGTCGTAAATGTCATTTGAAGTTACTCTCGTGCCGTCAACACCCTTGAAGGCAGTTATATCTTTCATGTTTGAGCCTGCCGTAACAATGACGTAATCCTTTCCTCTATGAGACACGAAAACCTGCAAAATTCCCTTCACCCCAGATATTATGCTGTCCTTTAATTTTTCTTTTAATTTATATATAGCCTTAAAATCAAGATCAGAAGTGTCCATGCTGATTTTCAAATCATTTTCCTTTACTTTCAGACCTTTATCTTTCAATTTCTCAAATATTTTCCCAGGTCCGATATGCACGCTCTTCAATGCCTTGGAATCAAGAATTATCTCAATCTTCTTGTTTGCAAAGTCTATCTTTATCTCTGATAAAATCTCGCTCAACTTAACCTCTCTGATTTTTTCAGCAACAATTCTCGCGTCTTTCTCATTGTTATGCTCTCTGTCAAGATATATTTCCATTAATGGAGTTGACGGCTGTTTTCTGGCGTCTATAATTTCAATTAATCTCGGCAAGCCTTGCGTAACCTGCATTTGCGAGATTCCGGCATGATGAAACACGTTCAAGACCATCTGCGTTGAAGCTTCCCCGAATGATTGTGCAGTAATTACTCCGACTGCCTCTCCTGGAGTAACTTTGTTGTCATTCAAATGCAGCTTTGAAACGTCCTTTCCATCGTCGCCATATTGAAACTGCACAATGTTTTCAGACGCATCTCTCACGGTGGAGTCGTATTCTACTTTCAAGTCCTGCAGCGCATAAACCAATCTCCTGTACAAATATCCTGACTTTGGAGTTCTTAGTGCAGTGTCCATTAAGCTGTCTCTTCCTGTAATCGCGCCAAAGAAGAATTCAGTCGGGCTCAAGCCGTCTAAAAATGAAGACCTGATAAATCCCAGCGCTCCAGGCTCTAAATCTCCTTTCTTAAAGGCGGAAAGCGTTCTTTCATTGTATCCAAAATTAATTCTCTTTCCCCATAATGCCTGCTGTCCGACGCAGCATCCTATCTGCGTAATGTTCAATAAACTACCCTTTGCTCCAGGCACAATCATTTTGTTTACATTGCTTTCAGCTGGAAAATGCTCCCTCACAATATCCCCCACCTCTGTTCTTACTTCATTCAATACCTGCAATATCTTTGTTTCCCTCGTTTCCTCAAGAGTTTGTCCAGGCATGGCTTCAAGCTCGCCTTTTTTATAGCTTTCTATAATTTCTTTTGCTCTGCTGTCTGCTTTCTTTAAGACAACCTGCGTCATCTCCTTGATTTTTTCAGTTACGTTCATGTCGTCCAAGGATAATGTATATCCTCTTGAAGTCAAATACAAAGTCCCAAGCATGAACGCCTTGTTTATAGAATCAATTACAATATCTCTTGGGAATTCTCTGTCTAATATCTTTATCATCTCCCCCTCTTCAACTCCAAAACTGCTCTTGCTCGTAATTAAATGAGGCACGCTGATATTGGATGTCTTGGGCAAGACCTGCGCAAAAACTTCGTTTCCCGGGATTCTTTTTTTCTTTATTGAGTTTGCTACGCCAATTGCATACAACAGCTGATCAGCCTCGCTTTTATCAAGCTCGTCCTTTCCTAATAAATAAGCTCCAGTGACCGCATCAGATATTATTCCTACTAAGTTCAGATTATTTTTTGAAGAAATAATGTTATTGTTTATGTCAAGCAATATCTTTGCCTCTGAATAAGCCTCTTCAGTCTGCGGGCTGTGAATATTCATCTCATCGCCGTCATAGTCTGCATTATAAGGCTGGGCAGACGCGGGATGCAGCTTAAATGTTCTGTCTGGCAGTACTTTTACGTAATGCGCCATCAATCCTTGTTTGTGCAATGTAGGATGCCTATTGAATAATACTATATCTCCGTCACGAAGATGCCTTTCTACTTTATATTCAGGCTGCAATTCCGTGCAAATCTCTTCTTTCAAATCCTCGCTTATTCTTTTTCTCTTCCCATCAGGCCTTATTATGTAATTTGCTCCAGGATATTTATCTCCCTTCCTGATAATCTCTTTCATGAATTCAATGTTTGTGCTTGTCACAGACTCTAAAACAGTAATTACTTTGGCAATTTCCAGAGGTATGCCAACTTCGTTAATCTTCAAATAAGGATCAGGAGACACAACAGTTCTCGCAGAATAGTTGACTCTTTTTCCCGCTAAATTTGCCCTGATTCTGCCTTCTTTTCCTTTTATCCTTTCAGTAATTGTCTTTAAAGGCTGCCCTGATCTGTGCCTCGCGGGAGGTATTCTTGAAATATTATTGTCAAAGAAAGTCGTTATGTGATACTGCAGTAAATCCCACAAATCTTCTATGATAACTTCCGGCGCCCCGGCGTTTAGATTCTCCCACAATCGCTGATTAGCTCTTATAATGTCAGACAATTTATGCGTCAAGTCGTCCTCGCTTCTCGTCCCCTCTTCAAGTGTAATGCTGGGCCTGACTGTAACAGACGGCACTAATAAAAGCGAGATAACAGCCCATTCAGGCCTTGCCGTCCTTGGATTAATCGCAGTTTTCTTCAGTTCTTCGTCAGGAATCTTGACAAGTCGGTCTCTCACTTCTATTGGGCTTATTCTTCTCTTGCCAGCCATAAAAGTGCTCGGCTTCTCTAATTTAATCCTCTCTATACTCTCGTTGCAGTGCGGGCATCTTTTCGCGTCTCTTGCTTTTTTAGCTCTTTCACTCGGGGTATAAATCTTTTGCTTTTCCTCTGACAAAGTCAATTTACCGCATGAAGGGCAAAAGCTTCTCAAGCAGTGCTCAATTAATTGTATGTATTTGATATGAAAAACAGGCCTTGCCAATTCTATGCTTCCTGGATGCCCCGGGCATTCTTTCAACCTCTTTCCGCATGTCCTACATCTCACTCCAGGATCAATTGCCCCAAGTCTTAAATCCATCAATCCACCATCAACCGGAAAGCCGTCTATATCATACAATTCCGGCGTAACTATCTTTGCAGAACTGAGCTTTTTAATCTGCTCTGGGCTAAGCAAGCTGAACATCAGCGATTTAACTTGTTTTCTTGTGTTTTGCTGCATTTTTTATTTAACTTCCTCCAATTTTATATTTAGCATCTTTTCAATATAAGAAATAGCTCTTGGTATGGTTTCTTTTCTCCCATATATCCTTATACGACCTTCATAATCATTCATGGGACATTTTACTACTACAGTACAATCTCTAATATGATATACATTGGCCATAATATATCTATCCTTCTGTGAAAGAATACTATCGTCCATGAAAGATAAATTTGTATTAAACATGTGATAAATTTCTCTTTGATCACTGATTTCGCTACATTCATAATCTCTTTGAATTTTTTTCTCCATTTTAACTTTATTCGATTTTCTTTTCATTTTATCTCTCATATTTATCCTTCAGGCTGAATTTAGTATGTATGCCTAATCCTAAAAGCTCGTCAACTAATAGCTTGAACGCATAAGATATTTCAATAGGATCCGCCTCATTGCCTCCGCACAATTTGCAAGGCGTTTTATTCCTTATAATGTCCTCGTAAGTCATATTTCCGCAGTCCTTGCATATATGTATGATAGTCTTGTCAGAGCCATATCTTTCTTTCAATAAAAGAGAAGCGCCATGTCCAACTAATGCCTGCTGCTCCATCTCTCCCAATCTCAATCCACCTCCTCGAGATCTTCCTTCTATTGGCTGTCTTGTCAATAATGCAACTTTTCCAGATGCTCGCGCATGCAATAAATTCTTTACCATTCTCACTAATTTCAAGTAATACATATTTCCAATGTAAATTTCAACGTCCATCTTCTTTCCTGTAACGCCATTATACATCGTTTCTTTTCCGTCTGATCTAAAGCCCATCTCTTTTAGTTGGGATTTAAGCTCGTCAATGGTCTGCCCTGTGAATGGAGTTCCATCGCCGACTCTGCCTATTGTAGCGGCGCTCTTGCCTGCAAGCAGCTCAATCAAATATCCAACTGTCATTCTGCTCGGAATGCTGTGCGGATTGAACATCAAGTCAGGCTTGACTCCGCTGGAAGTAAATGGAATGTCCCTTCCGTCTGCAATTAATCCTATGACTCCCTTCTGTCCATGAGGCGCAGAATATTTGTCTCCTGGCTCTGGCAGCCTCTGATCTCTTGTTCTTAATTGGACGACTTTATTCCCTTCATTATTTAATGTAATAAATACTGCATCAACAACGCCCTGCTCTTCCTGCCTTATTGCTACGCTTGCCTCTTTTTTTGCCTGTATGCTTATGTCTCTCGCCTCGCTCAGGAATTTTGGCGGAGTTGTTTTTCCTATGACGACTTCTCCAGAATCCATGAGCGCTTCTGGATATGCAATTCCGTCATCTTCAAGGAATCTATAAGAATCCTCTGTCCTGTATCCTAAAACGTCTTTTTCAGGAACGCAAATCTCGTCTTTCAAGCCCCCAGGATACTGCAATTCAATTGTTGAATACGGCCTGAAAAATGTGCTTCTTCCCATGCCCCTGTCCACGCTTTCTTTATTGAGCACAATAGCATCCTCCATGTTATAGCCTTCGTATGGCATAATAGCAACGATAATATTCTGCCCTGCAGGATACACTTCCAATGTGTCGTAAATAAAGCTTCTAACAAGCGGTTTTTGCGGATAATGCAAAATAGAGACATTACTGTCTAATCTGACTAAATAATTTGCCGCATATATTCCAAGGCTTTGCTTCAATGTCTTGCTTCCCCTATTAAGTCTCGAGCTTTGGTCATGATTTGCAAAAGGCACTAAGCTTGTAATCAGTCCGAACAAGCTAGTGGGATGAACTTCCAGATGAGTATGCTCTGAAGTAACAGCTTCCTGCTTCAGGGCAACTAATGCATTATCCTCTTCAGCAGCGTCAATAGCTTCTATAATTCCTTGCTCAACAAGATCTTTCCAGCCAATCTTGTTTTCTTCCAATTCAATAATATGCTCGTCTCTCAATTTGCTCATGCCGTTCTCAACGACAATCAATTGCCTCAATACTCTTCCAACCTCTGTTGAAATAGTAATCTGCTCTAATATGTCATCATGTCTAATGCTCATCTCTCTTGGAAATTCTCCAGCTCTTCGCATTCTTCTCACACTAAAGGCAAATTCTTTTGGATTTTCAACAAAGCCTATTGATCTTCCATTGAAGAATACGTCTTTTCCCTTTTCTTCGTTTAATCCTATCTCCTTGAACTTTTTAATGACTAATTTTTCGTCAAATTCTATGAATGTAGAAACCTTTGCCAATAAAGAGAGATTTTTCCTTAATCCTATTTCAATTCCCTCTGGAGTTTCAGTAGGGCAGAATCTTCCATAATGAGTCGGATGTAGCGTTCTTGCCAGAAAGTTTTCCTGCTCTCCTGGAAGCAAGCTGGTAACTCTCTGCAGCTGTGACAAAACAGCAAGATAATTATTCTTTTCCATATTTTGCGTCACGCCTGATTTCTCACCTATCCAGCTTCCAGTTGCAATAGCACTCTCAATTCTATGCGAGAAAAGAGTGGATTTGGAAATCGTCTTCAGCGAATAGAACCTCTTTCTCTTGGAAACTTTTTGCAATGAATATTGTATGTCCCTGATTAATATTCCAAAATTAACCCTGAACAAGTCACTCATCAAGTCTCCTGCTAATTTTACTCTCTTATTTGCATAATGGTCTTTGTCAGTTCTTATCTTAGGATTCTCTTTTGACCTTAAATACAAGCGGATAAGCCTGCATAAAGTAATTGCCTTTTCATTTCTTGAAATCTTGTCCATTCCAATATGAGGCAGGAAAAAAGAGTCAATTCTTTGTTTCACTCTGTCTATGACCTCTTTCTTTGTCCCCTGAATGCCTGATTTTTCAGCAATATACATCATGGCATCATCAGAGTTTTGCATTTTTGAGAATTCATAAAGATTTACTATCAAGCAGTCATTTTCATAATCAATTTTTTTTGCTATGTCTACTTCTTTTGTCATCCCTAATGTTTTTAATAAAACAAGGGCAGGAATGTTTCTTAATCTGCTGAAAGTTAATTCTAAAATTCCCTCGTTTGTTTCAGAAATTGTGGTGGGTATTCTGTAAGAGCCTCTTTGCGAGAAAATCCTCAATGTCAGCCCCAGTCTGCCCTCCTCTATAAAAGGCTGGTTTGGCGCAAGATCCTCTGACATGACAATGACTCTCTCGTTCCCGTTAATTATGAAATATCCTCCAGGATCAAGTGGGTCCATGTAATTCTCTTTTAATTTATCCCTGCTCATCCCGCTTGTTGTGCAGGCAGCGCTCCTCACCATTATGGGTATTCTGCCAATCTCAACCTCTGCCTCATCTCTCTGTCCGCCGTATTTGACGCTCAATTCAACAAAAACCGGCGCAGAATAGGTCAAATTTCTTAATTTTGCTATCATGGGCGTCAAAATGTTAGAGCTTCCATCAGCCTCAACAATGTTTGGCTTTCCAACCTTTACTTTTCCTATTTTAATTTCAACATCCTCATTGATTAGAGATGCATTAATCTCGTCAATAATATACTGCATCTTATTCGCCAAAAAATCATTAAATGAAAGAATGTTTGATTCTACTAAAGAGTGCTGTTTTAAATATTCCTCGATCAAAATATTTTCTTTTTTTCTCATTTTTACATTCCTCTATTTTTATAAACCTCTTCGCACTTCTCTTTAGCCCATATAACACCACTATTATAGATAATTCCCTTGATTGTAACACATGTTTGGGAATTATCTATCACGGGAATTCTGGACAAATATGTGCTACAATTACCAGAATTCACGATATATCTTGATGCTTCAACAATTATTAACCTATTATTTCTTTCTGCAAGACTTACAATACTCTCATCAGTTAATGATATTTTATCCATTTTAAACAACCACTCTGTAATAAATAATAGCTTTGTCCCCGTCCCTTCGCTCTATTTTTATAATGTCTCCCTTGGCGCAATCCTTTGGAACAGCAGGATCGTCTAATTTTATCCTCGGCAATTGAGAAACAGAGATATTATATTTGTCCAATAGTTTCTTTCTTTCTTCTGGTTTCAGTTTAATGTGTTTGGGCTGGAGGATGTGCATAGCGAGAGCATAAATATGAAATTTATCTTAAACTTCCGAAAGTTTATTTCCTAACTCTTGGATAACAAAAGATGATTGCAAAACTGGCTTTTTAAATCTTTCTCTCATCTGTAAAAAACCAGTTTTGAGCATAAAACTATCTAAATTCTAATTCGCATAAAAGCTAAATTTTTATACTATCTTACACATATAAATTTATGTCCAATACTATAATTGTTTTATCATTAGTTGGTTTAATTCTGTCAATTTACGCATTTTACACAGGAAAAAAGCTTGAGAAAAATAAAAAGCACAAGGCATTATGCGACATTCACGACAAGGCATCATGCACAAAAGCATTTTCCAGCGAATATGGAAAAATGTTCGGCGTTTCAAACTCGTTGGCAGGAATAGGATTTTACATTCTTATTATAATTTTATCCTTTTTAAATTATCACAAGATAGTTTTCTATCTAGCAGTTGTTTCAATGCCCATAATAATTTATCTTGCCTATGTTTTGTTCTTCAAGCTGAAAAATCTCTGTATTGTTTGCACTGCAATTTATTTGATTAATATTTTACTATTTATTATGAGCTATTTGAATATAAAATAAAAAAGAGGAAGCATGGCATTAGAAATCCCGGAATTATTGACAAACTCAGTTATTTTGTCTAGCTTTGTGTTTCTAGTATTAGTATGGTTGATATGGTGATCATGCGAGAGAATGAGGCTACCTTGTTTAGAGATTATACTCATTCTGATGTTTTGAAACCGGAAAATGTGACAGTTGGAAAATCAGTTTGTTATTATGATATTGATAGAAAAACATACGCCTATCTTAAATTGTTTTCTGATAAAGAAATGGGACTTGCTTTCGGAAATGGAACATGTCCTTCAAGTTTTCCTGCGCAGTATGAAGTCTGGGAAAGGTAAATGGCCCCGACGGGATGGTATCA
>CAZNQS010000026.1:0-14190 GCA_964575515.1 Candidatus Woesearchaeota archaeon | reverse complement strand
TAAATCAATATTATCAAAAATTTAAAGAATTATCTGCATTTTTGAATATTGAGCCAAGTGCCAGGGGTGTTACAAGATTGTATTTACTAAAATCTACATTGAATCTTTTGAACAAAGGACATTCATTTGAGGAGATATGTAAGATTGAAGACATGTCACATAATACTATATTTAATAGATTAGCAGTTGCGCGCTTATTGGATTTAGTAGAAAAAAATAAAAGAATTTATACTTTTACCGAATTAGGAAAGAAAATTATTAATTCAGAAAACAAAATAGCAGAAGAAAGATTTAACGAAACCCAATTTGAGATCTTATCTAATTTTGTTAAGGAGAATCCTTTCTTTTCTCAGATTACTTTTAGCATAATGTCGGTTGTGGATACTATCTTTATTTTATCAAAGGCAGAATACCCAGTTAAATATAAAATCTTTCAAGATTTTTTTGTAAGGTCATTAGGAAAAGATAAAACTTGGAAACGACCGCAGGCACAATTAACAGGTACATATCATTTCACAAATTACGCAGAAGAATTAGGGTTTATTCAAAAAATAAAAGAGGATTTATTCTTAACCCCAAAAGGTATTCAAGCAATTCTGATTTTTCAATTGAATAGATCAATCAAATTAATAAATGCAAGAAGTTAAATACGATGAGGTGATACAAATTTATTCATATCATTTCATCTATTAATAATAGATAGTTATCTCGCTGCCTCCCTTTAAGAGAATGAATTTTTCCATTAGAATCTTTAACATCCTCCTTTTTTGTTCCTTTTATAACTTCTCCATTTATTAAAGAAGCATAGATATATTCTTTTTTATGCCCTCTTATTTTAACTCTGCTTGCCTTTTCTGAGCTCATTCCATGAGGCTTTATTATTTTATTGGATTCTCCCATAAAAAAAGCTAATAAATCATCTTATAAAAAACTATCTAAAAACTTCCTTTATATATTAATGAAGGAAAACAATTTAAACCTAATAATATTTATTTTAGTAGTTAAACATTATTGTAAAAAAGATGGAAATAAAAAGCAAGCTTTTGCTGGAGCCGAAAGACTTCAAGCCAAGCTTCAGGGATTGGGAGTTAAGGGGTGTGTTAAACCCCGCGGCAATCAGATTAGCTGACAAAAAAATAATGCTATATGTTAGGATTGCGGAGAATGCTGGAGCACAGCATGGAAATATGATAAAATGCCCAATCATATTGGGGGAAGAGAAATATAAAGTTGAGTATGAGGATATAGAGAAGACAGAGATTATTCGTTTAGGAAGATGGGGTGAGATGTATTTAAAAGATGGCGTGTGCAGACTGCCGACTATTTCGCATTTTAAGAAAGTTATTTTAGATGAGAGCGGATTTAATGTTGTTGAGAAATATGACAAGCCCGTTTTTACAGGAATGCCTGGGGATGGAGAGTATGGCGTTGAAGATCCAAGAATTTTAAAAATTGGCAATAGATACTTGATGACTTACGTATCTATTTCAACTAATGAAGGCGTTTCTACTTCTCTTGCCATTTCAAAAGACCTTAAATCGTGGAAAAGAGAAGGGATTATATTTAGGGAGCAGAATAAGGACGTTGTAATTTTTCCTGAGAAAATAAAAGGCAAATATGTCGCATTGCATCGCCCTGAAGGATTTTTTGGGTTTAGCAGGCCAAGCATATGGATTTCGTACTCGTGGGATTTGATTTATTGGGGAAGGGAGAAGAGTATTTTACGGCCTAGGGGAAATTCATGGGAGCACGAGAGAACAGGGGCTGGAGCACCTCCGATAAAGACAAAAAAAGGGTGGCTTTTAATCTATCATGGCGTTGAAAATTTAGGAACTGGAAGAATTTACAGCGGAGGGGCTGCTTTGCTTGATTTAAAAAATCCCGAAAAAGTTATAGCAAGATCGCCTGCTGAAAAGGCATTGATTGAGCCAACACAAGCTTATGAGACAAAAGGATTTATTGACAATGTTGTTTTTCCTACCGGCGCGGTTATGGATTTGAATAAGGAAGATTTGCTTATTTATTGCGGGGGAGCTGACAGCGTAATAAGCGTCAAGAAAATCAACATTGATGATATTTTAAAGAGCATGGAATATTATTGATAATTGCTTAATTCGTGTTTTAGTAAGTTATTAATTAGTTCTTTAGCTGATTGGACATCTTTCTCATTGTAAGAATATGGTCCAAATATCCCCTTAAAACTATCATCGAATTGTGGTTTAACTAAAAAAGAAAGCTGTTTTTTCATAGATTGTTTAAGCTTCTTAATGTTTCCTTTTAGTAAATGCTGCTTAAGTTTTTGTTTGTTGCAGAGCATAAGTGCAACAATATCTCTGATATCTGACAGCCTTCCGCTATGGAATTTCATAGCAATAAGTAGCTCTTTCTCTGGCGTTAGAAATTCTAAATTATTTAGTTTTCTTTTTATAGCATTATTTTTAATATAATCAAACCCCCAAGTTGTATTAGTGGTTCTTGATACTAATCCGTTAATTAAAAAATCTACATTTACAGGCAAATCTCTCATTTTCTTCATAAAACGCTTAAAGTTCTCTCCATACAAAAGAGAGATTTCTTTTTCATAATGTAAAGAATAGCCCTCTTTTTCTAACAATTTCTCAAATTTAGCAAGACTCTCTTCTTGTACTACCAAATCCAAATCAATGGAGAATCTTTTCTTATATGTTGAAATAGCATATCCACCCACAACAATAAAATCTAAACCTTGATCAGAGAAAAGAGCCAGTAATCTCATAATTTCCTGTTCTCTTTCCAATAAACCTGTTCTTGAATTTACATTATGCATTTGTAGAAACCTCCGCATATTTTATTTTTAATCCTAAATTATATAAAATATCTAATTGTTCCAAGATACTTTCTAAATATAATTCTTTACACCATTTTATTAATTCTCTTAAAGACATGACGGGCAAACCAATTTTTCTTTTTATTTTTAAGTTTTCTTTCTGTATAATGTAAACTAAAGGCCTTTTATTAATCATCTTATTTTCAGTATATGTAATTCCATTCTTTCTCAAAATCTTTTTTAAGCTCTCGGCATCTTTCTTTTCAACTTCCAAGAAATAAATCCGATCATAAAAATCTCCTGTTATAAAACTCCCTTGTGTCCAAATAGTTGCGGCTGTTCCCTTTACAAATCTTACTTTCAATTTTAAATTTTTAACCAATTTCCAAAAAATATTATCCTTTTCAATAACAGAAATGGCATTATCCAACTCTTTAAATTTCTTATAAATTAAGTTCTTATTAATCTTAATAATATTCTTATTTCCTTTTCTGATTAAACTAACTAATCCATACTTCTCTAATTCGGAAATCCATCTATACACTGCAGAATAAGCAAATCCTATCTTAGTAGCTAAGCTATGAATGCTCTCTCCATCTTTGGCATTTTTTACTATATCCACAGTTATTTCGTTTACTATTTTCATTATCTTTTTAAAGATAATTGATTTAAATATCTTTCTATTTCTCTTATTCTTCTAAGCGCGCCTATTCAAAAATGCTTTTACCTATAATTTAAAAAGTTAAATCTCTTTATATCTAAAATGAAAATCATCATTCTTAAAAATAAGAAAGAAGTTGGGAAGGGAGCCGCTTTTATTATAGCTGATGCAGTCAGAAAAAATCCAAATATGATTTTGGGATTAGCCAGCGGGAGAACAGTTATTCCGCTTTATAAAGAATTAGTAAGGCTATTCAATAATGGGAAAATAAATTTTTCGCGAGTTAGAAGCTTTAATCTTGATGAATATGCTGGCTTGAACGAGGAAGATAAGGAAAGCTTGCGATATTTTATGAATAAGAATTTTTTCAGTAAAGTTGATATCAAGAGCAAGAATATTTATTTTTTGGACGGGCGAGCCGAGAATTTTAAGAAAGAATGCAGGAAATTTGAGAAAGACATTAAAGATTCTGGAGGAATTGATTTTTTAATTTTAGGCATTGGCAGAAACGGACATATTGGATTTAACGAGCCTGGCTCGGGCTTTGACAGCTTGACGAGGCGCGTTAAGTTAAGTGAAATGACAAGAAAAGATAACGCTGCTCTTTTTCATTCCAAGCGAGTTCCAAAATATGCGTTAACAATGGGTATTAAAACTATTATGAAAGCTAGGAAAATTATTTTACTTGCCAGCGGAAAAAGCAAAGCGCTCGCTGTAGGGAATGCCATTAAAGGAAAGATTACTGAAAAATTTCCCGTCAGCGCACTGCAAAGACATAGAAATGTTATTTTTATTCTGGACAAATTAGCAGGAAGCTTGTTATAATCAAAAAGTTCTTTTCGCTAACTCCGCACTTTAGTGCGGAGTTTATTGAACTCATCAAGAACTCTTAGTTCTTGAGTGCCATCAAGAATGCAACTGCCAGCATTCTTGAGGTTTGGATGCTCAAGATGCATTCATCCTCGGCTTGAAAGCCGAGGTTTTCTGCAGAAGCATCTTGACATCAGAAAAAATAAAATTTAAATACAGCTCAATCTTAATTAAATTAGATTAATTTAATAAAAGATGGTGAAAGCATTGTGTATTGTGGCTCATCCTGACGATGAAACGATTTGGATGGGCGGGACTATACTAGAACATAGAGACTGGGAATGGACAATTGTTTCTTTATGCCGAAAAGAAGATTCTGACAGATATCCAAAATTCATGGATGTATGCAGTTTTTATGGAGCTTACGGAGTTATTGCTGACTTAGACGACGAGAAATTAGAGCCTCTTTCCATTGAAGAAGTTGCAGAGAAAATAAAAAGTGTGCTGCCAGAGAATGTGTATGATTATATCTTTACTCATGGAGAAAATGGAGAATATGGGCATATAAGGCACAGCGAGATTCATAGGGCTGTGAGTCTTTTATTGGAAAGCGGAGATTTAAAATGCAACGCAGTTTACTATTTTGCTTACATTCCTGGCGAAATTGCGTCGCCTCATGACATAAATCTCAAGATTCCAGTTCCAAACAAAGAGGCAGACATGTGCATTTCACTAGACGAAGAAAAGTATGAAGAAAAAATTAAATTAATAACTGAATTTTACGGCTTTGAAGAGAATACATTTGAAACTTTAAGCTGTAACAAAAACGAGGCTTTTAATGTCAATTTAATATGAAGGTTTTATTGCTTTATCCTTATCCTTTGGAACCCGATGGGCAGAGTTTGCAGGGGCATTATTTAGCAAAGGGTTTGGAGGAAAATGGAGTTGAAGTAATATCATGCGACAGAGCTGATGATTCCACAAAAGAGAAGTTATATGAAGAATTTAAACCAGATGCAGTGGTAGGAATCGGCTTTTGGGGCAATGTGCCTGAATTAGTTTCGCATCCTTTAAAATATAAGATGAATGTTGTGCCATGGTTTAATGCTGATGGATGGGTTGCTAATTACCACGATATTCTTAATGAATTGCCATTGTTAATTACAACTTCAAATTGGGTGAGGTCAACTTATATGAGGGATGGCGTTAAAGGGGATAATATTAAAACCTGCCATATAGGATATGATCCTGCTGTTTTTTTTTCTCGGCAGAGAGATAGCGAGATATTGAGCGTGAGAAGAAAATTGGGCATTGAAGACGATGAAATGATGATTTTGACTGCTGGAGGTGATGTTACAAGCAAGGGAGCTCAAGAGATGTTTAGGGCCTTGGCAAAGATAGGAAATAGATTTACTAAATGGAAATACGTCCTTAAAATATGGCCGAGTTTTTCTGCAGACAATCATGGGAATGAGGAGAGAAAGTTGATAGAGGAATTAGGATTGGATAAAAATAAATTTGTATATTTAGATAATACATTAAACCCGCGGGCGATGGCGCGCTTAATGAATGCCTGTGATATTTACGCTGCGCCTTCCAGATTAGAGGGATTCGGAATGATACAGGTAGAGGCAATGGCATGCGCAAAGCCTGTAATCTCTATTAACGTAGGCGGTCCTCGGGATACTATTGTTCACGAGAAAACAGGATTTTTAGTTGATGTTGAACATGAGATTAAATTAGAGAGAGAATGGGTTTATCCTTCTATGGGTTTTGATAAACAAATGCTTATAGAGTTTCCCAGGCCAAAGACATTTGCTTACAGAGCAAATACAGAGCAGCTTGCGGAATATGCTCTTAAATTAATGCATGATAAAGAATTACGTGAAAGAATGGGAAAAGCCGCGGCAGAACATGCCTTAAAGAATTTTCATTATAACGTTATTGCAAAGAAGATGCTTGAGTTGATTGAAGAGAATTTGCTATCTTCTCCTAAATTCAAATCTTCTCTCATCAAAGACGTAAGGGAGAAAAGTAGCATGTCTTTGTATGAATGAATAAACTTCTATCTGCCCTTGAATTAGGCATGGGAAACCTTTAGGATATCCGTTTTTTATCTCTTGTGTAGTTGAATATACTAATTCATTTAATCTCCTGTCTGATGATAAAAATGCGACTTTATTTGGATAATATGCAAGAGCAAAAGCTGAAGCAGCGAGATTAACATCCGTCATTGGGTATTTTTTTCTTTCTTCTATCAAGCCTAACTGCTTGGCTTTCGGAGTTAAATATCTAAGGAGAAGTTTAAAAGGGCTTGAGCGACCTCTATTCTTGAATTTTCTAAGCGATAGCTTAGATAATTGTTCAGGGGCATTGTAGCATCTTGATTCTAAGATTACATCTCTTGTTGTACATATAGTTTTATCATTTCTGATAAGCTCTTTTAATTCTTCAAAATAACGGCGTTGTAATGATTCAGAGGCATTTGATGGCGAGAGCGCAGAATTATCTATAACAACAAATTTATTCTCCTCTACTATTTCTCTTAGGCTTTTGTTTATCTTTATCATAAAAATTATTTTAAAATAAGGTATTTAAATTTTACTAATCAAATTAAACTTTTTTTTCTCTTTACGGAATCGTGAGCAATGACATACATTCCAGCGTTCCATGCCTGATTCTCGTCTTTACTTGGCTCTCCTGTTTTGCCATGAAGCCATTCGCTGAAATTGCCTTTTAAATTTGCCTCTGCTAATTTTTCTAATTGCTTTTCCGCCCCTTGCATTTCATTTTGTTTAATTAAAGCTAAAATGTAAAAACCGCCTATAAATGTCCAGATTCCTGCATTTAGATAGTTATATGGAGTTCTTGCCTCGCAATCATTGAAATATGGCTGCCAGTCTTTTGAGTTTTTTAATATGGGTGGATAAAGGGCTTTTATTGGATAAGGCTTGTCTATTTTTTCTTTTTTAATATACTCTAAAATTTTATTAGCCCGGGCTTTATCTGCTAATTCAAAAATTATTGCTAATAAATTCCCTAAAGAATCAAACCACTCCCCTTTTTCTTGATATTTTCCATGATTTTTCCATCTCCAAGGGAAATAAAAAGAATTATTCCAGAGTTTTTTATCTTCATTAATATTTATCATATAAGTAAGTCTTTTTGCTTTTTCTTTTTGATTTGTGAGATTTAAGACTTTAAAATACAGGGCTTGCGTGTTAATTGTATGGCCGTAACGATGAGGAAATGCATCCTGCCAATCTGTTGTCGGAAGCTGTTCCAACATTCCGCTTTCTCCAATGTCCTGATATGAAATCCATGCCAGGGCTTTTTGAATATTATTTTTATATTTTATTATTAACGATGAATCTTTGTATCTTTCTTTGTAAATATAATTGCCGATAATAAACCATAATGAAGAGTCAATTGAGGTGTAATCCACATGATTTCTCTCATCTAAGATGATTGCGTTAGGGATTTGGCCTTTTTTGCTTTGATTGTTTGCCAATGTGATGAGGGATTGCTTAAAAATTTCTTTGAATTTATCCCTTATTAAAGACGCTCCTAATGAGGTTATCATTGAATCGCGAGCCCAGATTCCATTATAGCCAGGATATGCTGCCCTAAAGCCTTTAGGAGTTGAGCATTTTTCCAAGACTTTTATTGCTGATTCATATGCCTCTTTTATTATATCCATGAACTAATAAGTTATGAAAGATATTTAAGGTTGTTGTTTTGATTGTACTAATCGACAAAAACAGTTTTCTTATTTCTCTTAAAACAGATATCAAAAATATTGAAGACATCTTCTCTTCCTAAAAGTAAGGGCACTTCTTCTATTTGAGCCCACGCAATCCTAGCATTAAATATTTTCTCTCCTATTTTTATTTTTATTTTTTTAATAACGATTGGAACACCCATCTCGCCAATACCCTTTATTTCTGTTATTATATCATTATTTTCTATTTTGAAATAAAGAGCATCACCCACTGATTTTGGGATTAATGTTACATCTGCCCCGGAATCTACATAGGCAGATTCAAAGACTTCTTTATCATTATTAATAAGGTTTATAGTAGCTACTGGTCTTAAAACTGTTCCATAAATCTTGCTTTTTTCTTCTCTGAAATCAAATTCTATCTCCATTTAAATTTCAATACTAAAGTGTCTTCTGTAGGTATTTTTGCCAACATTGGTTTTTTATGCGGGAATTTTCTTTTAGCCTCTTCTAAGACATCTTTAGCGTTTGCTCCACTAGCGACAACTTTATTATCTACAATGGCTACATATTTTCCCTCGTATTTACTCAAGTCAGCCTTTAAATAAAATTCAAATTCTTTGCTTACCATGGCAGTTATTATAAAGTATAGTTATTAAATTCTTTGCTTATTGAGAACATTTATAAGTTTTATATGCAATATACCAATATGAGAAAAGAGGTTATTGCAGTTGATTTAGGGGGGAGTAATTTAAGAGTTGCTTTAGTCAGAAATAATAAAATAATTCGTTTGATAAGAAAAAAAACTGGAAAAACGAAAGAAGGAATTTTAAGCGATATGAATAATTCTATATTCGAATTAATAAACAAGGATGTTAAAGGCATAGGAATTGCCAGCCCGGGGCCATTAAAAAATGGAATAATAATCAATCCCCCAAATATACCTTTTAGAAATTTTAATATGAAAAGATATTTCCAAAATAAATTTAAGATTAGGATAGAGGTTGATAACGATGCGAATTGTGTCGCTCTTGCAGAACATAAATTGGGGGCTGGAAGAGGAAAAAATAATTTCTTTATTTTGACTTTGGGAACCGGAATAGGCGGAGGAGTTGTCATAATGGGGAAGGTTTACAAGAGCAAGGATATAGGAACAGAATTAGGCAATATTTATTTAACTAGAAATAAGACTTTTGAGCAATTAGTCGGAGGAAAGGCAATTAGCAAAATAACAAAAGAATATTTTGGAGAGGAATTAAATTTAAGTGAGTTAATGAAGATAAATAACGCAAAATCAAGGAGATTATTAGACGAGATTACGGAATATTATGCGCAGGGAATAGGAAGCCTGATTAATATTTTTAATCCTGAAATTGTCGTTTTGGCCGGAGGTATGCGGGAGGCTGGGCAAAGATTTTTGAATGTAATAAGAAAGAAGGTTGAGAAATATGTTACTCTGCCGGCCCATTATAAGATTGTCTGGAGCAAATTGGAAGAGCCAGGGATTTTAGGAGCTGCGCTGCTGATTGATTAAAAATGGAAGTTAAAGGACTTTATCACTTATTTTTGCATCAGTTTATTAGAGGATTGGCTTTTTCGTTAGTTGGAATTTTTATTCCTATTTATCTGCTGACTTTGGGGTTTAGCCTTACTGTTGTATTAATCTATTTCTTAATATTTCATATTGTAACTTTTGTTTTTACTCCGATTGCTTTGCTATCTGCTAAAAAGATAGGTTATAAAATACTAATAATTACTAGTGTTGTTTTCGTTATTTTGTTTCTTATTTTCTTGAATTTCTTAGAATATTTTAACATTCCTATTTGGTTTATTGCTATTATGGCTGGTATTGAAAATGCACTTTATTTTATTCCCTTGCATGCATTTTTTACACGATTAACAGATAATCAGATGAGGGGCAGGCAATTTAGCAGATATACTACAATTGGGCAGTTAGCTGGTTTATTTGGACCTCTAATTGGAGCATTGATTGTAGTTATTTTTGGATTTAGTTATTTATTCTATATTACAATATTCTTTATTTTTATTTCAGTTATTCCTTTATTTTCTTTAGCGAATACTAAACCTTCTACAAAATTAAAACTTTCTAGAATTCCCCAGCTTACTAAGAAAAACAAATTGTTCTTTCTTGGCACTATTTTAGATAATATTCGGGGTGAAACTGAAGGGCTTATATGGCCTATTTTTATTTATATAACTTTGAAAAGCCTTATTTCTGTTGCTTGGGTAAGCGCTCTTGTTGGAGTTGGAACTATATTGTTCACTTTATTAATAGGTCACTTTCATGACAGGAAAAGTAAATATTTCTTTTTAAGATTAGGGGCTGTTTTATATGCTATAATATGGCTATTAAGGATTTATTATGATACGCCGATTTTTCTATATATACTTAGTTTATCAGCTGGTTTCTGCGCTCTTATGATAGCTATTCCATATAATGCAATATTTTATGACAAGGCTGCTGAAAAGAAAGATCCTGACGAATTTATCTTATTCATTGAGATACCTAATTTTATTGGAAGGACTTTCTTATGGATATTACTGATAATACTATTTGATAAATTTATAGTTGCTTTTGTTTTGGCTGGACTTGCTAGTTTGATTTTTGCATTCTTTAAATTTGAGCCGTTGAAGAACGAAGGGAATAGTAGTAACTAATTAATAGTTACAAATAGAAAGATTTATATATTGGAATAATATAGAATTTTCATGATAAAAAAAGTTCCAAGAAGAGAAGTGAAAGTATATTTTCTTTTAGCTGATGCTGGAAAGGGATTTTTCAAAGATAAGATCGGAAGAAATGAATTAGAAGATAGATATAATGGAAGTTTAGGAGAACTTGACAATATGGACGAAAATGACCTTAATGAAGAATTTAAGGATAAAGTAAGATTGAGAAGATATAATGAGATGGAATGGCATAGAGATAATGTTATATTAGGAGAAATGGGTCCTTGGCCAGAGATGAAGGGATTGCCAATTGAATTTACAACTGGAAATATTCCAGAAGTTGCGAGGATGATTAAAAAGTTTAAGAAAGGAAAAATTTCTGTTAGTGAAAAAAGCTTGGAAAAAACAAAAAGATGCGCTAGAAAACTTGATTCTATTATAAGGCATATAGATTTTGTTCGACCAAATTTTCCCTTAATTTTATTTCCTGGAGGAGAGATAAGAGAAAAAGATTACAATAATTATGCAAGGAAAAATGCTAAACCTTTATGTGGAATATTTCAATATGATATGGATGACGGAAGCGAGAGGGCTGTCGCATATTCTCTTTCTGGATTAAAAGACGCTCCTGTTTTTTATGGTACGAGAAATAAATCTTCGTTAAATCCTAATAACTCCATTAGTGATTAATATTATAAATAGAGAAAGCTTTCTTTTTAAATGAATATTATTTTTGAGGTTATTGATAAAACTGGCAGAAAGGTTAGACTAACAAAAGAAAAATGGACCCACATAAGAATAGAGCATTCAAATGTTGAAAAACCAGAAGAAATCATGGAAACTTTGCAAAAGCCAGATAAGATTATTTTTGATGAAAGAGAAGGAGTTGAATATTTTTTCAAATATTTTAAGCATAAAAAATGGAAATCGAAATTCCTGAAAGTTGTAGTTAAATATATAAACGAAAAAGGTTCGGTATTATCAGTTTACTTTGTAAGAAATATAAAATGAAAGGAAATATGAGAGTATGTTATGATGAAGAAGGTGATTATCTGGAGATATTTATAGGAGGCCCAAGACCTAATTATGGGGAAGATGTCGCTTCTGGAGTGACTGTTTTTAAGGATGAAGAAACAGATGAAATTATTGGGGTAGGCATACTTAACTTTAGAAAGAAAGCAAAAACTCTCAAAGATATTGAACTAAAACTTCCATTTAAAATAGTTTCAGCTTCTTAAAGACAGTTGCATTTCTTAATCCCTTTGTTCTGAATATGAGAATCTATATAGATGCTTCTTGCTATATTGGAGTAAGATAAAAATATTAAACATCCATCAAAGTCAAACGAGCTAGCAAGTAGGAAATAGTAGCTTCTGCGCCTTGATTGAGATTTATTGCTGACTCGCCCAAGCCGTCGTGACAGCCGCCTGTACTTTCATTGTAGATTGTCTGCTCCAGCATATTATTTCCTAGAAACCACTTAAAGGCATTTAATGCGTCGTCCCTGTATTTTTCATTTTGCGTCAGCTTATATGCCTCTATTAGCGTTTGAACAGTATAGCCTGCTTCTATTGGCTGCTGGTCAAAATATGCGCGCTCTTTGTCTTTTGCATACCATCCTTTCTGCCCTATCGGGACAAATGTTTCTTTGTTAAATGTTTTTGAGATAAGAAAATCAAGGCTTTGGGAAGCAATTTCTAGATACTCGGATTCTTGTGTTGCCTGATATGCGTAGAATAATGCTTCTGGCAGTTTGCTGTTAGAATACGTCAAATACGGCTCAAACCACTGCCAGTCTTTATGCGCATTGTGCTTATAATGCGACACCAATACATCTGCCAGTTTTTTTATATTTTTTGTTATCAGCTGAGAATTTTTATTCTTATTGTAAAAATACGAGCCAGATATTGTGAATGCCATTGCCCTGGGAGATTCCATAATTGAAGATGCTGAAAGCGCCTCCAAGAAAAGATTTTCTGCCTTGCTTTTAAGATCTTTTGGCATTTCCTCAAGAGATAATAAGTAACCTAAAGCCCATAAAGCCCTTCCATGTGCGTCTTCGCTCCAATTTTTATTGTCTATAATCTTGTCTTTATTTACAAAATTATATAATTTTCCGTCTTTTCCTTTTACATAGTTAATGTAATCGAGATATATTTTTATCAGTCTTAATTGCTTGTATTCTTTAAATTTTTCATAATACATTGTAGCGGTTAGCAAGGCACGGGCATTGTCATCTAATGTATAACCAGAATTTATGTCAGGCATATTTTGATTTGCGAATTGTATTATGCCAAAATTATCCGTGAGCTTTTTTAAATGCTTTATATCAATTTTAGGAAGCGCTTTTATTTCTATATTATTTTTAAGAATCTCCTTGAAAACCCTGCCGTATGCCGTTGCAACATTCTGCCATGTCATATGCCTTGTGTAGTAATATGCATTTTTTTCCATCTCATGTCTTTGTTTTTCGTCGGACAATATCTCAAGAATCGCATTTTTTATCGATTCTGGATTTTTGAATTCCACTAATCTGCCTCTTTCATTTGATACTGTGTCCTGTGCATGCAAGAATGGCGTTGATACAACAACTCGGCCGCAACCCATTGCGTAAGACAGCGTTCCTGAGGTTATTTGATATGGGTTGTCAGAAGTGGAGAGATATATGTCCGTTGCTTTAAGGTATTGTATTATCTCCTCAAGCTTTATGTATTTATTGTAGAATTTCACATGCTTCTGCAATTTCAACGCTTTTATTCTTGATTCAAGAAAATTTCTGTATGCTTCTCCCTCTCTTTTCCTCACTAAAGGATGTGTTTCTCCAACTATTAAATAGAGAATGTTTGGGAATTTTTTAATTATAGATGGCAGGGCTTCTATTACATGCTCATATCCCTTGCCTGGGCCTATCATGCCAAATGAAGACAAGATTGTCTTGTTTTGCAATCCTAAATTTTTCTTTTCTCTTTCCTGATTTTCCAGAGTCGTTGTAGGTATACCATGCGGAATTATATGTACGTTTTCTGTTATCTCATAATCTTTTTCTAATATCTCAACTGCTTTTTTTGTCATTACAATTAGAGCATTGATGCGCTTTCCTATCTCCCTTACAACTTTCTTTAACTTTTCATTAGGCGACGGAAGGATGCTATGCAATGTTATCACTACTGGTTTTTTCAGAATTTCCAAGAACGCGAGTAAATATTCGCCATATTCTCCGCCGAAGATTCCAAATTCGTGCTGGATATTGACTAGTTTTATATTCTTGGAGCGATTTATTTTTTGAGCAATCTCAAGATAGTCTGCTATCTCTGTATCGCTTATCTGATAGATAACTTTTTTTTGATAATTATAAATATTAGTTCCGTTATTGTTCATCGCAAGAATTTTTGATTTTATCGTCGGGAAAAATCTTCTGTCTATAGCGTCACTTATATCTTTTGTAAATGTTGCTATGCCACATTCTCTTGGCGGATATGTTCCGACATAAAGAATACACGG
>CAZNQS010000025.1:0-16015 GCA_964575515.1 Candidatus Woesearchaeota archaeon | reverse complement strand
CCTAAGGAATGGATTGGAGAACAAATAGTCTTAATAAGAGAAAAGAAAAGCTTAAAAGAAAAAATCCTTTCTGTCTTAGATCCTTATTTAGAATTTATTGTTGGAATCTATATTTATGGCTCATATGTAAGAAATGAGCAGACTAAAGACTCCGATATAGATTTATTTGTATTAAGCAATAAAAAAATAAAAATTAAAGCAGAAGGTTTCGAAATTTTGTGCTTAAGACAGGAAGAAATAGAAAAAGCAATTAAACTTGAGCCCGTACTTATGTATTCTATATTATCAGAAGCCAAGCCTATAATTAATTCTAAATTGCTTGATGAACTGAAAATTAGATATAAACCTAAATTGAGTGATTTTAAAGAATTTTTAAAAGATTGCAAAAGAATAATAACGATAAATGAAGAATTTCTTGAATTAGAGAAAGGGGAATATATATCTGGAAATGCAATAATTTATTCTCTTATACTTAGACTTAGGGGAATATTCATCATAAAATCTTTTTTAAGAGGGCAAATATATTCTCACAAATTTTTTAAAAATTGGATTAAAAATAAATTACCTCAGATTGATTTTGATAATGTTTATGAAGCCTATAGAAATTCCAAGAATGAGCAAGTATTTAAGCAAAAAATAAGGATAAATGATATTAAATTATTATTAAATTATTTAAAAAATGAGGTCTTTATGTTAAATGGTTAAGAGAGAAAAAAGACTCCGAAAAGGAATAGAATCTTTAGAAGAGCAGAAGAAGATCCATGAAGAAAAAAGAAGGCAGGCGGAGAAACTTGGCGAAGAAGAATTAGTAAGGTATTATGATAAAGAAATAGAAAAGTTTGAAAGAGAGAGATATAAGAAAAAGAGCAAATTATAGATAATTCATCTAGCATTATTATATACAGGACAGCATTAAAGGATGACAGCTATTTAGAATATCTTGATAAATTTAAATGGTTATTATATTACAATAAGAAAGTGCTTGGAATCTGTCCTGGAATGCAAATAATTTCTTTAATATTTGGTGGATGTATCAGACAAGTGATTTAATTACGCTTTAATCTTCCTTCATATTTCAATACCCCTATAATAGCATTCTCCGCGCTTTCTATCTCGCCTCGATAATCCATAGATGCTATGCGAAATTCAACCTCTCTAAATTTATAACTATTTTTATCTGTCTCCTTATCTCTTAGCCATAATACATATTCAGAATCTGGGATTTCGAAGGCACTTCCAAAATGCGAGTTTCTACCAAACAGGGATCGAGACAAAAATTGATTTCTACTCACAATTTTTCCGATTAGTCCTTAAAGTTTATCAAGAGAAGGATTTAAATTTTTTAAAATAATCCGCATATCTTTTTCTTCAATTTGAGAAGAGAGCTCTAAACGGTTAAAACTTCTTAAATAAATAAAAGGAAAATCTAGGATATTTTCGAAATCTCTTCTACATATAGGGCAATTTTTCATTTTAAATATAAGTTTAATAACATTATAAAGATTTATATCTTATATTTTTATCAAATAAAAATGGATTCAAATTTAAAGCAATATTTAGAAAAACACGACATCCAATATAAAATTTACAATCATGAGGCAGTTTTTACAGTAGAGCAATCAAGCTCAATAAAAATGAAGATTCCAGGAAAACATGCAAAATGCCTTTTTCTAAAAGACGAAAAGCAGAATTTCTATTTAATAGCCCTTCCTGCAGAAAAAAGATTAGACACAAAATCTCTAAAAAATAAGCTAAAAATTAAAAAACTCAATTTTGCAGGCCCAGAAGAATTAAAAAAAGAATTAAATCTAACTCCGGGAAGCGTCTCAATCTTTGGCATGATTTATGCAAAAAACACTAATCTTATAATTGACAAAGAATTATGGGATGCAGAATTAGCAGGTTTTCATCCCAATATAAACACTTCAACAATACTCTTAAATCACGAGAATCTTGAAAAATTCTACAACTCTCTAAATGCAAAAAAGGAGATAATAGAATTATAAGAGCCTCTTTAGTGATAACAGATGCGTAAAGTTTAAATACCTCCCATTATTGAAAATTCTATGAATAAACAAAATCTTCCAAGAGTTGAGAGAGGAATAACAAAATTAGTTGTGCCTTACTTAGCCGAAGATATATCATTTACTCATCCATACATATGTTCAAATGATTATAGAAGTGTTGCAAAAGAAATATTAAAAAATGAAACTGCAGAAATGTTTCTTCCAGATGGAAAGAGAACTTCTTTCTTACTTCATGCTACTTATTGTGGTCCAGAAAATTTTCAAAGTCTACCAGAATCAGTTGAATTAAGAGATAAAATAATGAAACTAAGATATCTTTGGATTTTCCAAAGAAACTTATGGGTTCCTGAAAATATAAGAACAACCTATGGCCCGGGTGTTTTTATCATTTATGATGAAAATGGAGTTGGAACAAGCGAAGAATTAGACATAGGAAAATTAGAAAAAGCACTAAAAGACGGAAAACAATTAAAGAATGGAGTAAGATTCAGTGAAGATGGAGAGGTTGGATTTGCGCCAAGAAACACTTACAAAGAAGGAGTATTTGAAAATCCAGAGGATTTTGCAAATGACGGATTTATAATTGCAAGCAATAAAGAGCAAGGCGCAAGAAATTTAGCAGAAGTTTCACAATCAAAACATTTCAAATATAAAACTCCAAGATCATGGATTGTAAACTCTGATAAAGAACCTATTCAGACTGTATCCGCGGTTGGCAACGACTGGTACTGGGTCGACCTCGGGCTTGACTTCGGTGGCGGCTGCCGTGGTGGCGGCAGGGACGGTTATGCTTCTGGGGTATTAGTTTAGTGGCGAAGCCACTCAAATTTTTTACAATCATTTATTAACCATTAATTCTATTTTATTTTTGTCTTAGCGAGGAGCTGGGGCTACACGCCAATTTACTAGCGCATTGTTTTATTTATTTTATGCCATGAAATACAGAAATTCCTTGCGAGGAATTTCAGTGAAGCTAAAAAGCTCAATTAGTAAATTAGCTACATAACTGGGCCGCGGTTGGCAACAACAGGAACTGGAACGACAACAGGCTTAACTTCAATGGCGACTACCGTGATGACAACAGGAACGGCTGTGCGTCTGGAATAGCTCTAACTCCTAAGACATTTTCATTAATATGGAAAATAATAATCTTTATCCTGAAATTTATAATTTAAGCAACTTAATCCTTGCATGGAGAAAAGCAAGAACTATAGAAACAACCATAAACTTAACTGACCGACAAGTATATAAAGTAGGTCAATTTATATAAAAAATAGGTTAAAAATAAGCTAAAATGGAGTTTTTACTGAAAGAATGGCAAGAAACATGGATTCCTAAACTTAAACCAAGGGCGATAAGTTTAGATGTTCTTCCTAAGAATATAAGGAAGATTATTACATTTAGTGGAATTAGGAGATGCGGAAAAACCTACATCATGTTTCAACTTATTGAAGAGCTTGCAAAAAAATATCCCAAAGAATGCATTTTCTATATTAACTTTGAAGATGAGCGTATTGAGAAAAAAACAGAAAATTTAACTAAATTAATTCCAGCTCTAATTAAATTATATGGCGAAAAAGAATATTTTCTTTTTCTTGATGAAATCCAAGTTATGCCTGAATGGAGCCAATGGCTAAGACGCATTTATGACCATTATCATAACATAACTCTTTTTGTTTCCGGCTCTAGTTCAAAAATCTCGAGCAAGGAAATTCCTACTGAATTAAGAGGGAGAGCTTTAAATCATGAAGTTTTTCCATTAAGTTTTAAAGAATTTCTTTCTTTTAAAGGAATTAGAATAGATGATAGTTTAGAATATCAAGAAAGAAAATTGAGCATAGTTAAAGGCTTACTTGATGAATATCTTACATTGGGAGGCTTTCCAGAAGTTGCTTTAGAAGAATCTCTCCCAAATAAAAGAGCAGATATTCAAGAGTATTTTAAAACAATTGTATTAAGAGACATTATTGAAAGAAACAGAGTTAAAAAAAGTTTACTTTTAGATGATTTTCTTAGATTAATATTAAATACAAAAATCTTCTCTGTCAATAAAACTTACAACATACTTAAATCACAAGGAAAAACCGTAGGAAAAGAAACACTTCTAAAATATGCAAGGTATTGCGAAGACGCTTACTTTTGCTTTTTTATGCCAATATTTTCTTATAAAATTAAAAATCAAATGCAATACCCCAAAAAAGTATATTTTTCTGATAATGGATTCATTTCAGCCCTATCCTTGAAATTCACTAAAGATTTAGGAGCTTTGTACGAAAACACAGTCTTTCTTGAATTAAAGCGGAAAATACAATATAATAACAAAGGTATTTATTATTGGAAATCAGCACAACAAGAAGAAGTTGATTTTGCAATAAAAGACGGATTTGAAGTAAAGAAACTAATACAGGTATGTTCTGATATCCATGACACCAGAACTAAAGAAAGAGAAGTAAGAGCCTTACTAAAAGGAAGAAAAGAATTGAAATGTAAAGATCTCCTTATTATCACAGATGATTACGAAGGTGAAAAGGAAGCAAATTGGCATGGAATACATAGCAAAATAATATATATTCCCTTATGGAAATGGCTACTCAATAATTAAGTTAACTTATTAGTAGTAACGAATAGAAAGATTTTAAATACTTTTTATATTTATGTGGTTCAGGAAAATTATAAATATCCTCTAGAATGAGGTATAAAATAAAAAAAGAAACAATAGAATTATAATGGAAAAAAAATACGCCCTTATATTCGCACTTATAATAACAATAGTAATAGCCGCAAATTTCTATTTATATAAAACTCAATTTTCTCCAAATAGGGAATCTGTAATAATATCAAGGGTAATTGACGGAGATACAATAGAGTTGAAAGACGGAAGAAAAGTCCGGTTGGCAAATATCAACACTCCTGAAAAAAACGCCCCAAATTACGAATTAGCAATAAATTATCTGAATAAATTCATAAATAGTTCAGCAGAGCTGGAAATAATCGGAACAGAAAAATATGGGAGAATATTAGCCGGAATCTATGCTCCGGATTATCTAAATCTGGAATTAGTAAAACAAGGCCTTGCCTCAAAATTCCTTGTAGAAGAATCAGAGCTAAAAGAATTCGCAAATGCAGAAGAACAGGCAATAAACGCAGGAAAAGGAATATGGAAAAAATCTAATTTCTCAAACTGCCTGGAAATAGAGATAGATAAAATCAACGAGAAAGTTACTATCGTAAACCAATGCTATACGCTTAATATATCTGGATTTATACTTAAAGACGAGAGTACAAAACACTATAAGTTTAAAGAATTTGAAATTAAAAAAATAACTCTCCACTCCGCTCTAGGCAAAGACAATGCAACAGACATATTTTGGAACTCAAAAACAAGCATCTGGAACAATGACCGAGATAGCTTGTATATTTTTGACAAAGAAGGGAATCTCGTATATTATAAAACCTATGGTTATTAGTCTATTCTTCCTCGTACTGCTTCCAGTAATACTTGCATTAGAAATACAATTAAATGCACCAGATTCGGTAAATATGGATGAAGAGTTTAAGGCATCAATCAGCGCAGACACCCAAGAGGTTTACGATGTGAAAATATTCGTAGAAGATAATTCTTCAAAAACAATCTCGCAAATTTTCAACATAGATAAATGGCAGAGCTCGTATTATTATCTAAAATCAGCATTTCCAAGCCAATCAGAATTTAGTTTAAAGATTACAAAAGCAGGCGAATGGGAAATATGCGCAAGATTAAGAAAATCAGCTCAAAGCCCGTCTTCTCCAACATGCAGGCCAATAATAGTCTTAGTTAATTTAAATGAAGAAAAAAATCAAGACAATATGGACATAATAGAAAAAAATGAACAAGAAAACCTAGGAGAGCTGAATGAAAATGAGAAAAATAATATCCGAAAAAATGAATCAAATTCAGAGAACAATAAAGAAATAGTAATCTATAATATAAATAAATCAGATTCTCAAATTAACAATCCAATAAAAATACAAGAGAAAATAATATTAAACAATCCAAAGAAAAAAGAGCAGCCAGTTTTTACAACAAAATACGAAAAATTAAGGAATGGAATTGTCTATTCATTCATAGCATTATGCATAATAATCATTGCCCTATTAGCTCTCAAAAGACTCTAATAATATAGCAAACGCATTTAGTTTCTGATAATTTTTATGCGTTTGCTATATTAGCGGACGCAACAACCAGATACGGATATTTATTGCGTCTGCTATATATTTAAAAGAGATATTTCTATAAGATATTATGGCGAAACTCCAGGCAAATATGATTCTTGAAATTCTCGGCAGGCCTCAAGAGCATGTAAAAGAAGCCCTAAATGCGCTAGTCACAAGACTTGGCTCTGAAAATGGGATAAAACTGCTTGAAAAAAAACATCATGAACCAATCCCTGTTGAGAATTCAAAGGATTTGTTCACAGCATTCGCCGAATTAACTCTGGAATTAGAATCATTAAACAACTATTTTGGAATTATGTTTGCATACATGCCTGCGCATATAGAACTAATTCAGCCTGAAAAAATAACGCTCGGCAATATAGATCTAAATGAGTTAGGAAATAAATTGCTCCAAAGATTGCACGATTATGATGCAATAACAAAAAAAGCGCTTGTTGAAAATGAAATACTGGCCAAAAAATTGCAGGAAATAGCGCCCCATCTCTTTAAGCAATCAATTCAACAAGCTCCAAAGCAAGAAATAAAAACAAAATCAAAGAGAACCAAGAAGAAGAAATAGTTAATAAAGAAACTGCGCTAAAATCTACTTATAAAGAAATTAAATAGTGGTAACAATTAAAAAGATTTAAATATCCATATTATTTAGAAAATTCATGGCAAATCAAGTTAATTTAGCTCAAGGAATAGTAAGAATCTTAGATGATTCTGTTTTAGATGCTTACAACGAATCAATTAAAGGATACAATGAAAAAGCAAGAGAATCTCTTGGAAAATTCAGCGGGAACAATGGCGAGTTAGCTGGTTCAAGCCCGTTAATGATTATTCAACTCGTAAACGCTGGATTGCTTCCACAAGGAACAAGATTAGCGACAAGAGATGACTTAAAAAATGCAATTTTACAAGACGCAGGTTTTTTAAGAGGAAATTATACTGATTTTGGCTTGGTTTTAAGAACAGCAGGAGATTCTTATCAAAATAATGATTTGCTTGCTAAAAGACTTGCAAATCAATTAAAGAAAAGAGATATAGCTCTCGGCAAAGGAAAGTTAATTCCACTTGATGTTCTTTCTTTAGCAGAAGATAGTAATTCTGCTTATGGTGTCATTATTGATTTAAAAGAAGAGGCAGAGAAATCAATAAAAGACTTAGCAGACTTCAAATGGAATTACACGATAGATGAAGGTTTGGCTTGTGCTAGCCTCTACAGGAGCAGGAGCTGGGATTCCGGCAGCGAGCACCTTGCTGTTTCCGACGGTCTCGGCAGGGTAGTTGTAGTTAGTGCCGAAGGCACAAAAAATTTTCAGCAAGATGATTTAATGAAAGAGAAAAAAGAACTTTACACATCCAAACAAATTATACAGGCAGCAAGCGAAATAGATTTAAATCTTTTAAGAGAGAATAAATTAGAAGACATCTTACTTAGAAAATTAAGGAAGAAATAATCAAGGCTTCATCTTCTCTTCAGCTTCTTCAACTCTCTTGCTAAAGCTGCTTTCTCCCTTAGTCTTTCTATATTTCCAAAATATAACTAAAATTAAAATAAAAAGCACTCCTGCTATTGTATATCCTATCCAAGGACTATATCCGCTTTCTTTTTCTTTAGAACATTTTCCAATGCAGCACGCCCCATCTAAACTCGCCCTGCTCTCCCCATCACAGCTCTCTCCAGCAGTGCAGACAATCCCGTTTAATTTAGGGCAATATTCTAGTTTCTCATACTCCTCTAAATAAGGCGTTTCAGCCTCGCCCTGCTTTTCAGTAAATTTTATTACAACAGGCAGCTCAATAAAAAAACCATCACTTCTAATGAAAATGCTTTGATTAATCCCATTTTTTTTCATTTCCTCGGCAATATTTCCTATAAAGCTCATGTTTAATTCAACAGCTCCTTTAGCCTTTAGATTAATATTTTCTGCAGAGATAGAAAATATTGTTTTATCATACTCAATATTAACATTCACGTCCTCTTCTCCCAAATTTATAATCTGAAACGGATATGTCGTATTATCGCCAAAAAGCAAAACACTCTCAATATATTTCGGATTGATTTCAAATATATTTTTTGATTTTGAAATTATCAAAGCATGAAAAACATATTTGCCTATATTTATTTCAATTAATTCGCTGGCGTTAACGCCGGTTATTGAAAATCCAACGTCATTTCTTCCCGGCTTTAGAACAATCTCCCCTTCATTAGGAAAATTAATATTTATTTTCTTTTCAAAATCTTCATTCAATTGAATTGAAACAATAAAATCCTCTTGCGCAGAAATAAACCCGGGCTTGATTGAATAATCACTCAAGTTCTCTGTCACAGAAAAATTCTGCCTGAAATCAACAATCTCTGTCCTTCCAGCAGAAGTTGTAGCAATATTATTTATAACAAGAGTATAATTATTTGCATTCTGCGGCGCAATTGCCCAGAGAAAATATTTGTTTTCTAATTTCCTTAAATCGTATTCAATTGGAATAGCCACATGCCCTCTAAGAAATTCAACATCTTTTTTATCAATCGGCTCAAGAATATTCCCGCTAATCTCAATGATTATGCTTTCTCCCCTTTCATATTCTGCCTTTAAATTTGTTGAAATCGCACTAACGCTACTAATAAAGATAATAAAAAATAGGAATATAATGCCTCTTTTCATCTATCAACTAATCAAATCAGCTATATAAAATTTGCTCATAATTTTTAATATAATAACAAAGGAGTAGACTTTAGCTCTCCAGTCGTTGGATCAACTGCAAGGCCAAGAGATTCCAATATAACGACTCCGATTAATACCTTATCAATTATCTCTGATATTAAAACAGGAGTTATTTCTTCAAATCCCTTAATTCTGATGCGGGCTTCTCCTCGTTGCATCTTTATCCTTCCGCCAGCTGTTTCTACTTCTGACTCTGAAAGAGGTTTAATTCCCAATTTATCAGCTAATTGCTTTGGTAATACTGTTAAAGTAGCCCCTGTATCAACTAAAGCTCTAACTTTTTCAGAATTTGTTCTTTCCAAATTAAATATTTCAACAACTATCCATGAATGTCCCATATTATACAAATAGGGAGAATTTATATAAACTTTTCTAAGATGATTATTCTTGCAGATAATCATTTGCTCATCTCTTTTAACTTCCTCATTGTCTCTTCTAATTCCCCATCTTCCTTAGACTTTATTCCTCTTGTTGTTCTGATTGCAGGGCCTCTTGCAGGATATCTAGGCATAGGCATCATTCCCTGAAATCCAGGAGGCCTTCTCGCGCCCGCCATTGCCGTCTCCCCTTTTCCTCTTTTCCTGCTATGCCACCAAATCTGCAATTTATGCCTGTATATTATTGCTAAAATAACAAAAAGAATTAAAACTATCAATATTACGATCCATATAGTTGAAATTCCAGTCTTAGGCTCTTCCTCTTTTTCCTTGCAGCAAACATCTCCAAAATCAGGGCAGCTTTCGCTTAACACATCTTCGCTGTCAGAGCAGCTGGTTTTGCATATTCCATCAGCAATAGCACAAAGGTTTGTGCTTGGTATATCTTCACACGCTCCATTAATACAACAACTGCCGTCTGCAGATTGCTCTATTATTCCAGTGCATCTCTGATTTGAAGCGCAGGTTAATCCTCTCTTTTCAGCGCACGTAACATCCTGCACTTTAATTGTACAGCACGAATCTCTAAAGTTCTGGCAGACAAATCCCTCCAAGACACTGCCCCCTGAATTCAAGCATTCATTAGCCGCCTCACAAAAATGCCCTGTTGATTCGCAGGAACTAAGCCCTCCGCCTCCAGAAGTTCCGCTTATTCTCTGCCAGGCAGCATATAAAATAAATCCAGTATCTCTTATGTTATTATTGTTCCAGCATCCCTCTCTTGTTTGCACGCTCAAAAGATAATTCTTTGCGCTTTCAACCTCTCCTGCTCCTGTTCCTGATAAAGCAAGCAAAGCAAGAGCGCTGTCATAAAATCTGTTATATGGGCTTCCTATAATATCCCAATACTGCCCTAATTTCTGCTTTTGCACAATGTCAGCATACATGTCCTCTCCCCCAATTAAGATGAATAAGAAAGCACTTGGAAGATAGCGCTGATTATCGTCTGAAAGCGCAACTAAATAAGGCATGTAAGGCGTGGCATCTTCCTTTGCCTTTCTTAAAGCAAGCGCTGCCCAGAGCGTTCCCTCATAATCGCACTTGCCTCCTATTGCAAGGCATTTTGAATTAACTTTTTCATTTGTCGTTCCTAATGATGCGCTGGAATGCGTTTCAGAAGATACAAAAACAGTGCTTCCTGCCTTTTTCTGATAAACAAGAGTTGTTATAAAATCTTCATCGCACGAAATCTCAAACTCTTTGTCAAGGCACTGCTCTCTGATTCTTAGCCAATATCCATCATACCCAATTTCCAAGCAAGAGCCAGGATTTCCCTCTAATTTCATGTCATCTCTAATTCTAATCTTCGCCTTCTGGGAATCATATCCAACATTGCATTCAGAAGCAACATGATTTTCAATATCAATCTCTAAATACCATGTTAGCTCCTGCGCATTGATCGCTTTTGACAAAAGCCAGTCTTTAACATCTTTTGTATTTTTTCCAATTCTATCATACGCCATTAACACCTGCGCGCTGTCTTTTATATTGCATGTCTTTGGCCAGCAAGCCTCGCTCTCTCTTTTCTCCTGCTCTATTTTTTCACTAAGCTTATTATTAGGGCCTAAAGCTAAAATTCCAAATACAGCATCTTGTAAAGAAAAAGAGCTTTTCTCCTTAATCTGATTTTCAAGGCATTGATATGCCTTGTCAACTCCTGATTTCTCATCTAAGTCTTTAGTGGCATTTTGTGCATTAGCAAAAACAGAAAACAATACAGCAAGCATAAATAGTAGAATAATCTCTCTCTTTTTCATATTAGTTCTACGAATACATAATTTAAAAACATTCTTACTCTGCTTTTCTAAATTTTCTTAAAACTTCTACTATTGGATTCTTCGCATCTGGCTTTTCATCAAACAATCCTAAATCTTTATAGAAGCTATTATTGCTATAATTTGGAGGCAATATTTGCTTTTTTTGCTTCAGATGCCAGTCTATCTGGCTTTTTACATAGCCCTCTTTTAAGGGAGGCTCATTTAATTTATTCCACTCCCTTATTTTCATGTCAATATATTCAGGAGAGAAATTCAAACTCTTTAAAAAAGTCAATAAAATAAACAGTCCTCTTTTCTTTCCGTCTTTCAATCCCAGTAGCAATTTTTTAATAGGTTTAGGAAACATCTCTTCATTCACTCCCTTTACATCTATCTTTTCATACGAGCTCTTTCTAATTTGCTCTTCTCCTTGCATCTGCATTTTCTTCCATTCTAATGCAGATGCTAAAAGTCGTTTTCCTTCGCCAATCTCGTTATTTGGAAGAAAATCCAAAACCCTAACTCTTAATGGATTTGCGTCTCTTGCTGGCTCAAATTTCTCAATCTCATCTTCTTTTATTACAACGCTCGCAAGTGCAGTTTTCTCATGCAATGAATACGGCATCCTGAACAAGTGCCTTGAAGCAACTAAAACTAAATCAAGCATAGCGTGGTTTTCAACTAATTCTCCTCTTATCTCTCCAAACATTTCAGGATATTTATTTGACGAAAGAGGCAATTTTTTGTTATTAGGGTCTTTGCAGTTATTGCAGTAATAATAATCTACCGAACTTATAATCTCTAAAATCCCTGCGCATTTTTGATTCAAGCATTGCACTCTCTCTTTGCTTTTTTTTATGTCTCTTCTTTCAATTTCAAGATTGCATATGCCGCATTTCAATTTAGTCAGCTCTCCTTTTGAAGCAATATTATCGCAATTTTTACAGCTTATTCTTATTACATCTTTATTTTTCTCCAATTGGCTGAAGCTTGCAATCTTCCCCGCTCTTTTTCTAAATTCAGGCTTAATTTCATTAAAAATAAATTCTGTTATAGCTCTCGGCCATTCAGGAAAAGATTCTCTCATCAGTTTTCCTTCATGTTCTTCAGGAAAAGCCTTTCCAGAAACAATAATATGAAATCCCTTGCTTCCTGAAAATTTAATCCCATAATTTTTTATCTCATATCTTTTTAATAGCTCTAATATTAATTTAGCAGCTTCTTTAGATATGTCCAGGTATTGAGAATCAATATCAATAAGCAAGTCCCATCCCTTCCTTAGATTATTAAGCTCTCCAATATTCATTTCAGAGCTTATCTGCAAGGGATCATGCCATATTTCTTCAGAAGAATGAAAGCTAGTTGCCCCATTCCTTGCTAATCCACTAATATCAGAAGAATATTGAATTGTGTCAGGCCTTTTCCCAAATTGCTCAAAATACTTCGGCACAATCTCCCTGTTCTTGGCAAATTTTAATATTGCCTCTTGAATCTTGGGATTAGAATAATATATCGCTGTTATCTTCCTTATTCTATCTTCTTTTCCTTCCATTTATCTTACATATCATTATATATTATAATCTTTATTGTCTTCTTAGAATATTAGGAGTTTATCATCTATCTTAACACAACAATCCTTAAAAACAAAAATCTCCCATTAAAACAATGTTATTAAGGCTAGAAAATCCAAGATTATTTTCTGACATAATTTCAATTATTTCAGAACTTGTCACAGAAGTAAAAATAAATGTCTCAAAAGAAGGGCTTTCCCTGACAGCAGTTGATCCTGCAAATGTGGCAATGGTTCACTTTAAGATGCCAGTTGATTTATTTTCCGAATATCAATTGGAAAAGCCAGAGGTTTTAGGCCTGAATCTTGACAATCTAAAAGCTGTTTTAAGAAGATGCAAGCCAGGCAGCGCTCTTACTCTGCAAAAACAGGATAATTTTTTAAAATTAAGCATATTTGACAGAATAAAGCGCGATTTTAACCTCGCTCTTTTAGACATTGACGTTGAAGAAAAAGAAATGCCCAATTGGGAATTTAATTCAGTTATTAAACTAAATTCAGATTCTTTAGTTGAAGTCTTGGAAGACTGCTCTGTTGTTTCAGACGCATGCACATTTACAGCAGAGCCATCAAAGCTCATAGTGGAAGCATATGGTTTGCATTCAGCAAGAATAGAATTCTCGTCAGATGAAGCAGAAATACACTCTGCAAATAGCACTGCAAGATTCTCCCTAGAATATATGAACAAGTTTGCCAAAGGAGCAAAAATCTCAAATCGCGCCCAGCTCTCATTTTCAAACAATCATCCCCTTAGGCTAGATTTTCCCACAGGAAATGTCGTGCTTTCCTTTGTTCTCGCGCCAAGGATTGAACAGGACGATTGACTTTTGACGAAATTAGTAGATAAAATAAGAGAAGAATTAGAAAGGATTTTAAGGATTGTCATATATTTCACTTTATGAAAAAAGATTATTCAGATGAAACAAAGAAACTGATTAAGAAATACAAGAAAGAAGATATTAAATATCTAAAACCAATTGAATACTTATCTAAAAGAAATCAGATGACTAAGGAGCAAATGGATGGGAAAATCATTAATTTAAATGATTTAAAATATACCGAAAAGCAGGAAAAACCTTCGGGAACTAGATATGCATTATTTTTTATTCATAGTACTATTAAAGGCCATTGTTATGTGCTTGAATTTGATAAAAATATAAAAGTCGCTACAATATATCCATTGGGCAGGAGAACAATAAGGCGGTATAAAAAGAAAAGGTTTAAAATCTAAGGAGTTATTAAAATAATATGGAGTTTAAATTTCACTATAATCCAGAAAGCGATATTTTATCTATTTATAATTATGAACAAGGCAGTCCGGAGGAGAGTGTCGAAATCTCAGAATATTTAGTATTGGATATTGATAAAAACAATAAGATTATAGGGATAGAGATATTTGATGCAAGCGAATTTTTTGGGGCTTTAAATAAAGAAGTTGATAAAAAATTGCTAGAGAATCTGGAAGAAGTAGATATTGAATATAAGGAATTCAGAAATAATTGGTTTTTGACAATTGTTTTAAAATCCAAAAACAAAGTCATTAAACAGCCAATGCCTTTGCTGAGGAAGTCAGAGTATGTTAGCCCGTTGATTGCAAGTTCTGCTTAAATTTAATAGATTGATAGAGCTGCGTTCAAGCCTTCAATGGACTTGATTTTCCCACAGGAAATGTCGTGCTCTCTTTTGTTCTTGCGCCGAGGATAGAACAGGACGATTAGATTTTATTTTTTTGGATTATAATTATTAAAATTGTCAATACAGAATTTTATTAATTTATTAAATAATCTTATATTATTCCCAGTTTCCTTAGCCTTTCTTTCAGACTTTAAAAAATATGTATTTAAGTCTTCTCCATTTTCATCAATAATCTCCCAATTATTTCTATTTATCAAACCGAGCGCAGGATAATCGGCATTTAAGTAATCAATGCAATATGTTTTACCCCTATATTCCACTAAAAAGGTTTTTTGTATAGCATTTCCGATAATTTTCATTAAATAATTATACCAATAATATATTTAAATATGATCGTTATCTTTAACCAGAATTATATCTCAAAAATGAAAAAACCGAATTATTTTTTAATATCAGTTTCGAATAAAGAAAATCTTAGTCTTTGTATTTCATATGCTCTCGCAGGATTTACTAATAGCATAAATGGTTTATGGACATTTTCAGAAATAAACGAAGGAGATTATATTTCATTTTTATATGCCGCAAGAGCCCATAATCTCTATCAAGTTATAAAAAAAGAGGCGGTATCAAATGCAGATAAAATAAGCCCATGGAAATCTATTACTTTTAAAATATCTGGTAAGACATATTATTTTCCTTTTAGATTAAAACTTAGACCAATTAGAGAATTTAGCGAACCTTTAGTAAGAAATGAATTTTCTTATGTTGCTGAAAATTTGCTTTTAAGAGGAGGATACAGAAAAACACATTTTCAAGCTGACCAAACAACATTACAAAGTGTTTCCCAGATGGGAAATATTCAAAGAGATAGACAATTAAAAAAACTTAAAGAACATTATGGAACATTTTTTCCAAAATTCTCAAGAAAAAGAAGTAAAATATTAAATCCTCAAATTTTTCTCTTTCAAGAAATTATTCTACAGGCATTAATTAAGCAACATTTATCTGAATTAGGAAATATGAAAGATTTTTTAGAAAGGATAGGAATCAAAGAGCTTAAAGCAGATAATTTAGAAATTTTAGGAGAAAAGGCATTGCCTGAAGGGCATATTGATTTGCTTATTAAAGAGTCAATACCAATAGGCATTTCCAGAAAGATTATCATAGAAGTTAAACTTGGAAAAGCAACCGAAGGAGATTTTGAGCAATTAGCAAAATATATGAATGAATTTGGAGAAGAATGTCTTAAGGGCGTTTTAATTGCTAGCGATTTTAGTAAAAAGATAAAAAACAAGTTTAATCAAATATCCAAAATACAATATTCAATACAAGACTTTGATTCAGAGCCAAAATCTTTTAACGAATTATTAAGATTAATTAAATTAGAGGCTTTTAGTAATTAAAATGCACACCCCATAAACCGCCACATTACCTCCTCTACTCCCCGTCCTAAGTATAACAGCAAAAAGTTCAGCATCACTCAATGCTTCAGGTCCCTGTTTAAGAAACCTTTCTCTCGGCCTATTTTGTTCAGGGAGATCTTTGATTTTCATAAGAAGTAATTGGGATTGGATTATAAAAACCTTGTTCAGGATTCAAACCCCTGCCGTCTGATTTTCCGAAAGATTTAAATATATTGTATGACAATGCATTACTAAGTAAAACA
>CAZNQS010000024.1:0-18296 GCA_964575515.1 Candidatus Woesearchaeota archaeon | reverse complement strand
TCTATTATCATATTTTTACCAGATAATTGGTATTTATATAGTTTTCTAATAAGTAATTTACTTATTTTTTGGTATTTTTTGTACTTATCTTTGGTGTTATTTGGAATGAAGATTCTTGTATGATGTTTCATATTCAGAAGAAATGACTAGGGAATGCAACCTATATAACATACTTTTAATATACTAAGTCGCATATATTCATTTGTTTTATGTCACGCATAACAGAATTATATTACAAATAACAGAAAATATGTTATCTATAACAGAAAGATATATAAACTTCTCTTGGTTACTAAAAAAATGCTTGAATATATTTACGATTTCTTATCTATTCTATTTGATAAGCTTAGAGAAAAAGAAAAAATAAGATCAATTATTTTATTTGGTAGTTTTGCACGCGGCAATCCAAGAAAAGATTCTGATATAGATATTTTCATTGATATTGAAGAAAAAAATAAAGAAGAAGTCTCTTCATTAGTAAAGGAATCGATAAATGAATTTGAAATAAAAGCTGAAAAAACGTGGAAACTCAAAGGCATAGAAAATCAGATTGTTTCTATTATAGGTTCTCTTGAATCAGTACAATGGAAAGAGCTAAAACAAGAAATACAAAGTTATGGGAAAATTCTTTATGGAAATTATATTGAAAAGGATAAAGGAAGCAGGCATAAAATATTGATAACGTACAACATAGCAAGATTAAAGCAAAAAAATAAAATGCAGATTATAAGAAAATTATTCGGATATAAAATAAAAAAGGGAAAAAAAATATATGACCAAAAAGGATTGCTGGAAAATATAAATGCAGAAAAGCTTTCTAATGCTATAATTGTTAATGTTGAAAACTATAAAACAATTACTGACTTCTTAAGAAAAAATAAAGTTCCTTTAAAAATCTCTGAAGTTTGGTTTGAATAGTCTATCCCAAAACAGCCTTAATTCTTCTCACTTTGTCATATGTAACTCAGTAACATAACTTTAATATACTAAGTCGCATATATTCATTTGTTTTATGTTACCATGTAACGAATGAATTAGGTTTCCAAATAAATCATAGATGGTTCAAATCAACAAAAGCATCGCAAAAATTCCCAGATTTTCCTGAAAAAGGTAAAAATAATGGAAAAAATGATAAATACAACTACTCCAAAAACAGAAGTAACTACTCCAAAAACAGAAGCATTTATAAATATTGAGCATTTACAATATTTAAAATGAAGCCAGAAGACAAGGTTTACAAGGCATATTTTGAAAGCAAAAAGAATAGTTTATACTTCAACGAAATAAAAGAATTATCAAAACTATCAGACAGTTCCTTAACAAACACCCTAAACAAACTCGTACATAACAACATTTTGACTCAAGAAAAGACTAAATCAAACACATTCTACAAAATAAAAGATAAAAAGCTGTTCACTCTAAAGTTCTCAGAAATAGCAATACAAGAATTCAATGAGCTAAATATTGGAGTAAAAATCCCATTAAGAAACTTCTTAAAAAACATTCCTAAAGAAATTTATACCATAATTTTATTTGGTTCGGCATCAAGAAAAGAAGAGCAAAAAGGAAGTGATATAGACTTATTAATCATAGCAAATAAAAAAACAGACTTAACAAATAACAAAAAAGAAGCAGAGATAACTTCAAAACACTCGATATCTATATTCCAAGCAACAATAGAACAATTTATACAAAATAAAGATGATGTAATCATACAATCAAGAAAAATTGGCTTTCCCATCTACAAAGAACAAAACTTTTACGAGGTAATTTTAGATGAATATTGATAAACTGTTTTTAGACAAAGAATATTTGGAAAAAGAGATAAATTTCTTTATAACTAAAAGACAAATAAAAAAGATTGACAATAATCTTGAATTAGTAAAATCACATCTAAAAAAAGCAAGACATAATATAGAATTTTACAAATTAAACAAGAAACATCACAAATTCAATGATTGGCTTATAGTAATGTTATATTATTCCTTATATCACTCTGCTTTAGCATTAATCACAAACAGGAACTATTCATCAAAAAACCACTATGCAACCATTCTCATCCTGATTAAAGAATACTCAATAACAAAGGACGAAGCAAAATTATTAAATGAGCTTTCTATAAACAAAGAAGATGCAGAACTCTACACAAACCTTAAAGAAGACAGGCATGATGCAAGTTACGCAACAAATAGTAGGTTCAGTCAGAAAACATTAGAAGACTATGAAAATAAAGTCTTAGATTTCATAAACAAAACAGAAGAATTAATACAATAATGATAAAACTGGAATTAGAATCAGAAAATCTCACCTATGGCTCACAAAAATCAGAAGACGAAATAAAATCAGTTTTATCATTATTCAACGAAATAGAAAAAATAATCCTCAATGCTATGGATAAAAATGGAAGAAAAACAAAATAAATTAATTGCATATGCATTAGATTTTGTATCATTTCTCATAGAAAAAAAAATAAGACTTGAGAAAGCAATATTATTCGGTTCAGTTGCCACAGGAGAATTTGACGACGAAAGCGATGTTGATATCTTTTTAGAAACAGAGGATAAAGAAACTGACTTAATAAAACTATTAGCTGAATTCGAAAAAACAAAAGGAGAAAACTGGAAATTAAAAGGAATATCCAATCCGATAACAATAAAAATAGGAAAAAAAGAAAATTGGCCTCAATTAAGAAGAAGCATACAAAGTCACGCTCTTACCTTATATAGCACATTTAAAGAAATACCAGAAAAAGCACAAAACTACTTGCTTTTCTTCCTCAATTTCAACACCTTACAGAGAATGCAAAAAGTAACACTCTGGAGAAGACTCTATGGCTATACACAAAAAATAAAAAATAAAAAATATATTACAAAAGGATTAGTAGAATTATTAGAAGGAAAAAAGCTTGAAAGAGGTGTCATTGTCATCTCATCTATCAAAGCAAAAGAATTCAAAGATTTCTTAAATAAGAATAAAATTCACTACAAAATTCTAGAAATCTGGACAGATTCGTTATGAAAATATTATAATCACGAATTATAGAGCTTATCCAACAACAGCCTTAATCCTCCTCACGCCAGCAGCAACGCCCTCTTCCTTAATTATTTTAAAATGTCCTATCTCTCTAGTGTTGCTAACATGAGGCCCTGTGCAAATCTCCTTGCTAAACCACGCTCCATCCTTAGAATCAAGAACAGTATAAACAGAAACAATCTCAGGATATTTTGCCCCAAACTCTGCCTGCGCACCTAACTTCAAAGCATCCTTTAATGGCATCTCCTCTCTCACAACTTCCAATCCAACCCTAATCTTCTCATTAATCAAATCCTCCACTCTCTTAATCTCGTCAGCAGTTAATTTCCTATTAAAATTAAAATCAAATCTCAATCTCTCTGCTGTTATGTTAGAACCTCTCTGTCTAATATCCTTACGCAAAACTCTTCTCAATGCCTCATTCAATAAATGAGTTGCTGTATGCAATCTTGTTGTTCTTTCAGATGTATCAGCTAAGCCTGATGAAAATCTGCCCTTAGCAGCACTTCTGCTTAATTTTTGATGCTTTTCAAACTCACGTTCAAACCCAACCTTATCCACTTTAATTCCCTTTTCAGAAGCAATCTCCTCTGTAACCTCAATTGGAAATCCATAACTCTGAAAAAGAAGAAACGCGTCTTTTCCAGACAGCGACCTCTTATCACTAATAATCTTGTTAAGGATATTTAATCCCCTATTTAATGTGCTATCAAACTTCTCTTCTTCATTATTTATTATTTCGTATATTTTTTTCCTATTCTTTTGCAACTCTTCGTAATCATTATAAACTTTGTAGACCTCTTCTGCGATAGGATTAATTAAGTCAGTTCCAACAAATCCAAGATTTCTTAATTTAACAATCGCCCTTCTTAATAACCTTCTCAGAACATAACCCTGCCCAACATTGCTCGGAATAACTCCATCAGCTATTATGAAAACAGCAGCTTTAATATGATCTGCAATTATCCTCATTGTTTTTTCATTTCCTTTATATTTCTTGCCAGATAAATGTTCAATTTCATCAATTATCGGCTTCCAGACCTCTGTCATATAATTATCATTCAAATTATTAAGAATAGCCAAAGTTCTCTCAACACCCATTCCAGTATCAACATTTTTTTGCTTTAATGCTTCGTAAATGTGCTCATTATCTTCTATAAACTTTTTAATTTGATTATTATTCTTATATTGAATAGACTTTATGTTCAAAGATTCAGCAGATTTTACATTTTCAGTCTTATGGTCAAAATAAATAATTTCACTTGCCTTAAAATTATATTTGTCTAATAATTTCTTAAAATAATTAATATTAGATTTATCAGGATTTTTATTTAAAGAAAAAACTTCAAAATTATAAGTCCCTAATTTATTATTTATATCATTAATATCGGCATTTGTAACTATAATTATTTTCTTTTCTGTTTTTTGTAATATTTCAGCAAGTTCTCTATTCAACCCTCTCTCTTTATCATATAAACAATTAATCCAGTCAACTAAAATAAATTTTATTCCAACTTTGTTATATTCCATAAAAACATTATTCCAGATTTCAACTCCATCAACAAACATCTCTGTATCAGGACCGCAAGGCCCTGTTTTCCCAGCAGGACCCCACCAGTTGTCATCTTTTCCAAGAAATTTTATTTTCTTGACTCCAAGAGACTTCCAAGTTTTGGCAGATTCTTCATCACGCAGAGCATTTTTATCACCGGCAAAGCAGCTAACTGTCAGCTTTTTTTTATCAATTTTTAAAACCTTAGTCAAAAATTCATAGCTCCATTCAATTGCCTCTTTCTTCCAGTAATCTCCCAAGCTCCAGTTCCCAAGCATTTCAAAAAAAGTATGGTGGCTTTCATTGCCTACTTTATCAATATCAGTTGTTCTTACACATTTTTGCACACTCACAAGCCTCTTGCCAAGAGGGTGTCTTTGTCCAAGCAAGTAAGGAACAAGCGGATGCATTCCAGCTGTTGTAAATAAAACAGTTGGGTCATTCTCTGGAATCAATGATGCTGAAGGAATAACTGCATGCCCTTTCTTCTTAAAAAAATCAATATAGGCTCTAATCAGCTCCGACCTTGTTTTAATTCTCATGTAAATCTTAAATAAATGAGTTATATAAAATTATTGAAAATCAGCTGTTCTGCAGTTTTTCCAGTCTTCTTCTTATAACCTCAATCTCCTGCTCCAAACTCAACTCGCCCTTCATCTTCATAAGCTCTTCCTCGCCCTTCTTTTTGTCCAGCCCAGGTAGTTTGTCCTGCGGTAATAACTTATCCAGCAATTGCAAATTTTCCAAGAACTCCTCAATCTTCTTCTTTAAAGTAAGCCTTAAAACAATCTCTTCCTGTCGCAATTTATTAAATTCCTTAATTCTTCTGACAACGTTCAAAAGCCCAAGCTCCCCATAAAGTAGATTCTTCTGCCCGTATTTTGATTCAAACCCAGAAAATCTCACATACTCTGTCATTTTCACCCCTTAAAAACAAATAAAATAAGTAAAACATCTTTATAAAATTATGTCTATAAAATTTTATATAGGAGAAAGTAACTAATAAGACTATGTTGTATTACCATCATTGTAGAAGTCTAGATAGCGTTGTTTTTGGAGAAATAAATCCAAATCCAAAATATTTTGATCCTGATTTAAAAAATGCTTATTTATGGCTAAGAAAAGAAGTTGGATTTTATCCATTATTCTTATCCGTAGGTACATCAGAAGAAGATTTGTATATGACAGGTTACGCAAATCAATGGGCAAGAATTATCGGTAATAAAATAGTTGGCAGAAGAATAGATGGCACCTATATACATAAAAATATTCTAAGAAAAAGAGGAGAATTTCCTAATGATGTTCTCTTTTCTTTTGAAGAAGTTAACGGAGTCTTTATGGATTATATGTATTGGCATTTTGTTTTTAATATTGGCTTAAAAAACTATCATATTTCCAATTATAAAAAAAGATTAATCTTCAAACCTTCATGGTCAAAATCAAGATGGCTAAGAAAAGCAAAAGATGAGCCAGATTCAGTGCAGCTTATTACTTCTAAACTGAATTTACCAAATGCAAAGAGAATCTCAGTAAGGAATAATCAGACAAAAAAGTTATTAGAAAACATAGAAATAAGAAGAATGTTAGTTAACTAATCAACCTTTTCAAACAAATTCACAGTAATGTCATTCAGGCGCGATTTAACCCCTATCATTTCTTTTTCCCAGGAGCCAAGTTCCTGCTCTTCTCTCATCTTCATTTCCCTTATTCTTCTCAAAAGCTCGTTAATATCCTCCATTTTCTGCTGTGCGTCTATAAGTGCCTTGCGGGCAGAATAAAACTTATCCAATTTCACAAAAATATCTACGTTCTTTCTCGCTTCCTCTTTGAAGCCCCCATAATTCAAGCTGGCAGGCTCGCTAAGCCTTACGCTTTCGCCCCTCCCGATAGAGGGAGGTTGTTCAGGCATATTGCTCTGTATGGAAGGCGTCCATTCTTCCATCTCCATTGTCTTAACCTGGCTCTCCCTAGATTTAGGAAAACCCTCTTCTTTATCGTCATGGTCAATAACAGCGTCTTTGATAGCTGCCTGTGAAAATCCTTTGTCACCTAAAGAGTCAGGAAATGAAGGAAGCTCATGCTTCTCCGAGTAATCATCAAAGCTTTCCTCCTCCATCTTAGGCAGCGGCGCGGGCCTTTGATATGGAGGCAAATCTGGAAGAGACTTTTTATCACCTTTTTTGCCAAAAAACATGTTAATAAACTCGGGAAATAATTTATATAGATTTATATTAATTATCAAATAGTAACATAAATAAGCGAAGCTTTAAAATATAACTTTCTATAAATGAAATATGCAACTTAATCTTATTAAAGAAATAGTTTCTGGAATAATAGGAAAAGACGGTGAAAAAATAGTTGAGATATTATACGGGAAAAAAAATATCAACGAATTTTTCATCTCAAAGAAGCTGAATCTTACAATAAACCAGACGCGTAATTTATTGTACAAATTATCAGATAAGGGCCTTATTCACTTCATCAGGAAAAAAGACAAGAAAAAAGGTGGCTGGTATATTTATTTTTGGACTCTGGACATAAAGAGGTCGTTAAGCTTGCTCAAGGAGCAGATAGCCAATAAAATAGAAAATCTCAATGCTGAATTGCAAAAAAGAAGAAGCGAAAGATTTTATTACAGCCCTAGCTCAGCTCTTGAGTATACCGAAGAAGAAGCCCTTGAGCATAATTTTATCTGCCCGGAAACAGGCGAGGTTCTGGAGCTCAAAGACAACAAAGAAATAGTTAAACGCATAGAAACAGATATATCAAAACTAAAAATCCTGGTTGAAGAATTGTCCAAAGAGCTTGAAGAAATAGAAAAGAAAAGGAATAAGGCAAGGATAAAAAAGATGGCTTTAGAAGTAAAGAAAAAAGAAAAAGAAAGAAAGACAAGAAGATTAAAAAAATTAAAAGAAAAACTAAAGCTCTCAAAAAAAGAAATAAAAAAGCAAAAAGCAAAAAAAAGGTATAAAAAACCAAAGAATATTAAGAAAAATAAAAAGAAGGGAAAAAAGAAAAAATAATGAGATATAATCAACGCCGCAAAAGCTGGTTTTCAAATCTATCAATAGTAGGATGGTTCATCTTAATTACTATAATAATCTCTATATTTGCATTTATAATCTTCACAATTCCTGGAGGAATTGATTATCTCGCTTTAAAGCCATCTAATATAATGCAAGGAGAATATGTCTGGACTCTCCTCTCTCATATTTTTGTTCATGGCAGCATATTCCATTTATTTATAAACATGTTTGTCCTCTTCTCTCTAGGCTCACTAAGTGAAAAAATAATAGGAAGAAAAAGATTTTTCTGGTTTTATATCCTTTCTGGTATTTTTGCAGCTATATTGGCAGTAATATTTCCAGTTCTATATGGTAAAACTACTTTAGGCGCAAGGATTTTCGGCTCTCCAGATGTTTATATGGTTGGAGCATCAGGAGCCATCTTCGCAATAGCTGGATTATTTGTCATGCTACTCCCAAGATTAAGATTCATGATTATTTTCCTCCCATTCTTTTCCCTTCCGGCATATATAATGGTGCCATTAGTATTGTTAATAACCTGGCTCGCAACAATAGCCGGAAACTTTCCAATCGGCAATACAGCCCATTTCGGCGGATTTATTGCAGGCCTGGTTTACGGCATTTATCTAAGAACTAAATACAAAAGAAAGGTTCTAATGCTCCAAAAGATGTTCAGATAATCCAAAATGGAAATATCATTATCAGAAAAATGTAAGAATTTGAAAGAAAAACATATTAAGAACTTAGAATCAGCAGTTAATGAAATGATCTCTCTTCCTAAGCTAATAGGGATAATTCAAGTTGGAAGTTCAACATATTCAAAAAATTATCATGATATAGACGTAATAACATTTTTTGATAGTTATCTCGTACCCCATAAGTTAAGCATAATAAGAGATAGATATAAACAAAATAAGTTATGGATAGAGGGCGTTAGTGTAAAAGAAAAGAGTTCTGAATTTAATCCAGGTTTAAGAGTTTTTATCAAGACATTTTCTAATATGAAAAATAAAAAGATTCTTTATGGAAAAGACCCTTATTTGAATAAGAAAATAACTTTGAGAAAAATAGACGTTGCTGCCTATATTTGGTACAATTATCATATTCCAGAACTTTACGGACAATATTATGATGCAGCATTTCCAAATTCTATAAGAGCAATACTTTCATATGCAGATGAATATCCAGAGAAAAAGGAAGAATTATTAAAGGTATTTAGAAAGAAATTTGCTGAATTGTATCGTTATTTACCAAAGAATGCTGAGAAATTCTTAAGGGGCACTAATAAAAAAAACTTTAAAGAGTTATATCTATTTTTTGAAGAATCATTAAAATATTTTACGAGAAAATGAAAAATCAAAAGGTCAATAATAAAGGATATCTAAAAGACTCGCAGGCGTACATACTATTTATCGTATCTCTTTTCACGCTCTCTATTATTATCGGCATTATAAACGCAAATATTCTGCAGGATTTAATAAATCCACTTCTGCAAGACATAATAAATAAAACAGAAAATCTAAATGCCTTTCAGCTTATAGTTTACATATTTGTTAACAACGCCCTTACATCTTTCATAGGAATATTATCAGGCATATTTCTTGGAATAATGCCATTGATTACAACAATATCTAATGGCGTTATTCTCGGCTATGTTTTAGAAAGAGTAACGCAAATAGCAGGCATTGCAGAAATCTGGCGCCTTTTCCCTCACGGAATCTTTGAGCTCCCGGCAGTTTTCATCTCTCTTGGCCTTGGCCTAAAGCTTGGCATTAAGCCGTTGGCAAATTATCTCAATTACTACAAAAAGAATAAACTGCTCACTTCTCTACCATTTTTCATAGCCCTGTTCCTGTCAATACTGACGGCAAGCACCCTGAATAATATAGAAAAAAATAAAGCACTATCAGACATTCCGGAAAATCTCTTAACACCTTTCTTGGCATTGTCCGCAATAATTTTCTATTTTGCATTAACATTCATAATATTCATCCTGTTCACAGCACTAAAGGATAAAAAATTAAGAAAAATACAAATTGCTTCTTTTAAAGCAAACATCACAAATTCAATAAAACTATTCTTCCGCTTAATAATACCCCTCTTATTAATAGCAGCAATAATAGAAGGATTATTAATAACTGTTCTATAAATATCTTTAAAAACTTATTATAATGTGCTGTCAAGCACTCGCAAATAAAGAGATCGGAAAAATGATTTTTCCATTCATACCTATACAACGCCCCCCCCCCCTTTAAAAACCTTTCTATCGTGTTATTCTTTAGTAGTTATAAAATTGATTAATTTTATAGCTCATTATTATAAGTATATTTTAAAACTCCTTGTCCTTTGTCTAAATATGGAACCAACACAAAAAACGCTTGAAGAAATAGACGAAACAGCAGAAAAAGAAAATATAAAAAAAATAGAAGCAGCCTTATTCATAGCAGGCCGCTTTCTTTCAATTCAAGAATTAATCACGCTGACAGACGTCAATCCAATCTTGTTAAAAAAACTGCTGTCTGACTTAAAAGACAAATACGGGGATTCAGCAATAGAAATAACGCAAAAAGACAATTTATGGAAAATGGATGTTGCTCAAGAATATACAAACATAGTAAATAAACTCGCGACAGGCTCAAGCGAATTCTCAAAAGCAGAGCAGGAGACATTGGCAATTATAGCATACAAGCAGCCGATAAAGCAATCAGTAATAATAAAAATAAGAGGGAATAAAGCCTATGAGCATGTTAAAAAATTCCATGAATTAGGCTTAATCAATAAAAAGAAATTAGGTCATACCGCAGAATTAACGCTGACAGACAATTTCCACGATTACTTTCAGGTAAATAAAGGCGATAAGCTGGAAGAATAACAATGGTAGAATTTATTACAATAATCTATCTGGCATTTATGTTTATAGCCCTTTACATGTTCTCGTTTTTCATAATACTTACTATCAAGAATAAAAAAAATCTTTTCAGCTATCCAAATCCAAATCCAAATTTCGATATCTCAATACTTATTCCTGCGTATAACGAAGAAAATAGTATAAAAGATACAATAGAGCATGTAATGCAATCAGATTATCCTAAAGACAAATTAGAAGTTATTGTAATAAATGATGGCAGTACTGATAATACAAAAAATGTAGTAAACAGACTATTTAAAAAATATCATAATCTTAAATTACTAGATAAAAAAAATTCTGGTAAAGCAAATTCTTTAAATGAAGCAATAAAAATAGCAAGGGGAGAACTAATAGCAGTCGTAGATTCTGATAGTTTCCCGGAAAAAGAATCGTTAAAAAAATTAACTGGTTTTTTCAACGACGAAAAAATGGGTGCAGTAACTTCATTCGTAGGTGTAAGAAATAAAGATAATAATTTTTTCGCTAAGATACAAAGTATAGAATATCTGATACTTGGCTGGAGTAGAAAATTATTTGATTTTGTAAACTCTGTATGGTGCACAAACGGACCATTAAGCCTTTATAGAAAAAAATACGTTATAGAAGTAGGCGGTTTTGATCCGAATACAGTTACAGAAGATATAGACATAACATGGAATCTTTTAAATCATAATTATAAAACAAGTATGTGCCTTGACGCTAATGTCACTACAATAGTTCCAGAAAGCTATAAGGCCTGGTTTAGACAAAGAACAAGATGGGGTCTAGGCGGCTTGCAAGCTATTAAAAAATACAAAAAAATGTTCTTCAAAAAAGGCATGTTTGGAGCATTTATTCTTCCATACATATCATTCAGCATTATTTTAAGCATTGCCGCATTCTTATTTAGTATTTATTTAATAACAAAAAGTTTAATTGCAAGATCATTAATAACGGGCTATTCCATTTATGCAGAAACCCCATTAATAACATTTCAAGAAATAAATCTTTATCCCTCCGTGATAATATTCTATTTTATTGTCTTATTTACCTTATCAATAAGCTATTCGTTGTATGTTCTAAAGAAGACAAAATATGAAAAAGATATTAATATAAAAAAATTCTTTAATATATTGTTTTATGTTCTGATATATTTAACATTATATCCATTAGTTTGGTTTGTATCAATTCATAGATTCATAAAAAAAGACTATAAATGGTAAAAAAAATCATAAAAAAGAGGGTGAATAATTATTTGTTCTTTATAGAATTAACCTTGCTCATTGTAATTAGTATAGGAATTATAATAATTGCAAAAAATACTAACATAAATAAAAAAAGCTGCCTATCTCTAACTTTTGATGATGGATTAGAATCAGACTATACAATAGCATACCCTTTATTAAAGGAAAAAAATTTTAGCGCTACTTTTTTTATTATCGCAAACATAACAAGCGATCCTGATGAGATTAACAGAAGATTCCTAAAGCCATATCAAATTAAAGAATTGTCAGAAGCTGGTTTTGAGATTGGAAGTCATTCATTAAGCCATAAAATGTTAACAACTTTATCAAATGAAGAAATAGAAAAAGAATTAAAAGAATCTAAAGATTTGCTTGAAAAAAATTATAATATGACTGTAAACTCCTTTGCATATCCTTATGGAAAATATAATAAAGAAATAGTAAAATTAGCCAAAAAGTATTATATTAATACGAGAGCAATTCAAGAATTCAATCAGCAAGATGTTATAATAAATTCCTTTGCTATGAAAAAAGATACAAATGTGAATGAAATATGTGAAGCAGTTCATTATGCAAATAAAAATAAATTATGGTTAACAGTAATTTTCCATGATATCTCCCAAAAACCAAAATTATGGGATACTTCAATTGAAGACTTTGAACAAATCTTAGAATGTATAGAAGATTCAAAAATTGAAGTTAATTCGTTATCGGGATGTAGAGAGACTATAAATTAAAATTCATTTAGGTTATTTTTTATATAATCTGCAAATTGTTCAGCTACAAATTCAGCTCCTTTTTCATTAAAATGCATATCATCATAAAAATAATCTAAAGATCTTGGAACTTTTTTTTCTAAATCTATACAAAAAATATCTCTATTTTCTGCGCAAACATCTAATAATCTAAAATTAAATTCTTCTATAGACGATATCATAATATCAGTAGTGTAGTAACTGCCATCAAAATCAGTAGTCATCCATAACGAATGATCTTCTTTTTCACTCATATTCTCTTTCCAAAGATATGGTTGTGTTGCAAATAAGACACTTGCATTTTTTCCATGTGTAATTTCAATTAATCTATTTAAATTCCTCTCATAATCCTCTAATACTGCCTCTAAATCTGGTTTTGTATCAATAGTGCTATTAGAATTCATTCTTTTAGTTCTCATCACTAAATATACATTTCCAACTTTATCTTGTGCTATTATTCTTGAATTAAATTGTTCAATGATAGATTTATAAATTTTATAAGTAAGAGTTGATTTGAAATTATAATCCGGCGTATAAGAAAAAGCTCTACTATAATCGTAAGAATTTTCATCAAAAGGTTTCCATGCCTCTCCCCGACTTAATCTTAACAACAGATCATTAGCTCCAACCATAAAAATAACTAAATCTGGCTCATAAAGATTTATCAATTGTTTAAGCTGTATTATGTGATCTCTTATATTATGTCCGCTTTTGCCGATATTCATTACAATAACTTTTCTTCCATCCTTAATAATACCTAATTTCTCCATTATTAAATTAGGCCATGTCTCGCTATTATCTAAATATAAACATTCTGTTGTACTCCCCCCAATAGTTAAAATCCTATATTCCTTTTCTTTATCTTTGATAATAGGACCTCTATAGCCCAATTCATTTATTGTAAAAATAGATTCGCCATTAACTCCACTCATTATATTAGAATCAGGCAAAAATCTTTTATTAAGATTAGGAGGCCAAACATAATAAACACCATCATGCGCCATGAATAAATAATTTAAAAATTCTAAAAAAATAAGAAAAGCAAAAAAAGAAATAATAATCAAACCTATGTTTTTTTTATTTTTTGAAAAAAATTTAAATATTCTTTTTCCATCCATGAAATCTATAAAACATACATCTTCTTAAACTTTATTTTCTACAATCAAAAAGTCTTTAAAACATGATCATGTATCATTATAATAAAAAGAAAAATGGATAATAAACATACATTTTGGCAGGCTTTTATAATAGCCATAATAATATTTTGGACAGGAATTATGCTGGGAATCCTTTTTGAAAATAGCAGAACAAGTAAACTTGAGGGCTTTTATAGATCTTCGGAAACAGAGATATTTGATGTGCAATTGACCGGTAATCTATTAGCAAATACCTTAAATTTTGATTGCACTACTGCGCTTGAAGAAAATATAAAATTTGCAGAGCGCACTTATCAAGAAGCTCGTACGCTTGAAAAATATGATAACTCAAATAAAATAACAGAAGACATAATTGAGATTCATAAGAAATATGATCTCTTGAGAACAATGTTATGGATAAATATGATAGAATTTCAAGAAAAATGCCCATCGGAAACAAATATTGTGGTATACCTTTATCAATATGTTGAACCAAGCATTAATACTCAAGCAAAACAGATCACTATGAGCAAAATAACACTGGAATTGAAAAAGAAATATGGTGATAAAGTTATCTTAATTCCAATTGCGTATGATACTGATGTTAAATCATTAAATATCTTAAAATCAAAATACCAAATAAATGAATTTCCAGTAATTTTAATAAATCAAAAAAATAAGATAATAGAATTGCTCACAGTAGAAGAGCTTGAGAAATATTTAATATGACGATTATCTTACTCTAGCCAAGAGCATATATAAATGGGCTCAATGAGGAACTCTGTCCAAAAATTATTAATGCACCGACTATCAATAACAATATAATTATCGGCAGGAGCCACCACCTCTTCCTAATTTTTAGAAAATCCCAAATTTCTATTAATAAAGACTTATTATTCCCCATGATCACTAAACGAATTTATTATTTATAAGCATTTCTCAATCTTTAGCGTATTTCTCACTATCCCATATATCTTGCGGATTATCCTTTCTCTTTATTAAAAACCTATCAATTACTAAATAATCAATCCCAGTTCCCATCAAGCATTTGTATGCATCATAAGGCGTGCAGACAATAGGCTCGCCTCTTATGTTAAATGAAGTATTTATCAAGAGGGGAATTCCTGATAGTTTGCTAAATTCTTTAATTAAATTATAATAAAGAGGATTTTGTTTTCGCCTTATTGTCTGTAATCTGCCAGAACCATCAACATGAGTTACTGCAGGAATCTTAGCCCGCCATTTCTTCTTTATAGGATAAACCATTAGCATAAAATCTGCAGGCTCTGGAATAGGATTATCGCATTCAAAATACTTTTCAACATCTTCTAAGCATATAACGGGAGCAAAAGGCCTAAATTTCTCTCTATGCTTAACTTTCAAATTTAATATCTCTTGCATATTCTTATTAGTAGGATTAGAAAGTATGCTTCTTGCTCCTAAAGCTCTTGGCCCCCACTCCATTCTTCCTTGAAACCATCCGATAATATTATTCTCATAAATTAATCTAGCACTAGTTTTTATTAGCTCATTATCATCTTTAAGCTCTGAATATTTTATTTTATTTTCATTCAAGAAAGATTTTATTTCTTTATAAGAAAATCCAGGCCCTAAATAAGGATTGTTCATAACATAGCTTCTTTTGTTTCCAAGAATTATATTGTATATGTATAAAGCAGCCCCCATACTTGTCCCGCCGTCTCCTGGATCTGGCTGAATCCAAATCTTTTTAAAACTTGTATTTTTCAATATCTTTCCATTTGATACACTGTTCAAGCCAACTCCTCCTGCAAGAACAATATTTTCGCATTTTGTAACCTTATGAATATAATTAAGAATCTTTGTCACTATTTCCTCTGTTATCAACTGAACCGCAGCTGCAATATCTTTATGTCTCTGCGTTAATTCAGATTCGCCTCGCCTTATAGGGCCTTCTAATAATTCACATAGTTTTTTAGAAGGCATCTTATTCCTAAAATGATAATCAAAATAACTCATATCTATTCTATAACTCCCATCGTTTTTTACATCAATTATCTGCCTTAATTTCTCATAATAAGTATTTGTTTTCCTATTCATATTTCCATAGGCAGCCATTCCCATAACTTTATATTCAGAATTATTAACGCTAAATCCCAAATAAGCAGTAACAGTAGAATACAGCAATCCCAATGAGCTCGGGAATTTTATCTCTTTTTCCAATGTTATATTATTTCCTTTTCCTATACCATAAGCAGTTGTTGTCCATTCGCCAACACCATCTACACTCAATATCGATGCTTTTTTAAATGGGCTCGGAAGGAAAGAACCAGCAGCATGAGTCATATGATGCTCAATAAACAAGACATCTTTTTTATATTTTAATTTCTTTCTTATAAGCTTAATTATTCTTAATTTCTCATTGAACCAAGAGGGCATATTGGAAAGAAATATCTTATAGCTAAAAGGAAATTTTTCAATGTGCTGATGCAACAATCTCTCAAATTTTAAAAGAGGTTTTTCATAAAATCCTATAAAATCAATATCGTTAATCTTCAAATTTCCCTCTTTTAAGCAATATTCTATTGCATTTATTGGAAAAGAAATATCATGCTTTTTTCTCGTAAATCTCTCCTCTTGCGCTGCAGCAGCTATGTTTCCCTCTTTTAAAAGCGCTGCTGAAGCATCATGATAAAAACATGAAATTCCAAGTATGTTCATCTTAAAACTGTCTGTAATAATCCTCCATTTTTTTCTTTGTTAAGTTTAATTCTTCCCAGTAACTCTCCACATTTTTATCAATCTCTAAATCTAAAAATTTCTTTCCGCCAAACTTTGCTATTATAAATGTCATCCCCACGCCAAAAAAATATACGAGACTTAATAGCGCAGAATTAATAATAGCCGATATATCTTCCCCAAATTCTTTCTGTCCTTTTCTTATACCTGTAAAAAACTTGTTTGTCATTTTAACAATAGCCTAATCAACCTGCCTATCAGCACTATAAAAAGAGTTATAATAGCAATATAAAAATAATTCCATGTTTCAGGCAATTTATTAAAAAATCTCAAAATAAAATAAAGAACAGTAGTAAATATAAAATACATTATAATATAACCAAGCCATTCAATGCTCTTATTCTTTTTAGCCTTAAAATTCATTTTTATGCATAGAATAGTCGTTTTATAAAATTAATCTTACTAACTTTATTTTGTATAACAAACAACAATAAACAATAAAAACCCTAAAATACAATTAAAAACATGCAGCAATGGTATTCTGAATCTGATGACGGCCTTGTGGATGCGATAGAAGAGGGAAGAATAGTGCGAGTTCCTGAACTCTACGCAAAAAAAGAAGGCCTTACAATTCTAAGAAGGCCGAGAATAGAAAAACAGTCAATGCAGAAAAAACAAAAGCAGGAAGAGCCCTACTTGTCTTTTGACGATTTTAGAAAACCACTAAAGCAAAAAAGCCAGGTATTGTCAGAACTAATGGAAAATTTCCATTGGGAAATAAAGAAAAAAAGAAGGCAATTGGGAATAACAAGAAGAAAAATCGCAGAAGAAATTGGCGAGCCCGAATATGCCTTAAAGCTGGTAGAAAGTGGCATTCTCCCAAAAGACGATTTTGTAATAATAAACAAATTACAAGACTACCTAAAACTAAACCTGAGAAAAGACAAGAAAGATTTTGAACAATCAGCCCGCTCTCTTATAAGCGAAAAACAAATATCCTCGGAAACGGAAAAGCAATCAGTTCCATTTGAGCCATTTAAGTATAGAAAAGCAAAAGAAAAAAAAGCCCCTCAATCTATAGACTCTTCTAAAAGTGAAATTAAAATTGAATAAAAATCTTTTTAAATCTTCAATCTTGAAAAAGTTGAATGAGTTAAAGACTTTGTATGGGCAAAGTTTTTAAACCCCCTAAAATCATCTTCTATGATGAACATAGAAATAATCAATCAGGAAAAGAACAATCTGGAAATAAAACTAGACAATCCAACTGTAGCAGAAGTCCTAAGAGTTTATTTAAACGCTCAAGGAATAGAATTTGCCGCCTGGAGAAAAGAGCACCCAACAAAGCCAATAATCTTTAAAATCCAATCCAGTAAATCAATCAAGAAGGCAGTTTCAGACGCAGTAGAAACAATAAAAAAAGACCTTGAAAACATAGAAAGAATACTAAAGCATCACTAAACCCTTGTGTTCTACCCAAACCTAAAAGTGTTAGGGTTTTGTGATTAGAGATAAAACCACAGCGATTACACCAATACTAAAGACAGTGGTTTTATGTTCTATATAAATAATTGCAGCCCTATATTTAAATAGTTAAATTTATAACTAACAATTAATACATAATACAATGAAGGAGGTGCTCTATGTTTAAAAGTACTTGTGAAGCAATTCTGGCAATTATTCTGATTATATTTGCTCTATGGGAAACAACTTATTCAAAATGGATAATCCTGATAGTTGCGATAGTATTGCTAATTCATTCGTTTACCTGCAAGAAATGCTTTGCCGGGCATCATATGCCTATGAAAGAATCGGCAAGGAAAAAATAAATAGTTAAATTTATAACTAATAATTAGTATATAATAAAAAGGAGGCAAAAAAGAATGAAATGCAACTGCATGGTTACGGACCTGATTATAGGAATTGTTATCCTAATATTTGCGAT
>CAZNQS010000023.1:0-19027 GCA_964575515.1 Candidatus Woesearchaeota archaeon | reverse complement strand
TAAAAGAAAATCTCAAAAGTTTTAATATCCTTGATAGTTAATATGGGTACATTTTTATAATTATTTTATTTGTACCCATATTAGAGCTTCATGCTCCTGCCGGGATTCGAACCCGGGTTTACGCCGCGAAAGGGCGTCGTCCTTGGCCTCTAGACTACAAGAGCTTTAATCTTTAACATATTTTTATCTTTTAAAGCTTTGTAAAATGAATTTATTGTAGTTAAATTTATTTTAGGAATATTTACATGAATTTACTTGATAAGTTTGGGAAGGTTCCTGTATTAATGGAGCTATTAAGAGCCTCATACGAATTTAAAGAAGGTTTGGCATATGATAGAGACTTTCTCACGATGGCAGGATTAAACTATGGAAATATTAATGGAGAATGTTATGATAAGATTAGGGCTGGCGCTGCGCGTTTCTATTTTAATTCAGGTATGAGAAAAGACGAATGATATTTTCCTTTTAACATTGGCTGCATTTGCAGATGTATCGGATTTTGTAGGGTAAAAATTTCCAATCTTTGTTTTTTAGAAATACTTATAAACTGGCTAATCTCTATTTTATTAGTAGATAAGTTTAACCTACACTATAGACTCTTCATTTAGAGAGTTTTTAGTAGAAGATATGTAAAAGATGGTGTATAAGAAGTTTATTAAGAGAAATGGCAAACTTTATGGACCTTATTACTATTCAAACAAAAGAGTGAATGGTAGAGTTGTAACAGGATACCATGGGATCGCTCGAGATAGTCCTTCTAGGATGCAAAAAAAATTGTTATTATCAATACTTTTTACCGGTTTAGTTGTAATTACCCTACTCTTATTATTTGAATATATCTCTTTACCTACAGGCAAAGTTACTCTAGACATTAAGCCTAAGTATAAAGCTGGAGAAGAATTATCCGGAAAATTGAAATTTAATATAAAGGAGGGCGAACTTATTCCTAAAGATTCTAAGATTGTTGTTTCAATTGGAAACAATATTAATGAATTTAATCTGGCTGATTTGGTTGTTGCTGATGCAATAACTGGCAATTTTTTCGCTGATAATATTGATTTGTTGGGCGAGGGAGAGGGTTATGGTTTAATTGGGCACAAAGAAATTTACCCCGAAATTAACTTTGAATTAAAAATTTTTTATCCTGATGGAGAGCTCGGTGAAAAGGAGGAAATTATAAAGAATGAAAGCAGGGATAATCCTGAAGAGAATAAAACAGAAGAACAAAAAGAAAATGAAACACTTGAAGAAAAGGAAAGTGGTGAAGAGGCGCGGAAGTCAGAGCAGGATAAAACTGAAAGTGTAGTAGAAGAAGCAAAAACCGCGGAGAATACTATTGATGAAGTGCCTACAGAAAGTGGTCCAGAGGAAAGCGCTTTGATTACAGATTCTGCAATTTCTGGAGAAACCCCAACTGAACCTGTGGAGCCCGGCGAAACTGTTAGTTCTTCTGAAAATTCTGGAGAAAATAGCGTTAAAGAAGAGAGTGAAGGCGCAATAACAGGAGCGGCTGTTTCAGAATCAGAATTTATTGTTTCTGGAATTGTTAATAAGGAAAAAGATTTTGAATATAATTTAGAAAGAGGACAAAGTGCGGAGATTGTTTCAGGAAGCGTTAAAGTGAATGGAGAAGCAATTAATGAAGGCGAAGTAAAATTAACTATTAGAGAAAATAAGGTCAAGGTCTCTACGGAATATTTTAAAGTTGAAGAAGGATTTGGAGAAGATTATTTAGGAGATGATATTCTAAAACTTGAAATTGAGCTTTCTGGACTCGGCCTTGTTATTAATAATAGCACAAAATTAGATGTTAAGCTTATTTATGACAATAATATCTTAGCTGAAGCTGAAAGAGACGTCTCTGTAGAAGAAAAAGAAAAATTGGCAGAAGAAAAAGCCAAAGACATAATTAAAGAAACCATTGTGAATGAAAGCCTGATTAATGAAACTGAAATAAATAAGATTTTGAATCAGACTGTAGCTAAGATCAGTATAATTAACGAGAGCGTTGTTTTAAATCAAACAATAATAAATGTCAGTATTAACATAATTCAGTATGGGGCTGTTTTAGGCAAGTCTGTTAAATGGAGGAAGAGTGTTATATTATCTGAGGCAACGAATCTTTCAATTGAAGTTCCTGTTAGTTCTATGAATATCTCTATTGTCAGGATTGTAAAAGAGCAGAAAGAAAATGTTGCAGAAGAAATAAATGAGACTGAACAGCAGGATATAGATAGATTGGGTGTTGATGTTAATGGAGATGTTATTTCCGGGCTTGTCAGCGCCGAAATAGGGCTTGAAAAAGAGCCAAGATTTATTAGTTTCTTTAAGAGATTATTTAGACTTACAGGTTTTGTTGTCGAAGAAGACGAAAATGATAAAATTATAGTTGAGATTAACGAATCTGTTAAAGAGGTGGAGATAGAATACGAGACCCCTGCTCCTTATGCCCTTGAGGAAAAATTAGAAAAAGGAAAGAGAGTAAGAGTTATAGGTCCTGATGATATTCATTATGAAAATGTATTGGCATTTACAGAGTTGGATGAAAGTTTGAATATTCTAAACAAGGAAAAGATTAGAATTTATTGGATTGAAAATAATAGATATCTTTCAGCAGAAGAAGTTATTGACAGGGATGGAAATGGAATTTACGATTATGTTGAATGGGTTGTTCCAAAGTTGAGCAATCAGACCTTTGAAATTATTTTAATCAGCAAGGCAGAACATCTTGATGAAAATAGAACATTTGTTGAAGATGTTTATGAGTTTGTAAAGGAAAGAGATGACAACTGGACTTCTATTCCAGATGGGCATTACGTGAGAGTCACGTTTGAGAGGAATTTAACTAAAGATAGAGATATTACTATTTATGCTAAGGCAAGTTGCGCTGTAAATCAGTCTGTTGTTATAGATGGGACAGAAGTGCCTTGTGAGATTTACAAGAAAAAGCTTAGAATTGATGAGATAAGGAGGTCGTTAGGATGAATAGAAAAGAATTAAAATTTATTTTGCAAGAGGGAGAAGGATATAAGATAGAGTTTAAAGAGGGATTTTATTCTAAGACTATTGCGAGAGAGATGACTGCATTTGCAAATTCTAGTGGAGGGAGGCAAGTATATAAGGTATAAGTTGACGCGAGGTTGACGCAAGGTTGACGCAAAATGAGCAAGAAAGAAACTAAAAAAATGGCAGAAATAGGAAAGTTAATTATGGTAATTATATTGGTGATGTTTATAGCGGTTGCTGTTGTTCAATCTCAAACACTTGAACAAGAGTTATCTCAATTAGAGAATGATTTAATTAATTCAGGGTATGAATGGCTGATTAATTATTCTGTTAGTTCAAGTGTTGAGGTTTACGAGGTTAATGGAAATATTACTATTGCTAATTTTTCTGAAATTGGAGAGGATAAAGAGTATAAAGTATTTTTGTCTAATCTTGGGCAAGGGCAGTGTTATGATTCTGAAACTGAAGTTCTGACTGATGAAGGATGGAAGTACTTTGCTGATTTGAACGGAAATGAGGAGGTCATGACTTTAAATGCTAAAACTGGAGAAAAAGAGTGGCAAAAGCCGAGTGATTATCAGGAATTTGAGCATGAAGGAGAGATGTATGAAATTGTATTAGAGGATTATGTAAAAAGTGTGTCTGCTGAGAATAAAGAAAGCAGAAAGCTATTAGTAAGCCCTAAGCATAAAGTATATGCTTCTATTGAGGGGAATAATTTTGAATTAATGCCGATTACTATAGTATATGATTTGATTAATGAAGGTAAGGAAGTTTATTTCTTAGATTCAGAGAATAAGCCAATTAAGGTTAAATCTATTGAGAAGGAAGATTATAAAGGTAAGATATATGATGTTGATGTTCCTAATGATATTATCTTGGTGAGAAGATGGAATAGCTCAGAAGAAAGAGAGAGTTATTATGAATATTTGAATAATGATGTTTATAATATGGTAGAAGCAGATGCAATGGGTTCTAGTTCAAAAGAGTCTTTAAATAATATGATTAAATATCCTTTGAAATCTTTTGGAGATGATTTTTTTTCTAGTAACTTTGAGAATGAATTTAGTAAATTTTCTGGTTTATCTTGTGGGATTCTTAACCAAACAATTGAAAATATTTTTTCTTTAGGAAATAATGATGAATTAATGAAATGTGTGTCGTTAGTGACAAGTATTCTTTGTTCCGAAAGAGAGAATTCTGCTAATTTGCCGTTGGAGAGTGATTTTGGTTTAAATGTCACGTCATATTCTCTTGATTTTAAGAACTCTAATAGTTCTTTCTTTACATTTTCGTCTAGTAGAAACTTAAGTTCTTTCTTGTGGGACGATGGCGACATTATCCTTGCCTCTAGCAATTACAGCAGCGTAATGCAGAGCTGCTTTGATATGCTCTTTAGTGAGGGAGGTAAGGAAAGAATTCGTGATTTCTTCAACAGGCATTCCAGCTTCGAGCATTTCGAGAACTTGCCAGACCATGATTCTAGTGCCTCTGAAAGTAGGAACTCCTCCACAGATTTCAGTGTCAATGACAATATATTCATTAATTTCGATTCTCATGTGGAAAGGGATAGCAAAGAGCTATATAAAGATTTCGAATTAATCACAATTGAAGATGCTTATGAAATAGTTAATTCAGGTAAGGAACTGTTTTTGCTGGATAAGGGCGTATTGGTTAATGTTAATTCAATAGAAAAAGTGCAAGATGAAACAGGAGCTGTTTGGAGCGGAAATTCAGAGGGCTATAGCCAAGACACATTTGATTTGCGGATTGTAGGGCCAGAGGAGGGTTTTGTAGAATTTGATTATATTGTTGACCCTACTATTGAATTGAGAGACAATGGTAATGTTTTTCTTACAACAACTTATACCTTAATTACGGAATTAAACACATCATTTCCTGCAGGAAATAATTTTATAATTACAGCAGTTCAATTAAATGGGACTTCTGGAATGGTTAATAATCAATCTATGTTTCTCACAAGGAATCAGCAATCCAATCTTACTAACAATTCGTTTGAGCATAGATTTTCTTCCTGTAATGGATGTTCTAATCAATGGACAATGATATATTTAGATAATAATGCTCCGGCAAATGCTAATTATAGTCTTATTGCCTTAGCAAATTCAACAAATACAATACAGGCAGAAGGTAAGATTTTAGTTTTTAATGGAGTTAATGGGAATATGACAAAAAGTGCAGACCAAAGCTTACTGAATGATATCCTTGTTACATCTCTTGAATTAAACACAACATTTCCTGCAGGAAATAATCTTGTATTTGCTGTTGTAGAATTATTTAGAGGAACAACAGGTGCAGAAGAATTATTTACGGGAAGAATAAATCTTACCTCACAAAAAACGGATCTTGTATCAAATCTATTACCCATAATTATGGGTGCATATACTGGTGGAGCAAGTGCAACAACTACTATTTTCTATCCTTATTATGCGAATAACTCTAATTCTTACGCAAATTATAGCATTAAAATTATGGGGCAACCAAATATAAGAGCGAAATCAACTCTTGTTGCATTAAATATCTCTCTCAATTGGAATGTCTTCTATAATGAGAGTCAAAATATAAGCTTAACTCAAAATGTTAATGTGACCATTGCGAATTTAACAACTAATTTCACTAAGGGCAATGAAATTGTTGGCATTAGTTCTACAACATTTTACGGTGAAACAGCTTCACAAACTATAAGAGCAACTGATTTAAGGCTACAACAAAATTATACAACGATTAATGAGAGCAATAATGAAAACATAATTCAAATACCGAATACTGGTGGAACAGGTAAGGGAAGAATGTTTACTCTTCTTGGGAAATTTAATTCTTCTGGAAACGATATATTTTCTACTATCGCGGCCACTTCTCTAAGTTCTGCCGTCACCTATGGAAATTCAAAAATGCTTCTTATAGAATTTCTACCGCCTTCAGCAGGGGCGGGAGCAGTAGTGCTCTCTGTATTTCTATTGAGCCCTGCAAACGCTTCAACTGCAACAACAAATATAACATACTTTCAGGCAAGATTTACAGATGATACTAATGTTACTAACGCAACTCTATATGTTTGGAATGGAACTAATGAATTATTTGCCAGTAATTTTACAACATTGGGCAATTCTAGTATAACTACTAATCTATCAATTAGACTCAATTATACAGGAACATTCTTCTGGAATTACCTTGCTGTTGATAACTCAAACAATCAAGCATTTAACAATAGCAACTTTACTCTTACATTTTCGCTTAACACTGCTCCAAATAATCCTTCTACTAAGATAAATTCAACAGACGGAACTAACAGAACAGCACAAGACTTGCATTGTTTTGATACTATTACAGATAGCGATTCTGGAGATAGGTTGAATGTTAGTGTACAATGGTATAATAATAGCGTGTTGCATTTCTATATTGACTATAATAGTAGTTATATTAATGGGACATTATTTGATGCCATCTTAGATAATGCAAATACAACAAGATATCAGAATTGGAGCTGCGGAATTAGGTTGTATGACGGAACTGCTTATAGCGCCTGGGTAAACAGCAGTATAGGGGTTAATATTTCTAATACATTGCCTAATGTCAGCTTGTTAAGTCCGCCAAATAATAATTACACAACAAACAGAACGCCGATATTTAACTGGACTGGCAGCGATGACGATGGAGACACTTTATCTTATGAACTTAATTTAACGTGCCTCTACGCCCCAAGCGGCACATGCTCCAGCGGAAACAGGTACATTAACAACAATACCCTTAACGCGACAACTCTCCATAAAATAGGAGATTTTTTAGAATTCTTATATGATAATAACTATTATTATAATTGGACTGTGCGCGCATATGATGGCATTGGTTTCGGGAGTTGGGCTAATCCGAGAAACCTCTCTATACAAGGAGAGATTAGTATTAGTCTGCCTGTTGCCTCTGTTAATTTTGGCAGCATGAACAATTCTCAGAGCAGAAATACTAGCGGAGATAATCCTGCCCCGCTTGTTTTGAGGAATACTGGAAATACGCTCTTGAATGTTTCTATTAACTTTACCTCTCTGTTCAGCACAGCCCTAAGCCCAACAGATAATTTTCAGTATAGGATTAGAAATACGACAAAAAGTTGTTTTGCCAGCGCAGCAACTCAAACAGATTATACTCAAGCTCCGACAGCAACAACGCAGGCGATTAATCAGTTTAACTTCACAGCAGGTTATCAAACTCCCTGCAATAATGTTTCTGTTGATATACTTGTAACTGTTCCAATTGACGAATCTTCAGGAAACAAGAACTCAATTGTCACGTTTATCGCAAGTTTAGGAGAGCCTGGATTTGGTTCAAATTAAAATGAAGACAAAAGACAAAGGAAAGAGAATGCATAGGATATTCATAGTAACAGAGCTTGTATTTATAACCCTTATAATAGTCGGGATTTTTATATTTTATCCGCGAGCCAATATAAATCTTGAGGGGAATAAAGTTAATTTCAAGTCAATTAACGCCAATTTAATTATCCTCTCTGCCAATCCAGATTTTTCCAACCCAAGATATGTTGACATAGAGGATAATGTGTCATTTAATCTGAAGCCGGGAAGATATTATTGGAGGGCGACTAATGGAATTATTGAGGGCTTTTCAAATAAATTTGAGATTTATTCTGACGTTGGACTGCAGATTATTGAGGCGGGGAATGAATACGAATTGAGAAATGTAGGCGATGTCAGGGTTAATGTTACAAAAACACAAGAGGGAAGGTTTGTCGGTCATATAATTCTTGAGCCAGAGGAGAGCGAGAGAATAGAAAATGAGGGAGAGTATGTTGGGAGGCAGAGTGATGAGTGATATAACAATCAGAAATATGTTGAATATTTTATTAATAGGTATTTTAATAATTTTATTAATGGGAAATGTTTCTGCATTAGGGATAACTCCTGGCAGGACGACTATTAATTTTGAGCCTGGTTTAAAGAGTGATATTGGATTTTCTGTTTTGAACAACGAGCATAAGAAGGCACAGGTCGTATTTTTTGTTCAGGGCGAGCTGAATGAGTCTATGACACTATTTAACAGCAGCGTGGAATTTTTACCTAGCGAGGAGAGCAAGGGTTTTGTTTATAGGATAAAATTGCCTGGGAGGTTGGAGCCAGGCTTGCATACAGGAGAGGTTGTTGCATTAGAAATTCCGCAGGCTTCTGAAGATGGCACATACGTCGGGGCGACTGTTGCAGTAACTACTCAATTATATGTTTATGCTCCCTATCCAGGGAAATATGTTGATTTTGATTTAAATGTTTTTGACGCAGAGGAGAATTCAACAGCTACCCTTATAGTGCCTGTGATAAGCAGGGGCAAGCTTGGAATTGGAGATGTTAGGGCTTTAATTGATATTTATACTCCATTAAATGAGAAGATTGCCACATTAGAAACAGATTTTACGAGTCTCAACTCTCTGGCTAGAACAGAACTCAGCGCAAAATGGCCGGTCAGTGTTAATTCAGGCAATTACCTTGCTAAGATAACTGTGTTTTATGACGGCGAATCAAGGAGCCTGGAGAAACAGTTCGCGGTTGGGATTAATATGCTAAGCATAGAGAGCATATTAGTCAACGAATTTGTTTTAGGAGAGATTGCACAGCTTAGGATTTTGGTTGATAACAGATGGAACCAAGAGCTAAAGGATGTTTTTGCGAATCTTTTAGTTTACAATAAAGATGATCAGATAATGGCTGATGTTAAGTCATCCACTCAAGATATCCCTGCCCTTTCCAGAAAAGAATTAATTGCCTATTGGGATACTGTCGGGGTTGAGGAGGGAGAGTATGGAGGTAAATTGATGGTTGTATATGGGAAGAAGTCATCTGATAAGAATTTATTATTAAGAATCAGTGCTAATAGTCTAGATATTACGGGAGTGGGTTATGCTATTAGGGGAAGGCAGGCAGCTGGTATAAGTTTAGTGAGCATTTTATTAGTCTTGGTTATTATACTATTGATTGTTAATATCGCATGGTTCGTATTCTTCAAAAGATTTACAGGAAAGAAAAAAAGATAGTGTTCAACGCAATTTGAGAACCTGCTAAATACCACCCCCACCCAGACGGAAGCGCGCTTGATTTTCCTTAGGAAAATAGATAGTCTCGCTTTCAGCGAGAATTTATTCAAAAACTCCCTTGGGCAATTTATAGCCTGTAACCTCTCTTAATATTGCAGATGCGTCCGAGATTTTAACAAAATCAGAAAAAGAAGCCCTAAACTCATTAATATACTTCCTCAATTCTTCAGAATCTTTTACAATTATTCCTATGTCATAATCCCAAACCCCACCAAGATATTTGTAGTAAAAAAGAACTCTACCATATTGCTTAAAATGAGAAATTAATTTATTATTAATATCTTTTTTAAATCTTTTTGGGAAATGGATAATAAGTATTATACAGAATTGGAAGGGAAGCTAGACGATATGAAACAATTAGTAGAGTATTTGAATAAAATACAAGTTTAGATATAATAGTTTCTAACTTTTTTGTTTATTCTTTTTCTCGCTCCTATAAAAAAATCTATTTGCTACTTTTTTATCAATCAATCTTTTACTATCAGCTTTCTTCAGCAAAATGCCAGCAATACATCCTTCAAAATAACAGATCTCAATTTCTTTTCCTTTCTTCTTAATTCTATGCAGGAGGTCAGCAAAATCTCCATCTCCTGAAATAAAAATAGCTTTGTCAAACTTATTATTATAACAGTCTTCTATCATGTCTAATGCCAATGCAATATCATCGCCCTTTATTGTGTGATACTCTTCTCCTAAAATATTAAGGCGCGATTTTCTAGTGCATAAAGTAACCTTGCATTTTGGAATTTTACGTAATCTATCAAAAAAGTCACCTTGCTTTTTCCATATTTTTTCATTAATCTTCTTTTTGACTAATGCATTGTAATAATTGACTCTAACTAAACTCTCTTTCCTAATCAGATACTTAACATAATTCTCAAAGTCAAATTTAGTGTCAGTAAATCTTTTATTTATGGATGTCAGACCACCATAAAAATTAGCGCCATCAATATATACAGAAATTCTCTTTATCATGTCAAAAATTCCCAATTTTTGAGCACTGTCAGAATTCCAATCTCAACAAAAAATTCTGAAGTTATGAAATTCCCAGTGTTCAACACAGCTGGGATACAGTGCAGGATGTCCGAAGACTTAAGGCATTCCCTGATACCTTAATATATACAAAATATGCAATTATTTAAGCTTTTCGCCAACTCAATTTCCGATCTAGAGAATCTTCTTTTTTCTAAAAAAGAAGCAAAAAAGCGCGCGCTTCCGTTTCCCCACCCCCAAATAGTGCAGGTTCTCAAACTTTTTCGCTATCGCTCAAACCATGACTTGCAGTCTCTCACTTCGTTCGGAGTGTTGAACAGACATTAAAAGGAAAATCCTTACAGGATTTTGCTCAAACTTTTCGGAAATATTATAATGTTTAGTTACTCCGAAAAACTTCTTTTAATGTCATACGTTATAAAATAAGCTCTGTTGAAGAGCAGATTTTTATGAAAAAACTGAATCAGAAAGCTGACGAATTTTATAAAAGATTAGAGAAAACTAAGAAGGGAAGAGAGATTTTAGAAAGATTGAAGAAGTTGAGGAAGGGAAAGAAAGGTTAAGGACTAAGATTTGTTTCCTTAAGAAACCTCGGTGATGAAAATAACCCTGCTGTTTATATAAAATATTGAATTTTGGCAGGGTTATTATAATGGAGAAGAATCAAACATATATTTCGCGGATGTTAAACATTGTTTCTTGACCTGCCAGATCTAGGTAACTTTTGTTATATCAGGATTATCAAAAATGATAATTTCAATAAAACGAAAGTTTTATACTATCCATAATTGTTATCTTCTTTCTTTCTTCAGTACAGCTTGATAAAGAAGTTGTTGAAAGAACACATGGGCTAGACCCTGCAAATCCATTGAATTTGCCGACTGATGTCAGTGAGGTAAAGAATAACTCAAATTATCGAGAACACTTTAATGCGGACAATATAAAAAAGATAAAATATAAAAATTTAAATAGAGGCATATTTTACTATGTTAGGTTATATAAAAGAGGAAAGATGGAAAAAATACATAAGATTATTATCACCTTGCTCATTTTAGCAATCTTATTCTCAATTTTCTCCGTCATTATCAATTTGAGCATTTCAAATATTTCGGTTCTTAAATATAAAGCAGACAATAAAATAAGCAAAAGAGGCGCTGGGGAAATAAATTTTTATGTTGAGGAAAATAATTTGGGAAGTGAGGGAAGATGAAATCTGATAATTTATTGCTGGCATTTGCCGTAATTGCGATAATCGTCGCGGTGGTTTCCGCGACATTTACTTATTTTTCCATAGTTAGGTTGGCTTATACAATCACAGGCTATCCAACTGCAGGAGAGGCTAATTTAACTGTAGAGCAAAATGTTGAAGTGAATTTTACCACATCACAGATAAGCTGGGGAAATGGGAGAGTTGCTCCTGGTTCTACCACCGCGGCCTTGACGACATTTGGAACTAGTAATGTTACTGGGGGCAATTGGACTTTAACTACCGCTGGAGGTTTAAGACTAAGAAATGAGGGAAATGTTAATCTGACATTGAATTTAAGCGCTGGTAAAAGTGCGGCCTCATTTATTGGAGGAACAAGCCCTGTTTATCAATGGAATGTTTCGCAAGTTGAGGCAGGAAGCTGTGTGAATTCAACAGGAGGAACTTATACACCAGAAAGTGGTTTTAATTTGAGTCGTTTTTATTCTACAAGCACTACAACAATACGCGTGTGTGGCAATTTTACATATGTTAGTGCCAGTGATGAAATAAGAATAGACTTTAATCTGACAATCCCTGAAGACGCTTCTACAGGAGCAAAGGGGGATGTTATAACAGCAACTGCTTGGATTAATCAATAGACAATGTGTAAAAATAATACCTTCTTTGTTTGCTCCTACTGAATTTTTAATTCTTAGGAACAGAATAAGTATAGTGAAAGACATAAGTAATTGAACAAAAATGTATGTCTTTCCCTTGATAGTCAAGGACAGAACTGTTCAATTATCAAAGTTCTTGACTCTAATAGGCATTTCATTGTAAAAATATAGAATATTTATTCTGTTTTTATTGCTGTGTTATTTGTTGTTCTTGTTATTGTGATTGTTGTGATGTGGAGGAAGAGAAACCCAAAGGTTTAAATATAGTAACATATTACTTAGTATCATGTTACTAATAAATAGAAAGGATGAACTTAAATTTTTAGAGAACGCATTTAATAGCAAGAAAAGTGAATTTATTATAATTTATGGAAGAAGAAGGCTTGGAAAAACTTATCTTGTAAAATATTTTGCGAGAAACAAACCACATTTTTATTTTTTATCAAGACAAAGAAGTATAGAAAAGGAATTTTTAGATTTTAAAGATAAAATTAGCAGGAAATTTAATGTATTTTTAGAGTCAAAAAATTTTGAAGAGCTATTTAAGGAAATAAGCAGCAAGATCTTAAAAGGGAATAGGTTTTTAATCATAATTGATGAATTTCCATATTGGATTATAAATAATAAAGGGATTGTTTCTGAGTTTCAATATTATTGGGATGAAATACTCTCTAACGAGGATATTATGCTCGTTGTTTTGGGCTCTTATATGTCTATGATGGAAAATATTCTTTTAAGCTATAAGAGCCCTATTTATGGCAGAAAGACAGGGCAGATAGAATTACAGCAAATGCCCTTATCTTCTTTAAGAGAATTTTTTCCCAGAAAAAATATAAAAGAAATAATAGAGATATACGGTTTTGCTGATACGATTCCCTACTATCTTTTAATGGTTGGCAATGAAAATAGCCGCAAAGAAATATTTAAAAATTTACTTTCGCCCTATCTCAATTTTTATAATGACGCCGAGCTTTTAATAAAAGAAGAACTTAGGGAGTATAATGTTTATTTAGACATATTGAAGGCAATAAATGAGGGTGCAGCAAAATTAAGTGAAATTTCAAGCAAGTCAAGGGTAGATATTACTAATATTTTAAAATATTTAAATATCTTAAAAGGCATGAAAATAATTGAAAAAATAAAGCCCATAACTGCAGGTACAAAGGAGAAAAATTATTTGTATGTCATAAAGGATAATTATTTTAAATTCTGGCTAAAATTTATTTATCCTTATTATAGTGAAATAGCTGAGAATCTAGAGGAACATGCTTCTTTTATAGAAAAGAACTACAATAATTATCTTGGAGGCATATTTGAAGAATTTTGCAGGAGCTTTTTAGCAGAATCTAAGATTTTTCAGTTCTCTAAAATAGGCAGGTGGTGGTATAAGGATTGTGAAATTGATATTGCATTAATTAACGAGAAGAATACAGAGATTTTTTTAGGGGAATGTAAATGGAAAGATAATATAAATGCAGGGAAGATAGTAGCTGAATTATACAAAAAATCAAAAAATGTTATTTGGAAGAATGAAAATAGGAGGGAATCCTTTATAGTCTTTGCCAAGTCTTTTAAGAAGAGGATTAAGGAATTTGAAGGAAAGAAGGTTTATTGCTTTGATATTAAGGATATTGAAAATGGATTGAGGAAGTAAGAAATAGATTGAAAGGTAGAAGGCTTTTGAGAGTTTGAAGAGCGGGTTTAGGATTGAAGAGATGTGAGGAGGGGTTTGTTATACTTCAACATTTTTTATAAATCCATGACTAATATTTACGCATAGTAACCAATAAGAAAATATATAAAAGTGCCTGCTTTTTTATTATTATGAAAAAAGAGATGCTATTATTGTTTTTTATAATTTTTTTATCCGATTTAGCCTTGGGCCTCGGCATTTCGCCGGCAATAGTAGACATCAATTTTGCCCCAGGAGCTGAATACGAGATAGATTATCTTGTTTATTCAGAGGACCCCCAACAGGAAATAGAGGCGTTTTTAGGAGGAGAACTTCTAGAGTATGCTAGTTTAAGCGAAAAAAAGCTTATTGGTGGTGGAAATTTTAAAGTAAAAATAAAATTCCCGGATTCCATAGAGAAGCCTGGCACGCACAGGATAGGAGTGGGTGTTAAGGAACTGCCGTCTGAGGAGGAATTTATCGGAACAGTTGTTCAGATACATGGCGTTATTAGAGTCAACGTGCCTTACCCTGGAAGATATGCGGAAATTGATTTAAAGGTTCCTGATGGTAATATTGATGAAAATATTCCTGTGGAGGTTTATGTCGCGAATAAAGGGAAAGAGAGCATAAATGTCAATGTTAATGTGAGATTTTTTTCTGAAAAACAGCAAGTGTATACCATGCAATTTACGCCTGTTTCTTTAGAGCCGACGCAAGACAGATATTTTAGGAAATTTTTAAATACAAATGGTTTCAGAGCTGGAGACTACGTAGCAGAAGCAGTTGTTAATTATGGAGATGAGATAAGAACCAACAAAACTTTTAGAATCGGCTCCTTATTTGTAAATATCACTAATTTTACCGATAAGCTGCCACAAGGCGGCATTAAAAAATTCTTTATAGACGTAGAAAGCAGGTGGAATGGCAATTTGAATAATGTTTATGCTGATGTGAATATATCTAATTCTACTAAGACAATAGGATTTAGAACTCCAAGCGTTGATTTGGAAGCCTGGGGCAGAAAAACATTAGTTGGTTTTTTAGATACCAACAGCCTTGAAGGAGATTATAAAACTGAAATTTTATTGTATTACGCTGGAGAAAAGAGTCTTGCTTATGGAAAGCTTAATGTTTACAAATATGGCTTGAATTTTGTTTTTATTCTTGCACTGATTATTGCTATCGTAATAATCATAATTATAGTCATCTTCATTCTTTTCAGAAAGAAGATAAAGGTCTTAAAAACTCTTAAGAGGAAAAAATGAAAAGACTGAGTTATTTCATTTTTGCATTTTCCTTTTTGCTTTTTTTAATTTCTTTCCTTGGACTTTTTTTAAGCAAGCCAATTATGACTAAAACTTTTTATACGAGCGCTAATGTTAGCGATAATATAGGTTTTGATTTAAATTCAAATGCCTTGACTTTTGGGCATATACAAAAACCAGGAAGTTCAACAAGGAATATTATTCTTGACAATCATTATTCTTTCCCAATTGTAGCAGTCATTAAAGCAGAAGGCGACATAGAGCCGCTTTTGCATTTTAATAATATTGTAAGTGTTGAAGAAGGCGAGAGTAAAAAAATTTCTTTTAGTGTTATTGCATCTGAAGATATGGAAGAAGGATTTTATTCGGGTAATGTCAGACTTGAATTATTTAAATTATAGTTAAAGACATTAATAATTCCCTATTTTGGCTTTGACTATCAAGGGAAAGACATATAAAATTGGTTAAAAACTTATGTCTTTCACTATACCAAAAGGTTTTTAAACTTCTAGAGGTATATAGTTATCATATATGATAACTAAGGTGTCACAAAAGATGAGAAAATTAAACTTATTGAGAAGCTTAGAAAACTACCCTATATTTAATTTGAAGATAGTTAGAGAAACTATAGAAAAAGATAGGAATTATTCTAAATTAGTTATATACAGGCTTAAAAAAGAAAAGCTTATTTTTGAGATTGAGAGAAATAAATATACTATACAGAAAGATCCAATTGTGATAGCAAGTAATATTATCTGGCCGTCTTATATTTCATGCTGGTCAGCATTGCGTTACCATAATTTGACAGAACAACTTCCTCAAGCCATATTTGTAATAACAACAAGAGCAAGAAAGAAAAAAGAGATTAAATTTGAAAATATAAAAATAATATTCACAAAAACAAAATCAAAATATTTTTTTGGATATAATAAAGAAAATTATCAGGATTTTTATATTTTTATTGCTGATAAAGAAAAGGCCTTAATAGATTCTGCTCTATTTAAAAAAATTTCATTTTCAGAATTAATTAATATAATAAAAAATAATATAAAAAATATTAATATCGAATTGCTTATTAATTATTTAATCGTAATTAAAAATAAAGCTTTAATAAAAAGATTTGGATATATATTTGATGAATTAGGATTAGATAAAAAGAAGAGATTAAAGAAATATATTGATTTTAAATATGTTGCATTAGATTATGCTCTTCCTATGAAGGGTAAGAAAAATAAGGAATGGAGAATAATTGACAATGTTAACTAAAAGTGAATTAGATAAAGTTGCAAAATTTAAAAAATTAAGTTCGATAAATGCAGAGAAGGATTATTTACAGGAGTTGGTATTATTTAGTCTTTATTCTAATGTTGGAAAAGAATTGATTTTTAAGGGCGGAACATGTCTTTATAAGCTATATAAATTGAATAGATTTTCAGAAGACTTGGATTTTACTTTGGTAAAGAAAGTTGATATTAAGGAGATTGCCAATAAGATAACCTCTGATTTATTTTTGCTTAATATTAAAAGCAGGATAAAAGAAATTAAAGAATTTAAGAATGAGATAAATGTCAGATTATTATTAAATGGGCCACTTTATAGAGGCAGTAAACAAACGCAATGTTTTATTCCTTTAAATATAAGTTCAAAAGAGAGGATATTGCTGGATGCAAATAAGGAATCAATTATCTCTTTATATAGGGAAATTCCTAATTTTGAATTATTTGTAATGAAAGAAAAAGAGATTTTAGCTGAGAAAGTAAGAGCAATTTTCACAAGAGAGAAACCAAGAGATATTTATGATTTATGGTTTTTAATAACAAAGAAAAACATTGCTTTTGATCTTGAATTAATAAACAAAAAATTAGCACTTTATAATTCGAGATTTAATTTTAGGGAATTTAAAAATAGAATCAGGAGAATGAAAGGATTATGGGAGAGCGATCTTAAAAATCTAATAATTGGGGAATTAGATGATTTTGATAAGATTAAAAGAGAAATTTTTGGGAAAATATATGATAAAAAATAAATAAGATGTTGCAAAATGAGAGCATTTCTTGCAATTGAATTGACAGATGAGGTAAAGGGAGAAATTCTTAGAATTATTAATTTATTACAAGAAAGAAATTTATTTATTCGTAATACCCCGTGGTCTTGCTACGGGGATAAAGCAAAGCAGGATTAAAATTTAAAAGTAAAATAATAATGACCAATATCTGATGCTCGAATGGTTTAGCATATTATGGGATAATTACGAGTTTGTCGTTTGATGCCACATAGCTTGCGGTGGGGTAAGTTTTATCTTAAAGAATAGTCCTATTAAAATGAAAAGATTTTTATTAATAATAGCCTTAAAATGAAAAGGTTTATAAACTACGATCTATTAAATAGGGGATGGATAGGATTGTTGAAAGGGATGTAGAGGAAAAAATTAAAAAATGGATTGACGAAAAAGAGGTATTAGCAATTGTAGGACCAAGACAAAGTGGTAAGACGACTTTACTTTTGAAAATTAAAAATTTATTAGAGAAAAGAGGAATAATTAAAGAAAAAATTCACTTTATTTCTTTTGAAGATGATTTTGAAAAAGATAAATTCGAAAAGGACGTCAAAGAATATATTAATTATCATGTTGGTGATGATAAAACAAAACATTTTTTCCTTTTAGATGAGATTCAGTATGTTGAAGAAGCTGGAAAACTTTTGAAGCTTATATATGACACTTATCCTAATGTAAAAATTTTTATTACAGGATCTTCTTCATTAGATATTAGAGGAGTTGGTAGTGCTCTTGTGGGAAGAATAATTTTTTTTGAACTTTATCCTTTTTCTTTTGCTGAATTTTTAAAAGCTAAAGACGAAAAAATATTTCTTTATTATAAAAAATATTTATTATCATTAAATTCATTAAAAATTAAGAAACAAGAACTTATTTTTTTAGATAAACTTAATAATTATTTGAAGGAATATATAACTTATGGAGGATATCCAAGAGTTGTTTTAGAGAAAAATATAGAGAAAAAAAAAGAATTGTTAAAGAATTTATATTTAACTTATATTGAGAAAGATATTGTTAAGATTTATGGCAGTGAATATAAAAGGCGTATTTTTGATTTGGTAAAATATTTGGCTTCTGTTAATGGGAGCATTTTAAATTATAACGACATTTGTAGTTTTACAAATTTGTATTATAAGGAACTTAAGGATTTATTTAGGATACTTGAAGATAGCTATATTATTCAACTTATCAGACCATTTCATAAGAATTTAGTTAGCGAACTTAGAAAAAATCCTAAAGTTTATTTTATTGAAACAGGATTGAGAAATTTTATTGTAAATAGATTTTCATTTTCAGAAGATGAGTTTGGTATTCTTTTTGAGAACTATATTTTAAATTTATTTCGTGGAGAGAACATTACTTACTGGAGAACTACTGCTAAAGCAGAAGTTGATTTTATCTTAGTTGATAGTTTAGTCCCTTTAGAAGTAAAAACTAATGTCAAATTTACACGTTCATTAAGAAGTTTTATAAAAACATATAAACCTAAGAAAGGAATTATTTTTAATTTTAATGATTTTTATAAGAAGAAAATTAATAACACTGTTGTTTTTGTTGTTCCTGCTAGTCTATATAGAACTTAAGTTTCTTGCTGAATTTTTATATATAAAGTATAAGAGCTAGGTTTTTTAGTCCCTAGCTCTTTGTTGTTTTATGTCTATCTCCAAACTAGAAGAATCGGGTTCGATTCCCGACGAAGCTTATTACCATATAGTAATAACATAAGCATATAACAAATCGTCATAATCTTTAAAAATAGACTCTTATACTATGACCTATGAAAAAGAAAATTGTCGTAAGTTTTATAAGTTCTCTTATTATTGGCAGCATTTTCTTTTTGTTTTTATTTCAAATATCTTCATTGTTTTTAGTTCGAATGCACTCAATTCCTTCCGCATTTCTTGTTGGAAAAGAATATCCTTCTACTTTAGATGTAATCAATCTAACATTCACTCCGACGGATGATGCATCTATCTACCTCGCATCTCCAACTTCCAATTTTGGTTCTGCAATAACTTTGGAAGTTGATAAAAGCCCTCTACAGAATTTTC
>CAZNQS010000022.1:0-19605 GCA_964575515.1 Candidatus Woesearchaeota archaeon | reverse complement strand
TTTTAACACTTTTGAGCTATCACCAAATACTATTTTATGATTTGTTTTTTCCATCTTTTTATTATGTCTTTTTATAGTTTTAAATATGTTGTGCTGATAGTTTTATTAATTCAATCCATCTTCAAGCTCAAGATTTTTGAAACTCCGTCATGCATGCTAACTCCATACAGAAAATTAGAATTAGTTACAATGGCATCGTTATGCGTGATGACAATATATTGCCCTGATTTCATGTATTGGTCCAATAACGCCGCCAATCTCTCTGAATTTCTCCTGTCTAAAGCCGCGTCAATTTCGTCAAATACGTAAAAATGATATGGCTTATGCTCTTGAATTGCAAATAATAAGGACAAGGCAACCAATGTCTGCTCTCCCCCTGACAATGATGTAACATCAAAATATTTTCCCTTTCCTAATTTAACAACAATATTAACTCCCCCATTGAATATTTCGTCTTTATTCTCAATATCCAAATAAGCAACGCCCTTAGAGGATAATTTGGAAAAATTCTCTGAAAACAGGCTATTTATCGCCTTGAATGTTTTCATGAAGCTATTTGTTTTTTTCTTGTCAATTTCTTCTACAATTCTTAAAATGTCATCCTTTTCCTTCTGCAATACATCTACTTTCTCCTGCACAATGTCATATTCTTTTTTGACTTCTTCATACACTTCTAACGCTCGCATGTTTATTGAGCCTATGCCCTGCAATGTTTCCTGGGATTTTTTCAATCTTTCTTCCAAAAGATTTATGCTCCCGCTTAATAATTCAATTCCGGCAAATTCAGAAAGCTCAATCTTAACTGACTCGCTTTCTGCGTCCAATTTTGCCTTGCCGACTTTCAGGTAATTCATCTGGTCTTCAATCTGCCATGATTCCTGCTGTTTCTCGCTCAATTCAAGATTCTTCTCTTGGGTTTGTCTTTGCAATTCATCTCTTGAAGAGAACATCTTTTTAAATCTCTCCTGTAATTCACGCTCCTGCTCTTCCAATTTTTCCAGTCTGTCTGATTTTTCCTCAATGTTGTTAGTAATATCGTCTGCGTCGCTTCTTATCTCATCAAGGTCTTCCCTGCTTTTTTTGATTATATTTCTCATGTTCTCAAGCTCTCTTTCCTTGTAAAGAAGAGCAGTGTCAAGATTCTCTTCAGTCAAAATTGAAATGTCTTCAATCTCAAGCATCTTTTTCCCATATTTCTCTTCTATATCTGCAAGATTTGAAGCAAGCCCTCCAAGCTTGTTCTTTTCTTTTTCAAGCTCTGAAATTTCATTCTTTAATGTTTTCTCGTCATTAAATATGTCTTTCAATTGCTCTTTTTTATCCTCAACATTTCTCTGGTTTATAAGCTCAATCTCGCCTTCGGATATCCTTTTTTCAATTTCCTTCATTCCGCTTTCTAATTTGTTTTTTTCTCCAATAACATTTTTTATCTCATTTATAGCGCTCTCTTTTTTTACAGCAGCTTCTTTTATTTTCTTGTCAATGTCTTCATAAACGTGTTTTATATGTTTTTCTGTTATTTTGCTTTGGCATAATGGGCAGATATCTATCTTTTCAATGTCTGCCTTTATTTTATTTGCATTGTCTATTTCAGAATCAGCAGCTGCCATAATCTTATTATTATCTATCTCGCCCTTTCTTAATAGCTCAAAATTCTGCTTTTTTTCAGAAAAATCCTTTTTCAAAAATTCAATTGCCTTCAGGCATGTTTTTTCATCCCCATATTTGAAATTAGCAGAATTTTCCTCTATTATCTTTACTAAAGACTCTGAAGAAATCCTTGTTTTAGTCAACTGTTTCTCTTTGTCCTTGATTCTCTCTTTCAATGATTCTAATTCTGTCTTAAATCCTAGTATTTTTTTCAATTTGCTCTCTATGCTGCTTAATTCTTCTTTTTTCTTTTTTAATTCAACAGCTTTCTTAGCCATTGAAGGAGATTTTTTTCTTAGCTCTTTTATCTCGTTCTCTATATTAGGAATTGATTTGGATATCTCTTCTATTCTTCTTTCTATTTCTCTTTGCCTGTTTTCATAGCTTTCTTTCCTGACCTTAGAGCCCTCAAGCTCTGCTTTTAATTCGCTAATTTCATTATGCAGGGTTTCCTGCTCAATACCGCTTGACTTTTGTATCTTCTTGTTTATATCATCAATCCTTGCGCTCAGCTCGTTTAATAACGACTGCACCCCCTCAATTTCTTTCTTTATCCCAAATTTTATCTTTTCTTTCTCTTCAATGGATTTTTTTATATTCTCTAATTCTCTTTCTTTTTCTCCTAGTCTCTTGCTCAATATAGAAGCTTTCGCCCTTTTGACAATGAGTTCAGTATCTCTATATTTTTGAGCCTGCATTTTCTCTCTTTCTAAATTTCTCAAATATGCCGTCCTCTCGCGCAGAATAGTTGAAATTTCTTTTAATCTTTCGTCTGTCTTTTCCAGTTCATGCAACGACTTTTCTTTCCTTGATTCATAAATAGAAATTCCGGCAACTTCCTCTATTATCTTTCTTCTCTCTTCAGAGTGCATTTTAACAATGCTCTGAATCTGCCCCTGTAAAATAAGGTTGAATCCATAAGGGTCAATGCCTGCTTGGGCAAGCATCTCTATAATCTCTCCCCTTGTTTTAGTCTCTCCATTAATCTTATATATGCTCTGCCCATTTACTCTTACAATTCTTTTCAAGCCTACTTCATCGCTATTTATGGAAAAAGCCCTGTCTGAATTGTCAAAAATCAACTCCACATAAGCTTCTTTCGCAGGCTTAATATATTTAGAACCCATAAATATTAAATTTTTTGCTTTTGAAGCCCTCATAGACTTGGCTGATAATCTTCCTAAAACAAAGCACAAAGCCTCTACTACATTAGAGTTATGAACAAGAATGTTATTCGCAATAAAATTATGGTCATTATCGACACATAAGTCATAAACCCATTCTTCGCCTTTAATTTCTTCAATGCTAGCAATTTCATCCCAAAATATGTCTGAATTTATCAACTTTCGAAGCTGTTCAAGTTTTTGTGATTCGCCGCTTAAGAAAATTGTTTTTTCTAAAAGAGCCAACCCATTCCTAGAAGGAATACACTGATTATAGCAATAAGCATCTAATATGGAAGTTTCTTTTCTTGAGTTCTTTATATTAATCTTTAATTCTTTAGAAATATTTTTAACAATAGAATTTACTTCTATTAAATCTATATTCGTATTTGATTTTTTGTTTAGACTATTCAATATTCTACGTTTCTTTTCCTTATGAATCAGGTTAACATTATCATTAAATATCTTAATATTATCAACACCATAAAAAACAATATTTTTATATTTCCCATAAAATCCAGTAGATTTAATGCCTTTAACAACTTCTCTTTCTCTAGGGACAATGCCTAATCTTAAAAGGCATGCAACAATACCTTTAGCAAGTTTCTCGCTTTTTGTTGTTATTTCTACAGTTGTATAATTATTTGATACGTATCCATCTCCACAATATAGTCCATTTAATAAATTAGCTATTTCATTTACAGAAGAATGTTTTAAGATTATATTTGATATTTCTTTATTTTCTGTTTTAGAAGCCATACCTAATTTACTCAAAATTATTTTTAATGGCTCTGAATAAATAATGACATCCCAGCAGTTAGGTTTATATTTCCTAACTAAAGGATTTTTATTAAACAGTTTTTTAACAAGATTAACGTAATCGTCTACTATCTCCCTATCTCCGTTAGTAAACCATATATGGCTTGATTCAGCCAATCTGCCCTCTGCCAACAAATATCCAAAAAATCTCGAGAATTCTGGAGAATTCCTAAATAAGAATTTAGTATTAGTTCCGTTCACTCTAATTTCTTTAATAAGATCTACAATTTCGATATCTGAAAGTTTTACATATCTTAATATCCTTATCAAATAACTCAGCCTAACAGCTTGTTTATTCAATAGGCCTTTAATTACATAATATGGAATTCCTATTTTTTTAGCAAGCTCTTTCCATCCAAGATACCCCTTTACGCCTTTCAATATAGTGTTATAACCTTCACAAAAGGGCACATAGATATTATCTTCTTCTTTTATTAAATCCAATAATTCTGTAAAGCAAAGATGCTTCGGCTCAAAATAAAGTTTTCTTGGAATAGCAATCTTTTCCCCTATTTTTATCTCTTCAGCCTTCGCAGGAATTACATTTCCTTCTTTTAATATAAAAAGAGGATGGTATTTCGTTGCTTTAATTTCTCTTCCGGACCTTGTTTTTATTTTCAATAATTTATCCGGGGAGATTCTTTTTACAAATGCCTTAATAGGTTTTTTTGTCATCTTAAGATTATCAAAACTAAGGCATATAACCTCTGTACCATCAGAGGGGATAATATAACCATCCTCGGTTTTAACTGCTCCATCTAATCGGGAATTTACCATGTTATCTATCCTTTCTAAACTTCCATCAGCCAATTGCACTAATGACTCTCCAGTTACGCATTTTCCCGCGCCGTTTGGGCCAACAAAAAGATTAATTCCCTTGTCAAATATTATGTCTGTCTTTTTGGCAAAACTCTTGAATCCATTGACAACTATCTTTTTTATGTACACCATATCTGCAAATATTTAGCCCTATATTTAAAGTTTCAGATTTTTATATATTGTCGCAAATAGAAAGAGATGTTAAGGATGGGGGGAGGCAGCGCGTTTATAGTTCAGAATATTTTTTCATGTAAAACAAAGAATATTTAGCAAAGTCATAAAATATTATATAAATAGTAAAAACAAAAAAGATTATCCAATTATTGCTAAATATTCCATAAATTGCAGGAAGAATTATATAATACCATGCAGGTTCATTGATTTTGTATAACCAATCTTTTTTCTGTCTGATATCTCCAAGATAATCTCGAAGCCATCCAAAAATTAAAAATGATAGAAAAAAGATTGAGAAAATTATCAAGTCAAATGTGCTTTTCCATAAAAATGCGATGATAATCATTACTGTTGCAATGGCATGATTTCTATAATCAATACGCATTCTAACAACAAATGCCAAAATCATAGCAAGAGTAACATTTGCTATATCTGCGCGACTTAAAACAAGCAAGATTCCAAAGATTCCCCAAAGAAAACCAAACAGGAGCGCATCACCTTTAAACCATCGCATTTTATGTTCATCAAACAAGTCGGCAATTTTCATTGTTAAGCCAAACAAAGCAGAATACAACAAAATCAATGGTAATGAAAAAATATCCATTTTATCTCCTCTTAAAATATTGAAGACTATGACACTTATTAAGTTATCGTCAAGCACAGCTATCGCTGATAACATCTAGATTTATATAATAATATCCCTAAATAAACCAATGAATAAGCTCATTATAGCAGACAGTTTCAATGACGCAAATATGTTTTATGCAACTAAAGTCTTAGTCCCAGACCCTTTTATCTTCCTGTCTTTGAAAAATAAAAATTACGTTCTTGTAAACACTCTTGAATTTTCAAGAATAAAACAAGAAGCAAAAAGCTCAACAATAGTATTATCCGAAGAAAAATATGTTAAAAAAGCAAAATCAAAATTTAAAAAAATAAATCTCGCAACAATCGCCTGCCTTTTTTTGAAAGAAAAGGGCATAAAAAAAATAAATGTTCCTTACAATTTTCCCTTAATTTATGCAGAAGAGCTTAAAAAAAATAATATAAAAACAAAAATCCTAAGCCCTTTTTTAGACAGGAGCATAAAATCATCCGAAGAAATAAAAGAAATTGAAAAAGTGCAAAAAATCGTTGATTTGGCTTTTACGAAAATTAGCAGAATAATAAAAAGCTCAAAAGAGAAGAATAATTTTCTTTTTTATAATGGCAGGAAAATTACCTCTGAATATTTGAAAGAAGTAGCAGAAGAATTATTTATCCATTATGGATTAGAATCGCCCGAAGGAATAATTATCTCGTCAGGGAAAAACACATCTTATCCGCATAAAGAAGGAGAAGGATCTATCCACGCAGGCGTTCCGATAGTCATGGATATTTATCCAAGGTCAATTAAATCAAGATATTTCTCAGATTTCACAAGAACACTTTGCAAAGGTAGGCCCAAAGCTCAAAAAATACAGGAAATATACAATATAGTATTAGAAGCTCAAAAAGCAGCCATTAATTTAATTAAAGAAGGAATAAGCTGTAAAACACTTCACGATGCAGTATTATCAGTATTTAAAAAATACAAAATGGAGAAATTTTTTATTCACAGCACGGGACATGGCGTCGGCATAGAACTCCATGAATCTCCATTAATTCCAAGCAAAACCAAGCTCCAAGCAGGTATGATAATAACAATTGAGCCGGGCTTATACATTCCAAATTTAGGCGGAGTAAGAATTGAAGACATTTTTCTTGTGAAGAAAAATGGCTATAAAGCGTTGTCTAAAATATCTAAGAAATTTATTGTTTGATTATTTTTTCTTTTCTTTTTTGGATTCTAGTTTAGGAATTAATTCAGGAAATAATTCATATAATTTATCTCTTGCGTTACCATATGTCTCCCCTTGTATTTCTGCTGTCTCTCTGATGTATATGTTTTCCTCAAAAATAAGACGTGTCCTCTCCTTGATTTCTTTTTCTAAAAATAACGAATACTCTCCCAATTTTCTCATTAAATCTTCTTGTCTTTTCATGATACTACTTATTAATTACTATATTTAAGCCTTTTGGTTATTAAGATTATTAACTCTCAAGTTACTTTGGATACTCTTGAAACAAAAAGTATCTAAAGTATTACGTGTAATACATTTGATGAAAACAAAAGTAACATTTAATGTTGAAGTAGCAGGAAAAATGGAAAAACCAGTAGAATTTCTTACATCTCAAATAAAGATAGATAGAAACGCAGTAAGACTTGTGAGAGAGACCAGAGAAGAGTTGGTATGAAATATCTCGATACAAATATGATTATTTATGCCATCGAGAACAACTCCAAATACGAGAGAGAATATATAAAAAATAAAAAAAGAAAAAGTAAAATAAAAAATAAAAAAATAAAGTTTAGTAGTAGCCTTCTCCGGCTTCTTCAGCTTTTCCTGGCTTTCTTGTTAGAAGTACTATCAGTACAATTAAAAGCACAACAAAAATAACTGCAAGAACAACTGTCAATAAAACAGTAGGGCTTGTAGTTACAGCTTGTCTGCCTTGTACATTCGCTGTGAAGCTTTCTCTCTTGATAAGCTCGCTATCAGAGTGAACGTTTACCGCAAAATCATAGCTTTCTGCCTTGTCGGCATTTACGCTCAATTTTACAGTCTTACTTGTGCCTGCTGGTATAGCCACAATTGGCTCTGAAACATCTATATTCAGACCAGTTGGACTTTCAATAACGAATTCAAATACTTTCAATTGAGTACCAGAATTAACCAATACTATTGAGTATTCTCCTGTTTCTCCAACATTGAAAGACTTGCTGTGTACAGGCGCAATCACGTTTGTGCTTGCTTCTGCTCCTGCTATAACAATTTTTCTTATCAAGACAGTCTCAGAGTCGTCATTAAATGCGCTTACCTCAACTTCGTATAAGCCGGGCTTTGCATTTGAAGGAATTCTCAAGAATAGCCTTCTTTCCATGCTGTCTTCTTTGTCAAGTCTGTCAAATTCGTTCTCTATTTCAAAAGGGTTGTCGCCAAATGGCTGATCAAGAAATGCAAGATCTCCCAAAAAGGCTCTGTCTTCTATTTCTAATGCAGGAATGCTTACCCTGACGAATGTGTCATCAGCAAATTGTCTGCCAATGTTTTTTACCACAACGTCAAGAGTCAAGACTTCTCCAGCACTTACCTTACTGGCCATGTCTACGTCAAGAATCTCTACAACATAGGATTCTCTCTGCAGGGTCAATAAGATTTCCTTTTCGTCAGCAGTTCCGTCATTTCTGTTTTCAACAACGACATTCAATTCAAGAGTCTCGTCAAGTTCATCCAAATCATTTGGGACTTGAACTGATAGAACTCTGCTATATGTCCTGTTTTCAATGACGTCAAATCGCTCTGAGATGCTTGCCAGCTCTCTTTCCCCTGAAATCCAGGCTTTCACTCTGACATCCTCAGCGTTTTCTAGGGCCTTGAATTCTAGTCTTACTGGAATGCTTTGTCCAGAAAAGACAGTAATAGGTACTTTGGCAGCGTCAAGCGCCTCAACACCATTTACTTCAAGGTCTACAATACTTCCAAAAGCGCTTACATTAGCAATTAAAGAAACTGCTAATACAAATGCTGTTGCAAGGAAAACCAAAAATCTTTTGGATGTCATGTTTGTCATTTTAAATTTAGTTAAAAATATAACAAAAACACCTTATATAAACTTTGCGGTAACAACATAAATTATACTATTTCTTAGTTACGACTATTAGTAGTGACAATTTATGCAAAAATATTAAATAGGCTACTTTGGTATACCGAGCATGGAAATTACAACGATAAAACTAAGAAAAAACACAAAAAATAGGCTTGATAAGCTGAAAACTCATAAAAGAGATAGTTATGAAGACATAACGCAAAGAATCCTGGAAATCCTGAATCTCTGCCGCTTGAATCCTAACAAAGCAAAGGAAAAGCTAATGGAAATTGACAAGCTGAATAGCTCAATTGCTAAAGAAATTAATAAAAAAAGCAATGTTAAAATATCTCCTTAATACTATTAAATTAATGGAGTTGACACATGCTTTTTTGTTTCTTTCATCAAAAACGAAGTTTTTGAATGCCATCAAGAATTGAAAATTCTTGAGGTTTCTAAAAAGAAGGTTTTTATAATTACTAAAATTGATTGATTTATGGTTTATGCAGTTTTCACAACTAAAAGTTTTGATAGAGAAACATCAAAACTTCCACAAAATGATAAAGAAAGAATAGAAAAAATATTTTTACAACTTAAAGAAAATCCCTATGTTGGAGACCAATTACAATACAAGCATTTAAGAGAAAAACGGTTAAGAGAAAAAAGAGTTTATTATTTAGTATATGACGATTTGCAAGCTGTTCTCGTTGTTGCAGTTAGTGGAAAGAAAGACCAACAAGCAACAATAAACCACATAATTGATAATTTTGAGGAATATAAGGAATACTTGGAAAGGCTACTAAGAGAAAATTAGGCAACTCTTCTTATTCTGCCTGCTTTTACATCTTCTAAGCTCTCTTTGAATTGTCTAACTAAATCAAAGTCGATTTTCTCCAATTCTCTAAGCCTAGCTATTTGGTGTCTCATTCTTTCGTATTCTGTTTTTGGTATGCTTATCATTTCCATATTAATTATAACTTGAAGGGGCTTAAATATTTTTTGGTTGTCCAAATTTTCCCAACCAATTTCAGTCCCTCTAAGCTGTCTTCTATCATTGAAGGTGATTCATTAATAATCACAATCTCTTTATCTTTAGGCAAATTCTTCAGCAAGGTTATCCATTCCTCCTTCATAGTCTCGCGATGATGTTTCTCTCCTTTTTCCCCATAAACAATCCCAGAAAAATGCACATGCCATTTATTTTCAGAAAAGAGCTCAATAATCTTCTTATAATCAACTTTCTTGTCTCTTGCAAGAATATGGGCGAAATCTATGCAAAACAAGCATCCTGTTTCTTTAACAAGCCTATAAATCTCGTCAACACTTCCAAAAACATTAACCTTTCCCATTGTTTCAGGAGCAATTTTAACTTTCCATTCGCGTTTCTTTATCTCTTCCATTAAATCAATAATTCCTTCTTTTATATTATTATAGCTCTCTTCTTTGTCTTTGCTATAGTAGCCTGGATGAAAAACAACAACGCTTGCTCCTAATAACTCCCCGATTTCACAGCAATCTAAAATCCTCTTTTTTGAAGCCTCTATTTTAGCTTTTTCGCTAGAGTTCAAATTAACATAATAAGGTGCATGTATGCTTAATGAAATATCCAGTTCTTTAGCTTTTTTGCCTATTCTAATTGCATCATCCTTATTTTTAATATAAACTCCATAAGTAAAAGCAATCTCGCAAGCTCTTAAGCCCATTTTATGATAATCCTCTAAAACAGCCTCAGCATCTTTCACGCCTCCAAGTCCTGCTGGCCCGAATCTTATCATTAAACTTTTAAGAATAAACCATTAATAAAACTTCTCTATCTTTCTTTCAAGAATCTGTTAATTTCCTCAATAATATCATCAACCAAATTTCTTGTAATAAATAAAGAAGATTTAAAATAAATTTCATTAACCTTCTTAATAGCGAGCTTTTTGTCCAATAATCTTTCTCTAAATGCCCTTAAAATGATACCAATTGTTCCATGTACTTCTAAATTATATCTACTTGCTACAAGCCTTGCATCTAAATCATCAGTTAAAAAATAATCTGCTTTTTCTTGCAATGCTAACGCTATAGCTTCTGCCTCGCCCAAATCCAATGAAAATTCATTAACCAATATATTAGCAGTATCTTTCCATTTAGAATTAAGATTAATAACCTTGATTCTTTCTAAAACCTCTGGAAGATTATTATTTTTTATTTCATTTTCAACTTCTGGAGGAATTAATATTTCTTCAAAAATGTTTAACGCATTAATTAAATCAATCTCTTTAAGATGAATTAATGGCGCTGTATTGGAAACAACCTTATTTGCCATATAGGCCCCATGCAATATCTTCTTTGATTGCAGATGCTATTCGCTCCACTTTTAATTTTTTAATCAATTCTCGCACAGCATCTCGAATAAACTCAGACTTATTTGCATACCATCCTTCTTTAATTAATGCTTCTATTTCAGCTACTAATTTCTCAGTTAATTTTGTAGGTACAGTGTCCATAATAGTATTACTATAGTAATACTATTTAAATGTTTTGTGCCATCGGGAACTCTTCGAATTTCTTTCGAAATTCTTACCACGTCCTGCGGACTTTCGCCTCGCAGAAAAACTTCTCTTAACTGACAAACGAAACGAAGAAAAAATTTTCTAAGAAAATTCCGTCTAACATAGATTAAAAGATTCGCTCTTCCTCTAAAAATCATTTCTTAAGCAATTTCCAGCTATGCATCCAATGATTGTTCAAAATGCCATATCTGATCATTATCATGGCAAGGGATTCTACTAAATAAGCCTGTTGTATGTCTCCCAAGTCATGAACGTCTTTCCACCCAAAAGCCACAGCAATTTCCTTGACTTTATTCTTGGCATTCTCGTCATTTCCCGCGATAAATAAATCAGGAGCTCCTTCCTGTAATTTTGGATTTGTCATATAATGCGCAAGAACTATATTAAATGCCTTGACGACTTTAGCATCAGGAAGCCATCGCTGTATCAAGCTTCCAGCAGAATTAGGATACGCAACAGCAAAACTCGGCGGATTCCCTTCTTTTTCAAATTTCAAGGGATTAGTAACATCTATTACAATCTTTCCTGAAAAATTCTTTTTTCCAGCCATCTTAATTGCATTTTCAGTGCCCATCCATGAAGTAGCAATAATAGCAATCTCCCCAAAACTGGCTGCTTCTGCAAAACTTCCCGTAGAGGCATTATTTCCAGCCTTTCCAAGCCATTCTTTTAATTTTCCAGAATCTCTAGTGCCTATGCAGACTTCATGTCCTAATTTTAATAATCCGCTAGCCAGAGTCTGCCCGACAACCCCAGACCCCAAAACGCCTATTTTCATGTAAAATAAAGGATTCTCAAATTTAAATAATTTTCTAAGAAGATTTGTAGCTTAAAGGGAGCTAGAAAGAAGACATTAATTAACCCTTCGGATTCTTCCTGCTTTGCCTTCTGGATAAAAACACTCTTATTTCAAACTTCTTCTTTTTAGAAACCTCAAGAATTTTCAATTCTTGATGGCATTCAAAAACTTCGTTTTTGATGAAAGAAGCAGAAAATTAAGTGCGCGTCTCTTTAATTTAATTGCCCGCCCTAAATAAACCAAAAGATTTATATACCAAAGTGAATAGTATTATTCATTAAATGAATAACATGAGGCAGAAAACACTACTAAAAATTATAGGGTTAATGAGGGCTAAGTTAGATAAAGGGTTGACTATCTTGGATATCTCTAAAAGGCTGAAAATTGGTTATCGTCCAACTTATAACCACATAACTGAAATGGAAAAAGAAGGAATAATAAAAGTTGAAAAAGTAGGAAATGCTAAAAAATGTTCACTTAACTTGGAAAATGCAAAAACAAGGCATCTTTTAGAAGAGATTGATTTAGCAAGAAAAGAGGAGTTATGTCAAAAGAATCCCAAACTAAAACAAGTTATTGAAGGTTTACTCTCCAAATTAACAGAAAAGTTTATTTCTGAGATTCAATCTATTATTTTATTTGGAAGCTATGCAAAAGGTACAGCAACAAAACAATCTGATGTTGATCTTCTATTCGTAGTTAGTAGTATAAAAGATAAAAACTTAAGAGAAACAATAGAAAGAGAAAGTGCGAGCTATCAATACTCACATAACCTAAAGGTAAGCCCTCTAATTACTAATATTGAGGAATTTAAGAGAATGTTAAAAGATAAAGAATTAAATGTAGGAAAAGAAACAAAAGAATATGGTGTATCTTTATATGGGCATGAAATTTTTTGGAGAATTGTAACATGAAAAAGAGAAATGAAGTTCTAAAGAATAAGATTAATGTATATTTGAAAAAAGAACAGCTTTTACAAGATAATGAACATAAAAAACTTGAAAAAGCATTTTTAACAAGATCAAGAAAGAATTTTACTGTTGCAAATCTTCTCTTTAGGATTTCTGAGCAAGAGGAGGCGAGAAAACTACTTTCTCTTGCTTCTAGCTTTGAGATGTATGATTGGACGATTATTGTTTCTTATTATGCTATGTATACATCAGCTTTAGCCGCGTTAGCAAAGTTGGGTTTTAAGTCAAAAAGCCATGCTGCAACCATCATTGTTTTGGAGCATCATTATGTTAATGAAAAGAGCAGTAATGGTAAATATTTAGAACAAAAAGATCTTCATAAACTTGTCAAGGCTTATACTATAAGTGAACAGCTCATAACTAAACTGATTCAGACTAAAACAAAGAGGGAAACTGCTCAGTACGATGCAACTTCTGCAATTACAAAAGAAAATGCAAAAACAGCATTAGATGATGCAGAAGAATTTATTACTAAGATTGAAGAAATTTTGAGTTAAGGTTTGGCAATCTTTCATATCGCCTCATTCTTCGGCTTGGGGAACGTTTCACTTTTCTTCCATAATTTTATAACTACTAAAGAATAACGCAATAGAAAGATTTATAAGGGGGGGGGGGGCGTTATTTAGGTATGAATAGAAAGATAATATTGACAATAAGCTTAATGCTTTTAGTTGGATTTGCGGTTTTTGTTTCTGCTTATATGACTGGGCAAGGTAATGGGCCTTATAATGTTGAACTTGAACTAAATGAAGGATGGAACATAATTGCTGGAACACTGCCTAAAGATGGAATTTCTAGCAATAGTGAAATTCAGGCATCAGATATCAGAGCAATGTGGTATTATTCTCCAACTCAAAAAAAGTATATTTTAGTTTATCCTAAGGCCGATTTAGAGAGTCTTCAAAAAGAAGACGAAGATATTTATTTAACTAGTGCGATGTGGATTTATTCTAATAAGGCAGGAATAATAAAATATTCAACATTAGAAGATTATGCTCCTTTAGAGAATAGACAATTATATTCAGGATATAATTTTGTAACAATTACTCCAGATATGGATGGAAAATCTTTGAACGATTTTAAGGGAAACTGCGAGATAAACAAAGCTTACCTCTGGGATGTTCAAAATCAACAATGGGGAACAATACTAAATCTTTTAGATGATAAAAATATTCTTCAGAAAGAAGCTGGCGCAGGTTATGGTTTCATTGTCAAGGTTTTAAATGATTGTTCATTAAGCTCTGCTGTAAATGGGGGTACAATAACTCCTCCTTCAATACCAAACTAACAAAATGATACATCAAAAAAGAGGAACGGGTGCATGGATCTGGATTTTAATAGTCCTAATCTTAATTGCTGTTGGAGTTGGAGTTTATTTCCTTTTAACTAACGGTAGCGAGGGCGGAATTCTGGGCAGAAGTTCAATACCTCAACCTCCTGCTTTGCCTGTTGGATAAACTAAAAAAGAGCCAATGCTTCTTCAGGCCTAACTATTTTTATTCCTTGAAACTCTTTAAGCTTCAAAAGATGCTTGTCATAAGAGATAATATATTCTGATTTTGATTCAACAGCACATTCTATAATTTTGTTGTCATCAACATCTTCTTTAATAACATCAATTTTATTCTTAGGATTTACTAGATTTATAAACTGAAGAATTTTTTCAAGTATCTCTCCTATCTCCTGCTCCTTATAATCAAAATCTCTTGCCAGAATTTCTTTATATTCTTCAATTATTTCCTGAGATGAGAAGATTTGAATATTTTCTTTTATGCATCTAAACAAAAATTTTTGGGCTACACTATTGTCCCATAAGGTTGAAGATATTAACACATTTGTGTCAAATACAATTTTCGTTATCATCTTTTTCTTGATTTCTCTACTATGCCTAATATGTCTGCTTCTTTAATGCCTTTTGCTTCTAACCTTTTTCTCCCTTCCTTTGCTATCTCTTTAAGTTCGCGGATTAAATCTTCTTTTGAGGGAGTTGCAATTTTCTTTAAAACTATGCTATCTCTTCCGCTAACTACTGCGAACATAGTTCCCTCAGAAGCAGATATTTCTGCTCTTATATCTTTAGGTATTACTATCTGCCCCTTTGAAGACATTTTCACCATTTCAACTGCCATTTTTGTTTTTCCTCCTGTTTCTTATTTTCTTATTGTAAGATATGCTTATTTATAAACCTTTCGGATTCTTAGACTAAATTCGTCTAATACTTGTAGCTGTTGGAATTGGAATTTATTTCTGGCTTAGTGGAGGAGATGTGACTCCCGCAGTAAATGAAGGAATTCCTTCATTAGTTCAACCGCCTGCTTTTCCTTCTGGATAAAAACGCCTGTTTATATCAATCCCATCGAAAAAAGAGAGGAAATGAGATATCTTATTAAAAATCGTTTTGGCTAATTTTTACAACCCAATCAATTCAACCTTAGTCTCCTTAACAGCGCTAAAATTAGTTGCAGCCAAATACCTGACTCCATGCTCCTCGCACATGTTAATCAAGCCGCCACTTGCAGTCCCGTCTAAGACAATGGCGAATACTTTTCTGCGCAAATTTTCAACATTGCCCATTATCTCCCTTGAGCCAACTTTTCTGATAATGTCAAATTCAGAATTTAATAGCAGAGCGGATTTTGTCCCATCTATACCCTCATAAAGTCCCCTGATTTTTTTCTTGATAGTTTCTTTATCAGCCGAAGGCTTCTCTTCAACCTCACCTCTTCTGTTCGTCTCGCCAATCATTCCATTAACTCTTTCTAAAAATTCTTCTGTAGGAATTTTCTTCCGCAGGGCTATAAGAATCTCTTTTCCGGCAAGCTCCTCAACTTCCTTTCCGTCAGGAGCAACGGCAACAAAAGCAATCCTGGCATTGTTTATTACATTTTTTGCAATTAATTTTCCGCCTCTGTCCCCGTCAATAAATAAAGTCAGTTTTTTCTCTTTTCCAAGCTGGGCGATTTCAGCAGGTAATTTAGTGCCATTCATTCCAATAACATTATTCACCCTGTTTTTTAGCAAATTCACAACGTCCGCTCTCCCCTCAACAACTATAATCTCCTCTCCTGAAAGATCTCCCGCAGGCAATTTTTCCTCGCCATATTCCTGAATCTTTGCTATTCTTGATTCTTCTTTTAATGTTCTTGATAATCCATCAAAATCTTCCTTTTTATCCAATCCCTCAAGAAGTTGCTTTGCTCTTCCGATTATAAAATCTCTCTTGCTCCCGCGGACATCCTCAATTTTTATTACCTTAAGCTCTGCTTCAGTCGGGCCTATTCTGTCAATTGTTTCCACAGCAGCCGCGATTAATGTTGTTTCCGACTTGTCAAGCGCAGTGGGAATCTTTATTTCGCCGACGCTCTTCCCATCAACAATCTCAAGCTCAACCTCTATTCTTCCTATCTTGCCCTCTTTCTGCAGCTCCCTCATCTCCAATTCCGAACCCAAAAGGCCCTCTGTCTGCCCAAAGACAGCTCCGATTACGTCTGGTTTCTCTAAAGGCCCTTCTGCCTTGAAAGATGCATATATCATATATTTTATCGATATCGGGCTTATTTTCGCCATTTCATATTTGGAGCTATAGCTCTGGTTTAATTTCTCAAACAGAAAGAAGTCAGATGTCCAACACGGACGTGAACATGATTAAATATAATCTAATCTTTACTATTATTACTTCTCTCTATCAATATCTTCTCATGCAAATGAAGCTTTTTAAAACTTTTGGTTTGCTTTCTATTTTCTCTCCACAATGATAAAATTTATATATATCCAAAATAATTAAAAAGTAAAGATGAAATCAAAAGAGGTGGTTAAAGAAGAGTCATTTGACGAGGCGTTAGATGAACTAGATCACGACGAACTTTTCGAAGGCCTAACGTCAACAGAAGAATGGTAATTTCTTTGAGTGCCTCTTAAGAGGCACTTTTTATTTTTTTAAAGATTCTAGCGACAAGTATCAAATAAATTAAAACAACCGAAAACTTTAAATATGTGATATCACATATTTATTTATGACAAATATAACTTTAGCCATACCAAATGAACTCTCAAAGAAAATGAGGGCATTTCCAGAAATACGCTGGAGTGAAATAGCTCGGCAAGCAATAGAGAAGAGAGTGCATGACCTTGAAATTATGAACAAGATAGCTTCAAAAAGCAAAATTACAGAGAAGGATGTAGAAGAAATAAGCAAAAGTATTAAAGCGTCTGCAGCCAGAAGATTGCATGAACATCGTTATTGATGCAAATATCCTTATTGCTGCTTTATTGAAAGATAGTAGAGTAAGGGAGCTCATAGTAAATAGTCCTCATAAGCTTCTTGTTCCAGAGGTCCATTTCCAAGAGATAGAAGAGCACAGAGAAGAATTACTTAAAAAATCTGGATTGTGAGTGAGGAAGAATTTAATGCTTTAATCTCTAAATTAAACAATTATTTTACTATTATTAAAACTGAAAAGATTTTGCCTTTTTTAAAAGAGGCTGGAGACTTAATTGGCAAAGTAGACAAGGACGATGTTCCTATTATTGCAACCTCGCTTGCATATAAAAACTGTCTTGTTTGGAGCGATGACAAGCATTTCCAACAGCAGAAGAAAATCAAAGTTGGGAGAACAGAGGATATTATAAAAATAATAGAAGAATCAGGTTAATCAACGAGAAGTATAAATAGAAGTTCATCTTTTTAGTGCTAGATTATCAATTAAAAAAGAGAGTATGGAATTCTCTGCTCCAAATTGTTCTAATTAATTCACATCGCCCTCTTCAAATTAAAGAATTCCCTGATTTTTCCAAGTTTTTCATACAATCCAAGCAGTCTTTCCTGCGTTTCTCTTCTCTCTCCTTCTGTCAAGTTCAACGACAATAATTTCTCATAAGCAATCATTGCGCTGTTTCTTTTATCGTTCTGGAGATAATGCTCTGCCTGATTTTTGTAATAATTAATCTTCTTCTGTTTCATCTCCCATTTATCTCTTTCGCCCCCGCAAGAAAGCGCTTTTTCAAATGCAATGTCTGCAGCTTCAAAGTTCCCTCCCTTTACAAATAGCTCCGCAGCCCTGACAAAATCAGCCATCTTTGACTTGTCAGCAGTGTTTATTGGCGCAGCGCCCATCATCATCTTTCCTGCCTCAAGAAACATCTTTCTTCCTTCGTATAATTCAGCAAGTCTCATTAAAACAAATCTCCTGCTATCAAAGTCCAGCGGCTGTTTCAAACAGCTTAGCAAATAGTCAATCTTTACGTAATCGCCCATGGTTTTCAGCCGCGCTTCAATCTCTCTTCTATTCGCCTCTTTTACTTTCATGAATTAGCATATAAATCAGTGTTTATAATTTTTATTGTTTTGTATATTTAATAGAATAGTTATTCAATCTCAGAAACAGATTTTGCATTTTCGATAACTTTATGTGCATCTCCAAAGAATAGATTACTAGCATTCAAAATTTCAATTGAGGTGATTGAACCATCTCTTGCCATATCCACTACCACCCCATTTGGTAGTTCAATACTTTTCCAGTATTCTTTATCATTTATTTCTACGTTTAGTACATCTGCTTCTTCATCATACCAAACTTCTTTTGCTTTCATCTTAATCTAACCAATACGCTGTAACTATAAATATCTTTCCTTTTAATTTTTTATAGACTATTTTCAATATTCTTCCTGATGGTGGAATTCTGGAAATTGCATTAAATGCGTCTTCCCAATTCCTATCTTTCATTTCTCTTGAATTTTTAAGAGCAAACTCGATAGCATCGTGAGTAATGTCTTTCTTTTTCTTTTCATGTTTTCTCAACCAATGCTTAGAATACTCTATGTCCATCAGTATAAGAATTGATTAGATTTTATATATCTTCGTTTAGTATTTGTTTCATAATTTATCAAATTTTACAAAAAAACTTTAATCTTTTACTTTTTCTTTATATCTAAAAGAAATCACATTATATTCCTCTGTATCATAAACACAAATTCCTTCTTTATGCCATAAAACAAACTCTGAAACACCGACATCTAAAGCTAATTTGCTACAAATTGTGCAGTATGGCTTTCCTGCAAAGGTTTTTTTATCATTCAAATCTAATCTTATAAAATATAATCTAGAGCCCTCAACTTTATGATAATTATTTATCAAGGCGTCAATTATCGCTCTCTGCTCTGCATGAACGCAGCAAGTCTTATCTGTTACTTTTTTATGTAAACTATCCTTAGAAAAAAGGCATCTTCTTTGAGATTCAAGCTCTTTTGGAGGAGAATTAAATCCTCTTCCTATAATTTTATTGTCTTTTACAATAATAGAACCACATTTAGAGCGAAGACAACCAGAGTCCAAAGCTACATTGGCGACTTCGTTCATATATTCTTTAGCTTCTATCAATTCCTCTCCAGATAGATATCTCATAATAAAGAATTTCAAATAAACTATTTTAATATTTGTATTAGTGATTAGTGCAATTCAGCACTAAATTTTTTCAAATTTTATGTTTTTAAGCTCTAAGATATCCATAAACCATAATCTCAGATTACAAGTAATGTCTAACAAGTATTTTACTATTTAGAATTAGATTTTGCTGGAAACAGACAGGAAATCGTTACATTTTTTTTCAAGTTCACTAAGTGCCTTTGAGTTAATAAGTAGTTCCCTTATCTCTTGAGGCACCCTTTCCCTATATTCTGAGATTGTCTTTAATAATTCATAAGCAGCATTCCTTGTTTTATAATAGTCGTATAGATTATCACGACGCATTTTATTTATCCCAGAACAAAATATTGCATCTCCAAATTCTGTTTCAGCTTTTCTAAAAGCAGTGTAAATCTTTGCTATTTTTACAACTTGTCTTGATGAATATTTCATGGGAAGAAGTTATCGTATGTATTATGTCAAGAACCCCCCATCACAGATGGGTGGCATGAAGATGCCACACTTCATGTGGTTCTTGATGTAATATAAACTTTAACCCATAATTATTTCTTATGGAAAATAT
>CAZNQS010000021.1:0-19722 GCA_964575515.1 Candidatus Woesearchaeota archaeon | reverse complement strand
TCAATTTCATAGAGCTGTTTAGAACAGCCTTATGAAATAATTTCGGGATAGCACACTTTACAAACCAAAGAAACCATAAGAGAAACTTTTAAAAAAATAATAGAGCTATCTCCAGATCGTATTTCTTTTTATCCTTTAGGTTATAATCCAAAATTTGCTTCGCATCAGAAAATAATGGTTGATGGACGTAATGGGCGGCCAGAAAGATTACCAGATTCATTTGAAAGAAGAATGCTCTTTCTTGAGGGGCTGAAAATATTAACCGATAATAATTATTTGCGTATAGGATATGATCATTTTACTAAAGCGGATAATGAACTAGCAAAGGCAGCACAAAATAAGGAAACTCATTGGTGTGCTCTTGGAGTCAATATTAAAAGAGATTCAGATACGATTGGGATTGGCCCTAATGGAACTAGTACTATTGGAGATTTCTACTCCCAGAATTACTATTTAACTGAGGGTTATAGCGAACATTTAGAAAAAAATAGATTTCCAGTATACCGAGGCCATAAAATGAGCAAAAACGATAGGATTAGGAGGGAGATTATATTTAAGTTACGTAATTCCTTCTCTCTGGATTTCGAAAATATAGATAAAGAATACAACATCAATTTCAGAGAATATTTCAAAAAGGAGATAGCTCGGCTTGAGGGATTTGTCAGGGATGGTATATTAAATTACTTTGATAATAGGATTGAAGTTAGTGATTTAGGAAAGGAATTTATTTTGAATGTATGCGACAATTTTGACGATTATGTACATCATGAATAGGATTATTAAACTATTTTTTATATTCCCATTTAACAACGAAATATTTATAAGGTTCTTTGAAATGCTAATTAAAACTTTAAATTGAATTAATCAAAGAAATATGGAAACATATCAATTATCAAAAGAACAAAAAGATTCTTATTATAAAAATGGTTATCTGGTTGTTCAGGCAGTTTTTTCAGGTGAAGAATCTGACACAATCCTTGATAGGCTTTATAGGCATGGAAATAAGGATTTTGTAGCTATTTTAAATCCAGATAGACCTGAATATTTAATAGCTCAAATTGCTCAAGATTTTCCAGTAAATTACTCATTAGGAGAAAGAGTTAATAGCATTGAAGAAGCAGTAGAAACAGCCAAAATTATGCGCGGCGTCATGAAAGATAGCAATATAGTATCAATTTTGGAAACACTGCAGGGAAAAGAAGTTGTAGGCCTCCAAAGTCAAATACTTTTCAAACAAGCAGGAAGTCCTTATGCTTCACAAGCATGGGAGCCGCATCAAGACAATTCGTATATAAAAAGCAAGGGCCATTATATAACAACAAATCTATTTTTACAAGATGCAGATAAAGAAAACGGAACATTATATTTTTATCCAGGATCTCATAAAGAAGGCCTTTTCCCAGCAGAAGAAAGAAAGAGCTATAGGGAGCCTGCAGGCACAAATCCTGGGAATATTACTCAAATGCAATTAGATAAATATGAAAAAGTTGATGAAAATTTCAAAAAGGGAGATCTTTTAGTATTGCATGGAGATTGTGTTCACGGATCTTACCCAAATGTATCAAAAACAAGATCTAGACCTCTTTTCTCTTGTTCATATATAACAAAAGGAGAGGAATTTGTTCCTGGAGCAACTGCAAGAAGAAAAGTTATTCCACTACATTAATAAAGATGTTAGAAATAGGATTTATCAATCCAAGCAGTGATTATTTGCACGATCCGTTCAGAGGGGATCCGCATACGCATTTTCATATATTGACCTTATTAGAATCAAGGTTAGAAGGCAAAATAAATCCATTATTAGTTGACTTAAGAGGCATACAGAAAAATTTTGCACTAAATCATATCCCTGAATGCGATGTGTATTTGCATTCAGTATATACGCTTGATTATGAAGAGCAAAAGTCTATTGTAAAAGGGCTGCGCGAACTTTACCCAAACGCAAAGCATATAGCAGGCGGACCGCATGCAAATGTTTTCCCCAATGAATGCCTAAATATATTTGATTCTATTATTTTAGGAGATGGGGAAGAATCCATAATAAAAGCAATAGAAGATATCAACTCCTCTGCTTTAAAAAAATTATATAGACAAGAATCTCCAATCAATATAAATGATTATCCAGTGCCTAGCAGAAAGTATCTCCAAAAAACTGCGGTAGTAAAAAAGGGTTTAATGACACTAAGACATGAAAAAGGGTCAGAGGAATTATTAGGAACCACTGTAATATTCACAAGAGGCTGTCCTTATAATTGCTACTTTTGCGCTATACCTGATGTTAGGCAGTATAATGAGAGTATCAGAGAAAGAAGCCCTGAACTAATTAAAGATGAAATAACTTACCTGCAGAAAGAATATGGAGTAGATGGAATTAATTTATTGGACGAAATAGGCATACCTCTAAGCAGAAAAAGAGCTATTTCTCGTTTGGAAGCAATGGCAACTACTGGAATAAAATGGCGTGGGCAATGCAGAGTAGATGGAATCAATCAAGAATTGGCAAAACTTGCAAAAGAATCAGGATGTGTCTCTTTAGGTTTAGGAGTAGAAAGTGTATCTCAGAAAGCATTAGATATAATAAATAAGAAAATAAATGTTGAAGAGGCAAGGCAGACAATTCATCTTCTTAAAGAGAACGGAATAGAGGCTAGAGCATATATTATTTTAGGCCTGCCTGGAGAGCCGAAAGACATAGTAGATCAAACATGGGCTTTTATTCAGGAAACAAATCCAGAGGTAGTATATTTATCTATCTTTACAATACGTCCAGGGACAGAAGTTTACAATAATCCTAAAAAATTTGGAATTAAAAATATAACTAATGATTGGACAAAAAATCATCATATGTACGGAAGATATGAAGAAGAATCGCCGAAGATAACATTTGAATATGAAAAACAAACTCCTTGGGGAATTGGTCCAAGTCAGGAAGAAATAATTAATAATTATCTAAGCCTGCAAACAAGATTAAGGGAAAAAGGTATTAGCTCTCTATAGATATATTTAGCAACTAATTTATCATTAGAAGAATTATTCTTTTTTATTTTTAAGATTTCTTCTTTCATCATCTATTTTCTCTTTTTCTAATATTTCTTGTAATTCTCTCTTTAATATCGGAATGTCTTCATTAATTGTCTTCCAAATTATTTCTATATCAACACCAAAATAATGGTGTATCATTTTATCTCTCATTCCAATTATTTTCTTCCATTCAATATTTCTATATTTATTGGTGAATTCAGATGAGAGATTTTTAGCTGCTTCTCCTATTACTTCTATTCTTCTTATGGTTGCATCCAATATGTCTCTGTTATTCCCAAAATCTTTTCTTGAAAGATTATTTATAGACTTTTCAATAAGGATTATATTCTCTAATATATGATTGATGAACATTAACGGATTCTTTCTCATATTATTCTAATTTCCTCTTTTAGTATAGATTTTCTTAATAAGGGATTTATTCCTCTATAAGTAAGCAAATCTACTTTTTTCTTTAGTTTTTTCTTTAGTTCCATTTCCAATCCGATTAAACTTAATAAACCTCCTTTGAATTCTATCAATATATCAACATCGCTATTTTTTTTAGCTTCCCCTCTGGCATAACTACCAAATATTCCTGCTTTCTTTACATGATATTTTTTTAATACTTTTCTTATTTTTGGTTTTATTTTACTTATTTTATTTGCCATATAACTATACGAAAGCGGCATTTTTTATATCTTTGGGGTGAGCAATAATTTAACCAAAAGAATATATATGCCTTCCTTTTTTAATTTTTATGGCAATATTCTTGCTCAAAAATAATAGACTGCAGAAAAAGAATTATTATACTGAATTATTTGGGCTTTCTAGATCCGGAAAGAGCTCTTTATTAAGAGAAATTGAAAAAATAAAAGAAAAAAGGGTTTACGCTCTAAAACTTAGTATTTTTAAGAAATTATTTTACCTTATTAAATTTGCAATAAAGAACCCTTTTAAGACAGTAATATTATTTTCTAAAACTAATTTAAATTGGATATATTTAAATGAACTAAATTTTTTTGAATACATAAAAATCTTTTTAATGAGAAATTCTTATTTGATTCACGTTCTAGCAAAGTATGAGATAATTAACAAGAAGGACTGCTATGTTGACGAATTTATAATGCAATCCATATTTATGATAATTCAAAAAAAATCTAATAAAAAAGAAATTTTAAGCTTGCTTAAGACCCTGCCCTTATCTGGCAGAATTTTATTAATTGAAAAGAGTAAAAAAGAAAGATATGAAAGGATTAATAGAACAAGATATCCTGCAGAACAGATTAATAAGTTCTTTGCTGTCAAATGGATGGATAATATGGAGTTTAATTATAAAATATTAAGAAAGATTTTGTTTGAGAATTATGGGCCAGCCATATTAATAAAGAGATTAGATCAGCTTTGATCTAATAATTATTTGTCTTCCAATTTTATGATACAAAAATCTCTGCTTCTCTATTTCAAATCCTTCTTCTTTTAATATTTTATAAAGCTCTTTTAAAGAATATTGATATATCTTATATCCTGTTGGTCTAAAGAGCAGCTTATATATTTTACTTGCTATTTTTCTTAATAACGATTTATCTTCTGCATCAAATATCAGATATCCATCTGCCTTTAAAACTCTTTTTGCTTCATTTATAGCTTTTCTTAAATCTTTTTCATTTAAATGGTTCCACACCCTCATTGTAACGACTTTATCAAATGAATTATTCTTGAAAGGAAGTTCGAACATATCAGCATTAATGCACTTAGCCAAGGGATTTTTATTTTTCGTTATCTTTAGCATATCTTCTGACGTATCAATTGCTGTAACCTTTCCTAGATGCTTTGTTAAAAAACCAGAACTGCATCCCAATTCCAAAACTTTTTCTTTAGATTTTTTATCAATTAACTCTAGGAAATATTTCAATTCTAATTGTCTTTTTCTTTTTCTATATTCTGTGCCTTCTCTTTGTTTATCATATGTTCCTGTAACTTTTTTTTTCCTATAATATTCGCTGAAGTTTTTAGCATCTTCGCTTTTCATTATTAATTGCAACTATTAACCATTTTAAATATTTCTATTGGGACATCAAGATGCTTGGCAATTGGATGCTTGACAAATTAAAGGCAAAATCTTTTTATAGTTGAATTTTAGTAAAATTCTATGAAGGCTTTAATAATAACTGGAAAAAATGTGCAGGATCATGAATTTATTTATCCTTATTATCGGCTACAAGAAGAGGGATTTAAAGTTATAGTTGCTACAGAAGATGGAAAGGAAACTATGGGCATTTTAGGAACAAAAATTCCAGTGGATATGCCTATACAAAAAGTAAATACTGATGAATTTGATTTGCTAGTTCTTCCGGGTGGCGCGAAAGCAATGGAATATATCAGGCAGAATAAAATTATTTTGGACATTATCCATCAATGGGATAAGGAAAGAAAAATTATTGCTGCAATTTGTCATGCCTCCCAACTTTTAATCTCGGCAAAAATTATTAGAGGAAAAAAAATAAGTGGGTATTATAGTATAAAAGACGACATAAATAATGCTGGAGCAAATTATATTGATGCTCCATTTGTTACGGACGGAAACTTGGTGACTTCTCCACATTATAAGCATCTGGGTCCTTGGATGAAGGAAGTTTTTAGAGTATATAAAGAAAAATATGAAGACATTAACAATTAATAATTCGGAGTTGGATAATGAAAGATTAACGAACATTTTAACGCCAGTTGATACAACATTAAAGGATTTTGATTTCTCAAAAGTTATTGTAAATAAGCCGTGGGGATATGAATATTTATTATACGTAAACGAGAATATTGCAATTTGGATAATGTACATAAAGAAAAATTTTGGCAACTCAATGCATTGTCATCTTGAGAAAAAAACTGCCCTTCTTTTGCTGTCAGGCGAAGCTGTTTTTTCAACCCTGCAAGATGGACATATAATCAAGGAGGGTGATATAATTGCTATAGATAAAAAATCTTTTCATTCTACTCAAGCCATTTCTGATGAAGGAATTTTTGTTATGGAAATAGAAACCCCTGTCAATAAAATTGATTTATTGAGGCTGTCTGATGAATACGGCAGAGAAACTAAAGGCTATGAATCTGGAAATGAAATTTCTCATAATATAGAAGGATATGATGCAGTTTTCTTTGATAAAGAAGAATATAATATTGTAAAAAAAATAAGCAATATGAATCTTTGCTTCAAAAGATTTGAAGAAGACAGAGACTTAATCAGTTATATTGAGAAAAATAATGAATTTTTAAGTGCTATTATTGATGGAACTATTGTTAATGATATTTCTGGAGACATAATAATGCATGGAGAAATCTTCTCAAATAAAAGTTGCAAAAATAAAAAAATAAAAATCTTAAAAAAGCCATTGGTTTTGCTTTCTATTTCAAAAGACAGCTAATCAGAAAGCTATTTCCAAGAAAATAAATTAAAATTTATTTTTTGAAATCCAGTTCTTCACTCCTTCTGGTTCAAACCTTACTTCCATTATTTCAGGAGCCCCTGCCTTTTTTAGGGCTGTTACTAAATCATTTCTTTTTCTTGGAGAATGAAAGAATAATAAATATCCACCATCTCCTGCTCCAAGAAGCCTTCCTCCATATGCTCCATTTCTCAATGCAACTTGATATAATTGATCAACAAAAGGATTAGATATATTATCGCTCAATTTTTTCTTAATCTCCCAACTCTCGCCCATTATCCTTCCAAACAATTCCAGTCTATTAGTTAATAGAGCCTCTTTTATCTCTTCACTAAGTTCTTTTAAACGCAACAATAGCTTTGTTTTTTGTGATTCATCGCTCATAAAAAAAGCCTCTTGGCGGTTATGAATATCTCCTGAATTATGAGAACGCCCAATGTAACAAAGCAACAAATGATTCTCTAATTCATAGATTATCTCTTGTTTTAATCTTAAAGGATAAACTAAAGCCTTGTCTTTCTCAAATTCAATATAATTGAATCCCCCTATAGCAGATACATATTGATCCTGCCATCCTCCTTTTATTTTGAGTTCTTCTCTTTCAACCTTATGGGCTAATTTGGCAATCATATAATCATCATGTTTTGAGCCCATTAATTGGTCTAATAAGCTTATTATGAGCACAGACAAACTCGCTGAAGAACCAAGCCCTCTACCAGGCGGCACATCACTTGATATATATAATTCAAGACCAAAATCAGGATTCATTACCTTAATCGCCGCTTTAATTAAATCTAATTTTTTATCGTAAACAAGTTCATTAATTGAATTTGCAATTACAACTCCACCAAATTCGGAGTCAATAATTATTTTCCTATCTGCTCTTTTTACTAGGGTTGCGCTGCAATATTTCTTTATTGTGGAATTTATAACACTCCCTCCATGTTTCTCAAAAAAATAAGGAATATCAGTTCCGCCCCCGGCAAAACTTATTCTTAATGGTACTCTTCCTTTAACAATCGGAAATTTCTCTGTTGTAATCTTTTCAACCCTAAATTGTACGTCCCTTACTCTTCCGTCATTATCTAAAATGGGAAGATGGTTAATACCTGAGAACAAGAGCTCTGAAATTTTTTCTTTGGAGTCATCATGTTTCGCTGTTATTGGGTTTGTTATCATTGCAGAACTTGCAGGGTCGTCTATCTTGCCATTTTTTAAAATATATTCTTTAATTATCCTATCATTGAGCACTCCAAGAAGTTTTTCTTTTTCGTCTACAATCAAACTTAAGTCAATTCTTGTTCTTGATATTTTTTTCATCACGTCACCTATTTTATCGTTTTCCTTTGCAAAAATATTCTTTATCACATGATCTTTGAATTTTTTATAAGTTTCCGGCAAACCTATATCAATAAAATAACCTTCATTTTTAAAGCACCACAACAAACCTTCTTTTGATAATTTAGGAAATATTTCTTTTTCTAAAGAAACATTTTTTTCTGGCTCGATGTAATCGAAAATAATTGGTTCAAATAGATATGCTCCGGAATTTATTAAACCATTCTTGCCTTCTGCCTTTTCTGAAAAATCTACTACACGATTTCCATCAACAAAAATTCTTCCATATCTAGAAGCATCCTGCATCTCTGTTGCAACAATAGAGAATTTGCTTCTCTTTATTTTATGAAATTCAAGAAACTTTTCCAAATCAATCTCTGTATATGTATCTCCATTTAATACAAGAAAAGTATCATCAATGTATCTTTCAGCTTTCTTAATCGCTCCAGCTGTTCCTAAAGGCACTTCTTCCTCAGAATATGTTATGTCTACTCCAAATCGCTTCCCGTCACCAAAATAAGATTTTATTTTATCAGCCATGTGGTGTACTGCAAGTATTATATCTTCTACACCATGATCTTTCAAAAATCTTATTTGATACTCTAAGAATGGCTTGCCCGCAACAAGAGCCATTGGCTTTGGTAAATCTATAACTTCCGATCTTAAACGCGTTCCAAATCCTCCTGCCAAAATCAAAGCTTTCATTTTAACTCTTTTTCTCATCTCCATTTAAATTAAGTTTCGTAATAAGATATATAAACATTATGAGAGAATAGTCTATATTTTATTCTTTAGAATTATATTTGCAACTGCATCGTAAAGGTCATTTGCATGGAATGACGGCTCTATATCTTTTAATTTTTCATTGCTCTTGCCGCCATATCCAGTTTTCACAAGAATTGTTTTGCATCCTGCTGCTTTGCCTGCGTAAATATCGCTCATTTTATCGCCGATCATATAGCATGTATTCGGATTTTTAATATTAAAATCTTTTTGCGCTTGTAGAATCATCCCGGGCTTTGGCTTCCTGCATTCACATTCTTTTGTATAATTAGGATCATTTCCAACTGATGGATGATGCGGGCAATAATATGCCCTATCTAATTTTGCTCCTTTTTCACTTAATAGCTTTTTCATATAATTATTTAAATTTTCTACATCTTTTTGCGTGCAAATTCCTTTTGCTATGGCAGATTGATTTGAGATAACTATTGTTCTATAATTATTTTCATTTAATAATTTTATTGCATTTATAACTCCCTTAATTAGTTTAAAATTCTCCTTTTTATGAAGATGAATCTTTTCTTCGCAAATAACTCCATCTCTGTCAAGAAAGACTGCTTTTTCCATTTTGTTATGTAATCACTGATATATTTATAAATTTGTTTCAAAGAGTACCGGAATGGCAAAGTCTATGATAACTGGAATAGGCGGATTTGTCGCGAGTCATCTCGCGAATTATTTGCTTGAGAAGGGGGAAGAAGTTTATGGGACCTATCGCTGGACAGAAGATCTCTCCAGAATAGAAAAAATTAAGGAGAAAATAAAGATGATTCCTGCAGATTTACTGGACCTAAGCAGTTTAATCAGAGCAATTGCAGATAATTATCCTAATTATATTTTTCATTTAGCTGCGCAAAGCTACGTTCCAGACTCTTTTACAAATCCAATTGTAACAGTAGAAACAAACACTGTTGGAACTGTAAATTTATTAGAAGCTGTCAGAATAATAAAAGATTATATCAATAAAGATTACAATCCAGTTGTTCATGTTTGCTCAAGTTCTGAGTTCTATGGAAGAGTTGAGGAGCAGGAAATTCCTATAACGGAAAAGCATCCAATGAGGCCTGGAAATCAATATGCTATCGGCAAGATTGGAGCAGATGCTGCTGGTTACTTTTACTACAAATATTACGGCTTAAAAGTTATTAGAACTAGAATGTTTACTCATACTGGTTATGGCAGGACAATGATGTCTGCAGAATGCAATTTCGCGAAGCAAATAGCATTAATTGAGAAAGGAAAACAAGAGCCGATTATAAAACATGGAAATTTAAACTCTGTCAGAACATGGGCTGATGTCAGAGATGCTGTAAAAGCATATCACATTTTAGTAAGGAAGGGAAAACCTGGGGAAGTTTATAATATCGGGGGAAAGACTACGAAAACAATTGGAGAAGTACTTGATTATTTAATTTCTTTGAGCCCTATGAAAGATAAAATAAAAAAGCAATCAGATGAAAAACTTGTTAGAAAAGTTGATGTAAATCTACAAATTGTTGACATATCAAAATTCCAGAATGAAACAGGATGGACGCCCGAGATTCCGTTTGAAGAGACAATGGCTGAAGTGCTTCGGTATTGGAGAGAGCACACTTAGTTTATCTCAAATTTCAAATCATCAACTTCTGGAGAGATATATTTTTCTTCATTTCCTTCTATCATAATATTCCCTGCTTTTTGCAGGGCTTTATGTGCAATATTCTTGTCTATCACGATAAAATCCCCCTCTCTTACCTTAATCTCTTCTCTTTCATTATTTTTTATGTTAAAAAATGTATAATCTGCTTCTCCCTTCATCAAATAAAAAAATTGTCTGTAAGGATGGTAATGATTTCCGAGAACTGAATCTTCCTTTATTTTAAGCACTTTTACTTGTTTCGCAATGAATTGCCCGTTAAATACCTCTATAAGCGCCCTTCTATTGTCTTCATGAACTGGCTTAACATGTATGTGATAGATTCCTTTCATTTTATTTTTATCCGAGAGAGATTTATAAAGATTGCTGTAAAAAATTTGTAATCAGAGCGCTAAAAGCGCAACGGAGCAAAAAGATAATAGGTATAGTAGAGACGAATAAAGTTTATATAGCAATATTTATAATTAAATATATTGCATAAAAGCCGATAAGAGTGTTATACATATTATACACTAAGATGGCTATAGATTGATGCGATAAAAAAGATGAAATTCAATTTTGTTTTAGATATAGATGGGGTAATGACTACGGGTCACTTTCTTTATTCTATTGAAGGAAAAGTGCTTAAGATTTTTGGACCACATGATGCAGATGGGTTAAAATTGATTAGAGACAAAGTAAACATATCTTTTATAACTGCTGATAAAAAGGGATTCGCTATTTCAAAAAAAAGAGTAGAAGACTTGGGTTTTGAAATTGAGTTTATTTCTGAACAAGATAGATATAATCATGTCAAGGAAAAATTTGGATTTGAAAATACTATTTTTATGGGGGATGGAATTCATGACGCTCCTCTAATTAGAGACTGCAAATTTGGCATTGCGCCTGCTAATGCTCGCCTCGAAGCTAAAGAAGTTGCTGACTTTGTCACCCCCTCAAAATCTGCGGAGGGTGCAGTTTGCGATGCCTGTCTTGAAATAATGAAAAAACTTGAAAGTGGAGAATTAAAATATGAATAATAATTATAAAGTTTGTATTTTAACTGCGGGCGCTGGAACAAGAATGGGCGATCTTTCTAATCATATTAATAAGGCTGTCTTGCCTGTAAATTTTAAAGCTATTATCTCGCATATTATAGAGAAATTCCCAGAAAATATAGAAGTTATAATTGCAATAGGCCATAAAAAAGAAACTGTAATTGATTATTTAACTATTGCTTATCCCCAAAGAAAATTTACATTTGTTGAAATAGATAAGTTTGTAGGCCCCGGCACAGGGCCGGGATATTCTCTGCTTCAATGCAAAAAGCATCTGCAATGCCCATTTATATTTATAACAAGCGACACTATTGTCCTGGAAAATATCCTGCCGCCAAATGAAAATTGGTTTGGCATAGCTCCTGTTAAGGAAACAGAGCATTATTGCACTGTGAAAGTAAAAAATAATTTAATATATCAATTAGACGACAAAATAAAAACAGATAATAAATTTGCATTTATAGGTCTGGCAGGCATAAAGGACTATGAAATCTTTTGGAATGCATTGGAGAAAAGCAAGGAAATATATAAGGGAGAATTTAGGGATATTGTCGGATTTAATGCTTTAATAGAGAAGAGCTTAGTGCCTGTGAAATTTACATGGTTTGACACAGGCTCTTTGCAAAATTATATTAATACAAATAAAAGTTTCTTGGGAGGAGAAAAGAATTTTGATTTTAGCAAGAATAATGAATTTATTTATTTTGTAAATGATAAAGTAATAAAATATTTTGCAAATCCAGAGATTGTGAAGAAAAGATGCGAAAGAGCAGAATATTTGAAAGGACTATGCCCTAAGATAGAAGTGCAAAAAACTAATTTTTATGCATATAAGAAGATAGAAGGAGATACGCTTTATAATGTGCTGAATTCGCGGATATTAAAAGATTTTTTTGAGTGGGCTAAGGGAACATTATGGGAGAAACAGAATTTGGCGAATAAGGAGCTTGAAGAGTTCTATAAGACCTGCAGAAAATTCTATTATGATAAAACCCTGGAGAGAATTGAGAACTTTTACTCCAAAAATAGAATAGCCGACATTAATAATATAGTTAATGGAGAGAACCTTCCAAAATTAAAAGAGCTGCTGGATATGATTGACTGGAATTACATCTGCAAAGGGATTCCAGTAAGATTTCATGGAGATTTTAAATTTGGAAATATCTTAGTGACTAGAGACAAAGTAAGCCAGCTGCAGAAATTCATTTTGCTGGATTGGAGGCAGGATTTTGGTGGAATTACAAAATATGGGGATATTTATTACGATCTTGCTAAATTATACGCAGGAATTATATTATCTGATGAGCTAATCAAGGAGGGAATGTTTAATTTCGATATGAGTGGTTCAAGTGTTTATTATGACTATTCTTCAAAAAGCTCTCTTGTTGAGGCTAAAGAAAAATATGAAGATTTTCTTAAAGATAATGGTCTCGATATAAAGAAAGTTAATATTGTTACTGCAATTACTTTTCTTAATATGTCCCCTCTTCATCATTATCCGTTTAATTTTATGGTTTATTATCTTGGAAAGAGTATATTGTATAAAAGTTTGAATCAGAAAGAGGTAGCTTATAATGCTTGAGGCTAAATTAGGAATAGGCCCTGTAAGTTCAAAAGTTATAGAATCAGTTTTTAGATATTCAAATCAGAATGAAAAAGAGCTCATGTTAATCGCCTCTAAGAATCAAATTGACTACAAAGGAGGTTATGTAAATAATTGGAATACGAAAGATTTTATGGGCTATATTAATATGATGAGAAAAGAATATAAAAAAAGCAGAGTTATAATATGCAGGGATCACTGCGGTCCTGGCTTCAATGGAATTCACGATTTAAAAGATATGTATAAAACAATAAATTCTGATATAGAAAATGGCTTTGATTTAATTCATATTGATCTATGCCATTTAAGTAAGGAGAAAATTCTAGAAGAATCAAAAAAAGCTATTGAATATTGTCTTAAACTAAATCCCAGAATACTTTTAGAAGTAGGAACAGATGAGAATACTGGGGAAAATTTTGATAATGGAGAATTAAGTAGAATAGAAAAAGAGATTGATTATTTTAAGAATTTCTGTGATCCTGAATTTTATGTCATACAAACAGGAAGCCTAGTCAAAGAAATAAACCAGGTTGGGAGATTTAATAAAACTTTTGTAATGTCTGCATCAGAATTGCTTAAATCTAAAAATATAAAATTTAAGGAGCATAATGCAGATTATTTGCCTAAAGAAGAAATAGAGAAGAGAAGCGGATTAATTGATGCCTTGAATATCGCACCCCAGCTTGGAGTAATTCAAACACAATTAATTGTCAATAAGTGTTTAATTTATGGTATCAATTTTGATGATTTTCTAAAAGAAGCATATGAGGGAGAAAAATGGAAAAAATGGATGCATAATAATTCTAAGCAAAACAAATTTCTATGCTCGCTCATAGCAGGACACTATCATTTCACTTCAGACAAATATAAAAAGCTTGTTGAAGAGCTTGAAAAAAGAGAAGATATCCACGAAACAATAATTAAAAATATGATGGACGTAATTAATCACTATGAACTCAGATTATCCTAAAACAGTAATGAAGCCATGGGGAAAAGAAATCTGGCTTGAGCTGAATGATAAATATTGCCTTAAAGAGATTTATCTTCAAAGAGATAGAAGAACTAGTTTGCAATATCATAATAAAAAATTAGAGACAAGCAGAGTAATATCAGGAAAAATAGAAGTTTTGCTTGAAGAGGATTCTGGAGAAATGAAGAGGCATATATTCCTTCCGGGTGATTCATTTACTATCCAGCCTCCTAGAAAGCATATGGTAATTGCTTTAGAAGATTCTTTATATTTAGAGGCTTCAACACCAGAAGTTGAGGATGTTGTAAGGATTAAGGATGATTATGGAAGAGCATAAGTTTAGCCATCATGATATTGCTTTACCTTTTAAGTCTGTTGGGATTTCAACATCAAGCAATTTTAATACAGTTGGTACAACATCCAGATTATCTATTTCCCCAATGTATCCTCTTTTAGACGTTTTATTGTCCATAACAAATATTCCTTTAAGCGAATGACAAGCGTCATCTCCTCCTTTAGCTGTTTCCAAGCCCCATAAGCTACTGTTTCCTATTAAGGAATTATTGCATCCATAATGCAAATTATCAAAATATACAATCATATCTGGGGCAATATCCTTATGCTTTCCCTTAAAATTTTCTCCCTTCTTAAAGATTTTTGTATCTAATTTAGAGCCGTCATCTCCAGTAATTTTTCTTAATTTTCCTTCAACCTCATTTAATAAATTGCCATAATCTTTCTTCTCAACAATTCCTTTAGGCTCTCTTCCTTTTAGATTAACAAAAATCTGCGCCTCATATGCTCCTATTGCAAAGATTTTAGTTTTTTCCCAATCTACCATATCGGGCTTAAATTCACATTTTTGTTTAATAGGGTATTTAAGCACCATATAATTATTCTGAATCAGCCAGTCAGTCAAATTGATTCTATTATGCATTCTTGTAATGCCATGGTCAGATAAAACAATTATTTTTGTATCTTTATCAAGCAATTTCATAATCTCTCCTAATTCACTATCAATTGACTTATAATAGTTTTTTAAAACATCCTTATATTTAGATTCTTTTTCATATCTTCTATGCAATGGATCCATATAACGCCAAAATGTATGGTTTAATCTGTCGCTTGGGCCTATAAACCCCCAGAATAAATCCCACTCCTTATTTTTTATCAGGTATTTTATTGATTCAAAATCAATCCTTGTTACTTCTTTTGCTTCTTTTATTAGGTCTTCTTTTGACATTGTTCTATAATGCTTGACGCTGGGTATATCAACAAGAAGTTTAGTCTTTAGATTTTTTTCTAATTCATCTTTCAATTCTTTTGGATAAGTGTATTCAATGCCTTCTTTATCAGGAAAAATTGGACCAGCAATTAATAATCCATTAAACGGCTTTATCGGCCAGGTCATTACGACAAAGCAAACTATTGATTTTTTTCCAGCATTGGAAGCAATCTGCCATAAAGTATCTGCCCTTATATTTCTTGATGTTACAACCCTAATGTCTGTATAAGAGTAATTCTCCCTGTAAACATACTCAAATACTCCAGTATCTGCCGGGGGCTTTCCAGTTGTTATAGAGCTCCATGCAACAACAGATAGATTAGGTATAGTGCTATTTAGCTCTGCATAGCATCCATCTGTCATTAATTTTTTTATATTCGGCAGTTCGTCCAGCCAGTCTTTAAAAAAATAGTCCGGGGGAGCGCCGTCAATTCCCAAAACAAATACTCTTCCCATTTTATAATGCTTGTAAATAGGTTTATAAGTTTTTATAATGGAGTTCAGATAATTTTAAAAATGCATGAATTTTTGAGAATTTATGGAAAAAGATAATAATCCTGCATATTATAAGAACCTATTTTCTTTAGAAGGAAAAGTAGCAATTGTTACAGGAGGTGCTGGACATTTGGGTTCTGAAATATCAAGAGGTCTTGCTTCATTTGGAGCTAATGTTGTTATAATTGGCAGGAATGAATCAAAACTTGAATCTTTCTTAAATGAAAATAGGGAATTAAATGATAGATTTGAAACCTATGCTTGTGATGTAAAAGATCAAGAAAGATTTAAAGATATGGTTAGGGATACGGAGAAAAAGTATGGGTCTGTTGACATTCTTGTTAATAATGCTTATATAAAGAGAAAAGAAAAGTTTGAGGAACTTACAGTAGAACAATGGAATGCTGCTATTGCAAATAATATGACTCCGTATTTTACATGCAGCCAGGCAGTCATTCCAATAATGAAGAAAAAAGAAAAGGGTTCAATTATTAATAATGCTTCAATATATGGTTTTTTAGGAATAGATAATAGAATATATCTTGATATGGAAAATAATCCTGCTATTCACTATGCTGCAATTAAAGGTAGTATAATACAGATGACTAGATATTTAGCCACTCTTTTTGCAAAAGATAAAATTAGAGTAAATGCCATAAGCCCGGGCTATTTTCCAAGAAAAAAGCCAGACTCTCCTGAAAGACCTGATTACATTGCAGAAATATGCAAAAGAACTCCTATGGGTCGTTACGGAGAACCTAACGAGATAGCCGGAGCAGTTATATTTCTTGCTTCTGATGCTTCTTCATTTGTAACAGGACAGAATATTGTTGTAGATGGGGGCTGGAGCTGCTGGTAATATGGAAATGTCTATAGAAGAGTTCAGAGAGATGAATCGCAATAGAACTAGAAATATAACTGTTTATATTTCAGGAACTTGGGATTTATTCCATATAGGTCATTTAAACGCGATTAGAACAGCGAAAGAGCTAGGAGACGAACTAATAGTTGGAGTCAGTACAGACGAGCTAATCAAGAAATATAAAGGACATGAACCTGTTTACCCTTATGAAGAGCGATTAAAAATAATAGAATCTTTAAAATATGTAGATAGAACTTCTACACAAGAAGAATTATCTACAGAAGAACAATTCAGAGCTCTGAACTTTGATGTTTTAGTTGTCGGGGATGATTGGAAAGATAAATATTTGTCTGGAATTGAATGGATAAAAAAACATAAATCAAAGGTTGTTATTTACTTGCCAAGAACTCTTGGAATAGACACGAGTTCAATAAAAAGAAAATTAGACTATTGAATATGATTAGCTGAAATCTAGACTAATTTTTTTGATTTTTACCTATTATAAATCCTGAAATATCAGTAAAGGCCTATTTTAAATTGTAGGTAATGTCGTACATGGTTTTACTATTAATTATCTTCTTATTTGTAACAAGGGAGGCTATTTTTTGGTCAGAAAAGTATTCAATCATTTATTAAATGAACTTAAATTTCTCGTTAAAGTCCGATAATTTATATTTATTAGAATGAATGTTCTTTAATTCTCTCGGGTCATTTATCAAATCATATTCTTCTACATGTTCTCCGTGCTCTGCTTTGCATGCAAGACAGTTTTTATTAGGTGAAAAGATTATTTTCTTTTCCTTTGTTCGAACTGCCCATCTTTTTATTGCTGAGCTGTCAAATGAAAAAGCCTTGTCTCTGATAGGCTTACCAGTTTTAATTAATTGAATAATTGATTTTCCGTCAACGTCTACAGATCTCTTTTCCTTTAATATATCCAATAAGGTTGGAGCAATATCTACGTTTTGCACAAGTTCATCAATGACTTTGTGCTTCATTCCTGGAATGTGCATAATTAAAGGAACGTGTGTTGTTTCGTCGTACAAGCCTGCATGATGAATGTGTATTTGATGCTCTGAAATGCTTAATCCATGATCTCCTAAAAGAATTAATATTGTATTATCCCAAAGTTTTTCTTTTTTTAGAAATGAATGAAGTCTTGCAAGGTCATTATCTACTAATTCAATGGATTTATTATATTTTGCCTCTACTTCTTCAAATGATTCTGCATTAGTATTAAACATTCTTCTTTGAACATATTTTTTCTGCTCTTTTGACTTTATTCTTCTTATTATTTCTCTTCTAGAAAGGGAATTTTTTAATTTGGGGGTTTTTGTAGTTGCCCAAGGATAATGCGCATCTTCAATATGTATGAACATAAAAAATGGTTTTTTTGCTGTTTTTATCTTTTCAATTGCAAGATTTAGAGTTTCTCCAGGAGCTGGAAAATCTGATTTCTGATCTCTCTTTGTTAATCTTTTTAATAGAATATAAAACCAGTCTGGAAAAAGTTTTATTGCTTTTTTTATCAGGGCATTATCATTTATTCTCCTATACGAGTCTTTTTGCTTATCGCTTTGAATATAATTGAATCCCTTTTTAAACCAGGCCCTAATTAAACTGATTAAATAGGTATCATAGCCATGCTTTTGAAGGTATAATGGCAGCCAGAATTTTGTCTGCCTTAATTTATCAATTTGTTCTTTAGGAGTATATGGAAAAGTATTGACAATTCCATGATTTGCAGCATATTTTCCTGTGAATAAAGAGGTTGCTGATGGGTAACTTCCATTTGAATCAGATATGTATTGGTTGAATACAATTGACTCTGAAGCTATTTTCTTTATATTCTTATCAAATTCTTTGTGATAACCATACAGACTTAGATTTTTTGCTCTTATTTCATCTAAGACAATAATTATTATATTTGGTTTCATAAATAGCCTAATGTCCTTAAATCTGCTTTTACTTTTTCCTCTTCTTCTTTTGTCATTATCTCTTCTTCTTTACTAAGAAAATCCTCTTCTATGTACTTCTCTTTTCTTGATTGCTTTTTATTCTTCATGGTTGTGCATCGCTTTAACCATTTTTAAATTTTTCTTTGATTAAATATCATGTCAAAATTCTTAAAAAGGGTGAATATATACAAAAATATGGATAAAGCAAAGATAAAAAAGATATTGGTTATAAGAAATGATAAAATAGGAGATTTAATTACTTCTACAAATGTATTTAGGGAATTGAAAAAGAATTTTCCTAATGCTAAAATTAGCGCCTTGGTATCAAAATCTTCAAAAAAATTAATAGAAAGAAACAAAAATATAGATAAGATATTTGTTGCAGATTATCCTCCAACAAATTACAAGAATTTTGTTGAATATATTAAAACATTCAAATTAATTAATAGAGAAAAATTTGACGTTGGAATTGACTTAAGGGGCAGTATCTTTAACATTCTACTCATGCAATTAGCAGGAATTAAATATAAAATTGGCTATTATAATAGATATTTTTCACGATTATTCCTAGATTTCGCATATAAGAAAGACAGACTAAATACTCACGCTAGCTTCCAGAGAATAGATCTTATTAACAAGGCAATGAAAATAAATTCAAAGAATTATAAATTAGATATAGCCAGTGATAAAGAGGATAATATTGAATTTGAAAAGATAATTAGGCGATATAAATTAAGAAAGTTCATTTGCATTATCCCTGATGCCGGCTTGGAATACAAGCAATGGCCTCTGGAAAAATTTAATGAAATAATAGCACATCTTGCTGATAAATACAAGGAATATAAGGTAATTCTTATTGGACATGACATGAATAAGATGAAATGGCTTAGCAAAAGAAACCCACAAATAATTATGCCTGATGAATTGATTAATTTAAGAATTGCTTATCTTTTATTTAAAAAATGCTCTCTTGTTATAACCCACGATGGGGGACCAATGCATTTAGCAGGGGCTGCAAACGCAAAAATAATCGCTTTTATACCTGGACATCTTGCTTTGCCATATTATAGGCCTTTGGGGGATAAAGTAAGTATAATAAGCAAAGATATAAAAAAAATTAGCGTGGAAGAAGTAAAGAGAGAAATAGATAAAATTCTTGATAGATCAAAAAGTCCTTGAATGTTTGTTTGGACTTTTGGATGCTCAAGGAACTACCGCACCTTAAAAGGTGCGGTTTTCTGTCAAGACAATGCCCTTTGGGCATAACTACGATTAGTTAGTTCAATCCAATAAT
>CAZNQS010000020.1:0-21037 GCA_964575515.1 Candidatus Woesearchaeota archaeon | reverse complement strand
CCTATATTGAAATATTTTTTAACAATAATCTCGTCTTCTTCAAGTGAAGAGTTTAATATCGGAAATTGTTTAAATCCCTCGATTACAGCTTTTACAATGAAAGGAAGATATGTTAATTTTATCTTCTTTTTTTCAGCAATTATCTTTTTATCCTCTCTTAGTGCAATAAGATTATCCATAATGATCTCGTCCATGTGAGCAACATGGGGGACATTATGCCATGCTTCTGACATCTTGTCAGCAATTGCTTTTCTAATGCTCTTAAAAGGAATTCTGTCAATATAACCATACATGTCATATTTCTTTTTTACAAGAGATTTTTTTGCTTCTGTTTCAGATGGCTTTTTTCCAAGCTCTTCCTCTCTAACAACTCCTTTAAATTTTCCGATGTCAATGCCGAGCTCCTCTGCGAGCTTTCGAGTGCGAGGCATTGCAAGAACCTCGCCTTCAGGAGCAACTTCAAGCTCACCAACAATACCATATGCTTTAGCAGGCTCTTTTTTACTTCTCATTTTTTCTTCAGCTATTTGTTTTCTAGGAGCATATTTTTCTCCTTTCTCTCCAATTACAACCATAACTTGCCCTACTTTTACTTTTTCTCCTGGTTTCACAAGAATTTTAAGAACCCTGCCAGAGCGCGGAGATGGAATATCAACAACAGCCTTGTCTGTTTCAACTTTGCCAATTACTTGATCTGCTTTTACATTATCACCTTCTTTAACATTCCACTCTACAATTTCGCCTTCTTCAATTCCTTCACCAACATCTGGAAACTTGAATTCAAATGGCATTTTCACTCTTTTTTGATTTTTTCTTAGCTTCTTGACGCCCTTTTTCGTGTTCTTCCAAGTCTTCTTTCACTTTTAGAATTTTTTGTTTAAGGTCTGGAATATCTTTTTCAATAATGTTCCAAACTATCTCTAAATCAACACCAAAATAATGATGAATAATTTTGTCTCTTGTTCCAATTATTTCTTTCCATTCAATATTCGGATATTTTTTAGTAAGATCTTTGCTTATGTTTTTTGCTGCCTCTCCAATGATCTCGATCGCCCTTACTATTGCATATTGCCTTTCTTCATCTTTAAATAACTCATCTTTTGTCATATTTTTAGAAAATGATTTTATTTTGTTGATATTATCTAAAATATGCTCAATAAAAATTAGATCGTCTTTATCACTCATATTATCCTAACCTCCTCACTTAAAATTCTTTTCTTTAATAAAGGATGAATTGCTCTATAACTTAAAAGATCAACTTTTTTCTTTAACTTATCCTTGAGCTCTAATTCTATACCAATGAAACCGAAACCAACTCCTTCAGGAGGTTCAATCAAAATATCAATATCACTGCCTTTTTTCTGTTCTCCTCTAACATAACTGCCAAAAATACCTGCTCTTTTTATTCCGTGTTTCTTTAGTGTAGTTACTATTACTTTTATTATTTTATTCAGATTTTTGTTTTTATTTTTCATAACTATTAAAAAAGAAACTATTATTAAAAACTTTCTATGCTTTCTTTTTTGATTTTATTTTGCTTATGACGAGGCCGATGAGAGCGCCGAGAAGAAAATAAAAAATAGGAGTTAGGATAAAAAATGCTACATTATATAGGCTGTCGGGCAGACTAAGGACAATAACATAAACAGGAAGAGTAAAGATACTTAAAATTATATTTGCAAAATTTCTTTTTAAAACAAAGATAACTATTAAGAAGATTATCCCAATCACACCTCCCTTCACCCATGCAGGCCAATTCTTCCATCCCATATCAGAACTTCAAAACCTCCTTTATTCCGTCAATTATTCTATTTTCATCTGGTATATAATACTTTTCCATTTTTCCCAGGGGCATTATTGTATCATAACCTGTTACTCTAACAACAGGTGCTTTGAGATGAAAAATCGCATTTTCATAGATTTGAGCAGCGAGCTCTGCGCCAAAGCCACATGTTCTTGCTGCCTCATGAACGATAACACATCTTTTTGTTTTTTTCACAGAATTAATGATTGTTTCAATGTCAAGAGGACTTATTGTCTGCAAGTCAATAATCTCCAAATCAATGTCAATTGAATTCTGCACATTAATAAGAGTTTTTATCATTGCACCCCATCCAATTATTGTAACATGACTTCCCTTCTTGATTATGCGTGCTTTTCCAAGAGGAATCACATAGGGTTCTTCTGGAACAATCTCTCTAATTGCACGATATACTCGTATTGGCTCTAAGAATAAGACAGGATCTGGATCACGAATTGCACTAATTAACAAACCTTTTGCATTATATGGAGTTGAGGGGATCACAACTTTCAATCCTGGAATGTGAGCATAAACAGACTCAAGGCTTTCTGAATGATGCTCTAATGCTTTTACTCCGCCGCCATTTGGCGAGCGAATAACAACAGCGCATGTATATTTACCGCGAGAGCGCCATCTCATTCTTGAAAGATGATTAATCATTTGGTCAAATGCAGCTGGAATAAAACCTGAAAATTGAATTTCAGCAATAGGCTTGAAACCTGCGATTGCAAGTCCTATACTTGCTCCGACAATTGCAGATTCTGCTAATGGTGTATCAATTACCCTTTCCTCACCAAATTTTTCAATTAGTTTATCTGTAACTCTGAATACTCCTCCGTCTTTGCCAACATCTTCGCCAAGAACAAGGACATTCTTATCTCTTTTCATCTCCTGCATCAAAGCTTGATTCAAAGCTTCAACCATTACAATTCCTTTTTTTTCATTCTTTTTTTCTTCAGCCATTTGGATTTTCTCCCTTGTATGTTCCTAAAGGAGCCCCTCTTGGAAGCCAGCAAAGACCTCGAACTGTTGCTCCATTGTTCCCTTTAAATGGATCTCTATAATTCTCAGAAAATTTAATAGCTCGTATCATTTCTTCTTCAGTTAATGAATCTTCATAGTAATTATCTCCAACTAAACTCGTAGTAAGAATTTTTAATAGTTCATGCAATTCAGTAGGCCATTTATTATATTCGCTTACAGAAGTTAAAAGAGTTTGTAACTCATTTACTGAATTTCCATTATAAAGATTAGGGCTCATTAAATCTATCATGGTATTTATATCAGGGGTTTTATATAGGATTAACCCATGTTGCATTACTACACCATTTGCGATTTTTTGTGCATTGCCACTTAATTTTTTATTATTCACAAAAACATCATTTTTATTTCTAACTTCTGCTGGTACACCGATTTTTTGTAAGGCCTCTGCAATTTTTTGACAATAAGTATCATAAACCCTAACTAAATTTTTACTAGGATCAAAACTAAAATAAGAAAAAGGAAGAAATAAACTATATGAGAAATCTGTATCTGTGGTATGTACTACAGCCCTACCACCACTTCTCATTCTTATTATAGAATATCCCCTCTTTTGACAATTATCTATATTTAGATCATTAATATCTTGATTGGCTGAAATTGAAACAGAGGGTTCCCAATCATGATATATTAATGTTGGTATACCCCCTTTGGCAACGTTATTAAAAATAACATCATCTATGCCTGCAATTAGATAAGGATTTCTTCTTTCAATTCCAATAACCCTAAATTCCAATTTCATAAACCTCCTCTAAGCATCTCACTCTGTCTTTTTAATTCTGGCGTCATATCATTAAAAGTATATCTAAAAATATCAGAAGGGTCAGCCGGCTTTATGCTCTCGAATTTTTTAACAGCCTTTTCAACTTGTGATTCCAGTTTTTTAATTAACTTCGTTTCTTTGCTTTCATTCCACAATCCTTCATTTATAATTTTATTTTTTAAGATAATTCTCCAATCTTTTTTCTTTGCATTTTCAACCTCTTCCTTGCTTCTGTAGCGGGAAGCATCATCTGCTGTCGTATGATCACTTAATCTATATGTAAATGCTTCAATAAGAACAGGCTTGCCATCAAGAGCAAATTCTCTTGCTTTTGTTATTGAATTATATATTTCCTCAACATTATTCCCGTCAATTCTCATACCTTCTATTCCATATGCAACTGACTTGTCTGCGATTGTCTTTGAAGCTGTCTGTCTTTTTAATGGAACAGATATTGCATACTGATTGTTTTCGCAGATAAATATAATAGGAACTTTGAAAACGCCTGCAAAATTCAATGCCTCATGAAAATCACCTTTAGATGTTGCGCCATCCCCTAGAAAGCACACTACTACCTTTTTCTGATTTTTCTTCTTAAATCCCCATGCTAAACCAACTGCATGAGGAATCTGGCTTGAAACAGGAATATTTACAGGAAGAATATTTATTCCTTTAGGAATAGTCATTCCACGTTCATCACCTGAATTATACTGCAATAACATCTCCATTGGATAACTAAGTGCGATAAATGCAGGCCATTGCCTAAAATAAGGCACAATCCAGTCCTCCTTTTTTAAGGCAAGAACGCTTCCAACTTGTATTGCCTCATGTCCTTGAGAAGATGCAAATGTTCCTAAACGGCCTTGCCTTTGAAGAGCAAGCATCTTGCTGTCAAACATTCTGCCTAATACCATGAGCTCGTATGCATGAAGAATCTCCGATTTGTTCATTCTCACCTCTTAACATTAGTATTAAATAGTATTAATAAAGTTTAGCAACTCTCGCTTGATATCTTTGACCATTCTCCTGTCTTTCCTTCAACGAAATTAGGACCCCCTTCAAGTCTTCTTTCAGATACGCATTCACAGCTTGGTTCTGTAAATTGAGTTGATGGTTTAGCATTTCCATTAGATTTAGTAAGTATTCTAAGGCCAGTTAATTCACATCTAAATCTTTGTCTCCAGATATTTCCATCTTTATCAGGTGCTCTTGGATGAGAATCTTCAACAATTGAAATAAAGTTTTTGTTATCATCAGTTTGAGTAAATTGAGAGATTCCTTTAATACGGTTTATTCCAGGAGTATCAACCCAGATAATATAAGGAGGATTTGCTTCAGTCCCCTTAATATGCTTTTTCAAATCACCATCATCCATTTTTCCAGTTTTAGTATTATAAGAAGGATTAGCCCTAGGATTAATAAAATCATCACTACACCATATTTTACTTCCTGGAATGCAGAATTGATCTTTTTGAGATTGAGGCATATCTGTAAATGCATTTGCTCCGATAATTCCCTCATATAAATATTTAGAGACATCATCTGTTAAGCTAAGTTCTTTTAAACTTTTTGTTTTCCGAATTTCTTCGTCTTTATACATATAGCTACCAATGTTCCTAATAAAATTACCTTTTTTGCTATCTTTCTGTATAACATCAACCATTGCCTGTACAAACTGTGCTTCTGGGCATGAGTCAGGATTGCTTCCTTTAAATAATTTAAATGCTACTGCAAATCCATATCCTACTTTATATACTATTTCGACGCTTGAAACTTTTCCCTTATTAGGACTAATAGATATGAAATGCCATCCTTCAATTGGTCCATATGGGGGATAGTGAGGATCAGGGGCTAAAAAGGGTAATTTAGGAACTTTTTGTTGAAAATCGAGATTAAGTAAAAGTCGTGGTATAATGAAATCAGGAGGATTAGGATCTCCTTTATGTCTATAAATTTTTACACTCTCTACCCAGCATGGTTTCGGAGAAGGATAATCTCTATCATCATCTTCATGAGTCAATGGGATAAATTCATATGATGATTTATCTAAAGAAAGAGGTTCTGTTGCAGGAGGTGTTATATCAGGAGTAATGCATGCACTTTCAGTTACAAAACCATATTTTTGTTCAGGCAAAGCATTGTTATACGAAGAAGTTGAAACTTCAACTAAATCACCTTCATTTGTAAGCTCTCCGTTAATTAATAAATTTTCTAGAAATCTACATCTTCCTCTTCCAATAGGAGTGTATGGCCCATCAACTCCAAGTTCTTCATTTGTATCACAATCTTCAAGACAAAGATATGTTTCATCACCTGCTTCTGGAGTTGGATTATATAAACATGCTGTATCTATTCCTTCACGACAAGTATCTTCTTTTGGTTCTTTTATTGGCTGAGGACCTATTTTTATTTTAATTTTAGTCTCGCCTGTTTGTCCGCCTATATCAGTACATCTTACTGTTAATAAATATTCACTATCGTACAATATATCTCCTCTTCCAATAATAAACTCTAATGGATTATATGATATATCATTACCTTTAAGTTTATCAAGAGCTTCCCAAGCGCTTTCAAAAACAATAATCTCTCCTAAAGGAGAACTTGCTGTTACAATACAGTACTTTATATCAGGCTCGCTTGAATCCAAAATTGAAAGCATTGCTGGCAATTTGCTAATTGGAATTTCAGGAATATAGTCCACGAGTTCATTATCTTGTAACAACGCATCTATTGTAGTATCATCTGCGATATAAAGAAATCCCAGTTCAGGTGGATCATCAGTTCCACTAAAAAACAACTCTGGGTCTCCTGAAGGATTTACAGGGGCAGGTCCTCCCTGAAAAAGATAAGTCAAAAGATAAATAGCATCATTAAGCTTAAGCTCTTTATCTCCATCAGCATCAACTGCTTCTAAACATAGTGGAGGTGATCCACCAAGAAATAGCCAACTCAAAGTATAAACTGCATCTGCAATCCCTAGGATTCCATCATTATTCGAATCTCCTCTTATTCCAGGATCTTTACACGGCTCAATTGCTGATGCAATTGCTACGAGTAAAATTACAGAATAAACTATATTTAGGATTAATTTCATTTTTTCTTCATTGCCCACTTTTTTAAAGCAGAATAATCAACAGCACCGCAAATGCTCTCGCCAGTTTTTTCATTATAGAAATACGGCACACCAGTGCATCTGCTCTTATCAACCTCTTTCATCTTGCGAAGATTTCCCTCATTATGCCAGACTTCCATTTTTTTCACCTTCACTTTAAGCTCTTTTTCTAATTTATCAACAAGCGGGTCCATTTCATGACAGTGAGGGCACTCAGTTCCGTAAAACATCAAAAGCTCTTTTGCCATTTTGCCTCTCTTTGCTCTTATTAATAGTATTATATTGTTTATAAAGATTATTAACGAATTAAGAATAAAAATTCAAATCAGGTCTGATTTCCTCAAGTTTTTTCAATATCACTCCTTTAGGAGTATCTGCTAATAAACTATGAAGACTTGCAACATTTTCTAATAATTCCTCGTCTTTTGCCTCAAATTTTACATAATCTTCTAATTCATGAAATAATCTAAGAATTTCAATCTGCGAGAAATTATCTAATATTATATTAACCAATCCATTTGATTCTTTAATTGTAAATGATGGTCTAAATATCATACTAACCAAATTATACTATCTATATATAAATATAACGCCCAGCAAATTATTTAAGCCCTTTTATCTTTCAAATATCATGAAACAAAAAAGAGTGATTTATAACGAATATAAAGCTGATAAATTTCTATCTAAATTTATTCCGATTGCAAAAAGCCAGCTAGTCAAAGAGATAAGTGAAATAAAGTTAAAATTTCCTTTCTTCTTAAAGATTATTTCCAATGACGCATTGCATAAAACAGACATAAACGGCGTAAAACTGGTAAATAATAAGGACGAGTTGTTGAAAAATTTTAATAATTTAATGCAGACTGCAAAAAGAAAGAAGATTAGGCTTGATGGAATTCTCGTACAGGAAAAAATTGAAGGACGGCAGCTAATAATAGGAATTAAGAAAGATATGACTTTTTCTCATGTTATTCTCTTAGGTTTGGGCGGCATATTTACAGAAGTGCTAGAGGACATATCAATAAGAAAATGCCCGATAAATAAAAACGATGCGCAGGAAATGATAGACGAATTAAAATCAAGAAAAGTATTTTATGGATTCAGGGGAGAAAAATTAAGCTTGGAGTTTTTAAAAAAAATCCTCATTAAGGTTTCTGAAATTCCATTGAAACATAAAAATATTCAGGAATTGGACATTAATCCATTCATATTGAATGAAAAAGATGGAAAAGTGGCAGATAGTAGGATTGTTTTTGCTTAATATTTCTTTACAAATTTTTTAAAATCTATTCTTCTTTCAGCCTCTAAAAATGTTATCCTAAATTGTTCAAAAAACCCTGCCCTCCCTATAATAATTGGAACATTTATATTATCAATGGGAACTAAGATAGGAATCTCAAAATGATAAATCTCTCTTCCTTTTCCGAAAATCACTTTAATTTTTCCTTCTTTGGAATTTACAGGACTACCGCTTATTCCAGTTATCTCATTATTCTTTCCATATTGTATTCCTAAGGTTTCTGCTATTTCCCTTGGAATAATGCTAATATCAGAACCAGAATCGAGCATGGCAAGGAAATCTATTTTTTCATCTTTCCCCTCTAACGTAAAAGGTATTAATGGGCGATAGATGACATTATCAGATTTTAATTTTATAGGTTTATATCTAAAAGAAAAAGTCATATTAATTTATGGAAAGAATAGTTGGCATAGCATCAGGAAGTTTTCCAATTAAGGCTTTATTTTTAGGATAATTATTTTTAGCGTATTCATAAACATCTTTGAATGAATTACCATGTGCAACCACTCTTCCATCTACGATTGCAATCCACTCTCCTGCATATTCAGACATTTCTTCTTCCGACAAGCCTTCAAAATTATCTATTAATTTATCAATCATATTTACATGAAACTAATAATATATTTAAATCTTCTTATAATTCAAAATATCTAAACAACATTGTTTATCGCCCTCCCCTTCAAAAAACCATTTATATTGTCAAGCGTCGTATCCAAAATTCTCATTAACGCCTCTTGCGTGTAAAATGCGCAATGCGGGGTTACAATAACATTTTTCTCTTTTAATAAAAGATGAGCCTCTATCACGTCGCGCCAATCACATTTCTTCTCGTTATGCAAGAATTCTTTTTCTTCTTTTATGTCACATTCGCCTTCCAAAACATCTAATCCTGCACCTGCCAGAATGCCATTATCCAAACCATATAACAAAGCAGCATTGTCAACTATCTCCCCTCTTGCAGTATTAATCAAATACGCGCCCCTCTTGAAATTCTTTATGCTTTTCATATTTATCATGTGCTTAGTGCTCTCATTAAGCGGCACATGTATTGTTACAATATCGCTTTCTTTTAATAGCTTATTGATAGAAGATACCCACTTAAACCCCAATTTCCTGCTTAAATTTTTATCCTGATGAACGCTATATGAAATTACATTCATGTCAAATCCTCTTGCAATTTTAATAACATGCTGTCCAATATGTCCAGCTCCAATTACTCCGAGAGTTTTGCCTTTCAGATCAAAACCAATAAGTCCAGAAAGAGAAAAATCCTCTCTTTTTGTTTTTTCAATGGCATTATGAATCTTTTTTGACAATGCCAAGATTAGTGCAAAAGTATGTTCAGCCACTGTATTCTCGCCGTAATAAGGCACATTGCTTATCTTAATATTATTTTTCTTGCAGAATTCAAAGTCAATATGATCAAAGCCAGTAGACATTGTTGCAATAAATCTTAATTTATTTAATTTGCTCAATAATTTGGCATTTAATTCAGAATAAATAAAACTTACAATAATATCGGCCTGCTCTGCTTTATCGATATTTTTTAAATTCAAGGGATATCTAAAGAAGTATAATTTATGCCCCTTCAATTTTTTTTTGACATGCTCTTCTTCCCACTTTTTTATTTCAAAAAATGCTATTTTCATTTTAACCTCTGGTTACTTTCAAATTTTTTTTGAAAGGATAGTGGAGCTCTGCTCTGCTATAACCTTGCTTTCCTTCAACTTTCTTAAAGTTGAATGGGACAGCGGAGCTTTGCTCTGCTGTAGCTAAAAGACCTCAAGATTTTTAAATCTTGATGGCCATCAAGAGCTTTGCTCTTGAGGTTTTTTAAATCTTTTCTTGATGGCCTCAAGGAACTTGTTCCTTGAAGTTTCTTAAATCTTTTTTCATAAAACCTCTTTCTTTATTCTAAACCGTCTATGACTAACAATTCTCGTTAATTCATTCCAGCTTAATAAGCCTAATTGCGCCCCTCTATTTTGTACAACAGATTCTGCATTAGTCATCGCTAATTTCAAGGCCTCTTCTATATTATTCATTTTTATTAATCCAGCAACAAATGTGCTGGAAAAAGCATCGCCTGCTCCAGTCGCTTCTTTCACTTTGACTTTCTTCGGCCAGTATCTATATAGAAAATTACCATCATATATACCTCCGTCTTTTTCCCCATTTGTAATAGATATAACTAAAGGCCCTAATTTTCGCAATCCTTTATACAAATCCCCATTTTTCACCAACATACTCGCCTCTTCCCTATTCATGCTAATCACATTTGTATGTCTCAATATCACTCTTAAATAATCTGCGCCGTGTATTGTATGATAGCTGCTGGGATTATAAGCAATTTTTATATTGTTTTTATGCGCAAATTCTGCCATTTTTTTCTGGCTTCTGAAAGATTCCCCTCCCATTGAAGTGAAATAAAACCATTTCGTATTAAGGCGTTTAAGCTCAATCTCCTCAAATCTCAGGCTGTCGCTCGCGCCCTTAAAAGCCAATATAACTCTATGCTTCCTGTCTCCTTCAAGTATTATAGAATATCCAGTATGCTCTTTTCCTCTCATCCCTAAAAAATCAATATGATTATTTTTCAATTCACGCAAGATAATATCCCCATTATATCCACTTCCTATCTTCCCTAAAAAGCCAGCCTTCAAACCAAGTCGAGAAAAAGAAACCGATGTATTAGCCGCCCCTCCACCAATATTAAATACAAGATTTTTAATTAAAATTTTAGTTCCAGCAGGAAAAGAAAGGCTTTTATTTTTTTCTTTAGCTCCAGTATCAAGAAAAGCGTCAACAACCCCACTTCCCATTGATATAATATCGTATTCTTTTGTCATTTTGCCTCTTTTTTATGAATATAGCTACAAAATATTCTTTTTATTCTTTACTGAAACAGCTTTTGGCATTATATAGCAAAAGACTGAAGTAATTATCAGTTTGTCTTTTGCTGCTTCAAGATTTGTGTAAAGTGCAAATCTTGAGGCGCTCAAGAAACATAGTTTCTTGACGTATTCGAGAGAGCAAAAAGCTGTTCAAATATTTTGGTCTCTCGTTATATTTATATAATATCGCTAATTTAATTGCTTATGGCAAAAAAACTAACATGGGTCGATATCATTGTAATTATATTAATAATCCTTTTAATTATTTATTTAATTAAGATACAATTTTATTAAAATGGTAAAACTAAGCTGGCTTGATATTTTATTAATTTTACTGGGTTTATTTATAGCTTATCAAATTTACGTAAGATATTCGGGGGAAGTTGGCAAACTGAGAGTTTAATTATGGCTCTTCTAATTTTTAATTTAGGATTAACATGGAGATTAAACATGAAATTTGAAGAGCATATAGCTTAGCACAAGGCAATAGGCAGAGATAAAGATTAATTCTAGTCTATCTTTTTTCCCAGCTCGAAACACACAAAGCAATAGCCATTAATAAAATAGCCACATCTCTAAACACTATTTCAAGAGAATTCAAATTAAAAATAATAATTCCAAATAGGAAAATGCTTGAGATTATTGACACATAAAATATCTTTTTATTAGATAATAGCCATATGCTTAAGATGATATTAATTATGCTGTGCACTTGCAGTAATATCGCTTTTGTTATGAAATTTCCGATATTAGGGATAAAACCCACCCATGAATTTGGATTAATAAATGCTGAAATTCCTGCGTATAGAAATACGAAAGCCAATCCTATTCTTAAAAAAAGATTTGCAAGATATTCTTTTTTCATATTAATTAACAACAATCGTTCCTCTCAATCCTGTGAGATGGTCGTGATATTGCCAAGTTCCCTTTTCATTAAAAGTAAAACTCCATTCTTCTCCTTGAGCTAGACCTTTGCAAGCATCAAAAATCATTGATTGCTCCGCAGTATTGCATTTTTTAATATCAGAGCCAGGATAAACAGTATGTGTTGGATGCACAGCAGTTGCAGGCCAGTGAGCCTGTGAATCTTTGTTTACAAATGTAACACTATCGCCCTGATTTATTGTTAATGTTTGCGGCGAAAAGCCTGAAGAGCTTATCCCTATTACATTGGCTTCTTCGCCCACAATCATCTCTTCAATATTTTCATTTCCTGGAGCTGGAAAATTTGATGTCGTCTCTCGTGATGAAGTTCCTTTATCTCCTTGAAGGTTAAATATTAAAAAACCAATTAATATTATCAATATTATAACAATAGATATTACAAATCCTTTTTTCATATTCTAAATAAAATTAAGATATTTATAAGTGTTTCTAATCCTTCAAGCTATTTCTTCCTTTATGCCACTCAATATGCCCATAAATAACATTATTCAATTTCATTAAATAACCCATAATCCCAAAAGTAAGGGTAATATTGACTACCAATAATGTTAAAATAACCTCCTCTATTCTCCAGCTTCCACCTAATAAAAGTTTTATAATCTGAACAACAACTATGATTGCTAGGATATAGGCGACTATTTGAGCAATTATTGATAAGATTTCCCAGATATTCATTTAACCTCCACTAACGCGCATAATTAGCAATATCAAAGATAGAATTATAAGAATTAGCAAAACAAACATACTTATCTTCAAGAAAATTGAACCAATATCACTATCATAATCTTTTTTCATATAAACTATAAATATCGAACATTAAAATATCTTTCTAAACAAATAAATTAAAAAGTAATGTTTATATAAAACTAATAACTTATTTCCTTATGAATAAAAAAGGCTTTAGTTGGTTAGAGACCGTTATAATTCTTCTTATAATATTATTAATAATTCTATTAATAAAAACGCAATTTTTTGGAGGATAAATGAAATTAAATTGGCTTGATATAATATTAATCTTGTTAGGATTATTTATAGCATATCAGATTATTAGGAAGATAGTTGGAGGAAGTTGGCAAACAGAAAGTCTAATTATATCTTTGTTGATATTTAATTTAGGTTTGACATGGCGCTTAAGCATGAAATTTGAGGGCCATATTAGTTGGCATAAAGCAATTGATAAAATGGCTGGTAAAAAATAAAAGGAGAAATTTTTACTAAAAATTAAACAAATAAACTCAGTATCCACAATCCAACAGCAATTATTGTAGTGATAAAATAAATATTCTTATCCCAAGCAATAACCTTTGCGCCATCAAATGGCATTACAGGAATCATATTAAAAGCTCCCAATAAGGCATTAATTGTCAATCCTGTTCTAAAGAGATATTCTAATAAGCCTCCATCATTAAATAAAATTAAAAGAATTAAAAACAAGACAGCGAGAAAGATATTTGTCAAAGGTCCTGCGACTGAAATTTTTCCATTTTTTTCTCGATTAATCACGCCTCTTATAAAAACTGCTCCAGGAGCAGCTATAATAAAACCAAATAATGAGAACAGCAAGGCAAGCCATAGCATATTGTAAAAAGCATGAAATTCTGCCCCAAGCTTATATTTCTGCGCAACATATTTATGCATTAATTCATGCAACAAAAATCCAATTCCTGCTGTAAAAAAAGAAATCACGAATGCAAAAATCAAGCCAATATCAAAAGAAAATAATGCTTTATATCCTCCAGATAATAAAATAGCAAAAGCTAAAGAAATCATTATTCCTGCATAAAACAAATCCTTAATTTCTCTATGGCTGAATTTCATAGAAAGAGAATAGCTAATTTATTTATATAACTTTGTTATAATAATTATTTATATTTGATATTTCTAATTGTTAGATAAGGTGGTTCTAGAAGTGCAGCATATGAGCGCCTATCTGGATGATCTCCTCTGACCCTTTTAAATACAATATCTGGAAACATTAAACAACCTATTCTTCCCCCTTTTAAAATAAATTCATCTGGCCATTCTTGAGAATAATTTAGTCTGGAATCTTGTTTTTCTGACATTTTATTTTAATATAGAATTATTATTTAATATGACTATTTAATATTATGTATATCAACAAATATGCGGGGAGTAGGATTCGAACCTACGAAGGCACTAAGCCACAGGATTTCTTATCCTGTTAGCTAATCTTTCTAATGAAAGACCGACATCTTAAGTCCTGCCCTTTTGACCACTCAGGAATCCCCGCTCGCTTGAAGAAAATTTAACTGGCTTATAAAACTTACTAGAAAGAAAAATTTAATCTGCTCAAGTTTTAAATATGTGCTTTTGTTTAAAACAATGTAAAAAAGATTTAAAGTGGCAAACGCTTTATTAGACACAAATATATATGGGAAAATTATAGAAGATTCTGATAGTATAACTCTTATAGAAAGAATATTAAGAGATGACAAATTTGTCATTCATAATTTTAAGATAATTAGAGATGAGTTACGGCGTGCCCCAAATATTCTAAGAGTTTATGATAAATTAGTAAAAACAAAAATGAATCCCGACACGAGAGAAATAGGTAATTTGGCTTCGGAATATTTCAAAGAATACAAAGCAAAAGGCGGGGTGAAAAAGATAAATAAAATAAAAAATGATTTCAAGATTGTTGCTTATGCAAGTTTAAAGAATTGTGATCTTGTCTTCTCAGATGATGAAAAGACTCTAAAACATAATATTGCTTTACAAGCATATAGGATAGTAAATCTCAAAAGACGCATAAGAACGCCAACTTTTTACACATATAAAGATCTAAAAAGGAGCTATTTTTAACACTCAACACTTATCTTTTTTATTTGTCTATGAGTTGCTGGATCTCTTCTTATTTCAAAAATAATCTCCTTTAATTCTCTTATTCTTCTTTCTTTTTCCTTGCTTGAGATTTTTCTTATTTTTTCCATATTTTACTTAATAATATTTCCTATATAAATATTCCTATTAATTTGTTCATGGCCCTCAAAACTCCCGCGGTATTCGCTTCTTAACGACGCGGAATCCCCGCATATTATTAGATAAGAATTAAGGCATATTATAAAGATTTTTATTTGTCTCTCTGTCGCAATAACGGGTGATAATTCTTAAGTCGAGTGAGGGTGATAAGCAAATCTTATTTATTCTCCCTATTCTTTTTTTTAAAAGAACTCTTTGGTTTAATTTTATAAATTTCTTCTTCTATTAAAAGTTGATCAATTAGTTCTTTATTTAGGTTGGCTGCATTTCTAGCAGATGGCTCTATTATGCCCTCTATTATATCTGCGCAAGTTAATCCTTCGGTAATTTTAGCTAAATGATTAAAATCTATATTCTTATCATGAGGCCGATTATTAAGACCAATCTGAAATAGAGCTTTACGAGCTTCAAAATCTGGAGGAGAAACATAAATTTTCTTGTCAAATCTACCATGCCTTAGTACTGCAGAATCTATTCTTTCAATGTAGTTTGTAGCTCCAACAACAAGAATTTTATTTTCTGCCGCATCATTTAACTGCATTAAAAACTCACTAACCTCTTCTTCCTTATGTGATGAAGAATCATGTAAACTTTTTCTATCAGGAACTAGTGCGCTGATTTCATCAAAGAATAAGACAGCTGGAGCATTTTGTTTTGCTATCTCAAATGCCTTTCCAATATTATTAACTGAACCGTGTATGTAGGGGGTAGCTAAATCAGAATGTTTTACTTCAAAGAAATTATAACCTAGTTCTTCAGCTAACTTTCTAACAATAAAGGTTTTTCCACAGCCTGGTGGTCCATATAAGATTATTCCGTTTGGAATAGATACATTAAACTTTTTGAATTTCTCTGGATGTTTTAGCGGATTAATAACATCTGCAATTAGCTGTTGTTTTAATGTCTTCATCCCAGCAACACATTCAAATCCTCTTAAACTTGTTAAATCTTCTCTTATAGAAGTAATTTGTGATTTTGAGTAAGTATCTACTATAACCCCCAAATATTTTTCTCCTTCGATCTCAATTCTTATTAAGTTATATCTTTCAGTTCTATCAACCACTTCATTTGGATTAAAGTTCAAAAATAAATATAGATATGAAGAATCTGACAATTCATAAACTTCTGTAAAGAAAATACGTTCTAATCTATTCTTGATAGTTAGTCCTACTTTTACTTTAAACCCATTGTATAATACTGGTTTTGTTGAATTCATGTTATGTAAACCTAAATTTTTTTCCAAATAACTTATATGTTTTGCTATTTGATTTTGTCTTATTCTTATCCGTTTCGGTAGGTTTATCTTCAACCTTTTTTAAATGTCCGTAATGATGATAATATTCTACACAAGCGGGTATAAGCTCTGGTAAGAGAACTGAATTTCCTTCGTCCATTGAAACCTGAGCGAAACTTTTTCCTCCCCCGTTTTCTTCTTTAAATAAAATTACTTGTCCTGCGTGATATGTTGGGATAAAAATTCTGTCACCCCATGAAACTTCATCAGCTCCTCCCCAAAACTTATCTCTTGAATAACCTTTTTTATTTAACTTTACTCCACCGATCACATATTCAATATTTTTTTCAAAGATTTGTCTAATTATTTTTTTAATTATTATGGGCTCTATTAATTGTTTGGACAGATTAATAAACTGATTCCATGTTTCCTCATTTAAGGAAAGAGATATTTCATCATCTTCCGTGCTTATTCTAAATTTATATGTCGTTCCAGTAGGGATGCCATTTATACTATGTGACGTTGCTTGATAAGATACCCAATCTACATCTCTGTAAAATATTTTCTTGTCTTTATATTCTAAAAATGTGTTATTAAATTTTACTTCTTTATTTGAAAACCATCCGGAAATTTCTACCCTTAATGCCTGTTTATCGTTCTTTTTGATTTGTTTCGCATCTTCTTCAAGCTTGTCTTTTAAACTATCGGTTCCGCAAATCTTAATAGCCACTTTCAAAAGTTTAGAAGAATCTTCTAAGAAGGTAGTATGATTATAAATTAAAACTGAAGTAAGTCTTATAGTTTCAGCAACATGGTCTCTAACAATTAAAGATTGATCGATTTTATAGGAACCAGTACCTTCTAATTTATTTAGTTCTGCCTGAATCAATTCTATTATCTTGTATATTTTTTCGATATCTGTTTCTTTAATCTTTGTATCATCATTTATCTCTATTTTCTTTAAATCTTCTAAATGTTCATAGATTGATTGATAGATTGGTTGCAAAACATTTTTCTCAGTTCTTTCTCCATGCGTTCTAAATATTTCTTGAAAATCTTTAACATATTTGTTATCTTTGTGCAACCTATGGAGTTCGGTGTATATATCCGAGATATTTTTTACTGCATTCTTCCTAAAGTCTAGAATAACTTCAGAGTTTGCATCTTGTTCACTGCTAGAAGTATACTTCTTTATTATTGTAATCCAAAACTTTTCAGAACTCAAAAGCTCATGCCATATAGATAAAGATTCTTTTAGATTTGAAGCATTGTTTTTATTGAATAATATTAAGCAATATAGCAAAGCCAGATTCTTCTTATAAATATATGAAGTAGTATTTTCTCCTTTAGAAGCATTTTTCCATATCTGAATAGCACCAGCAAAATCTTTTTCTTGAATAAACTTTAATGCTTTTTTATCAATAGAATCATTAATTTGGAACCAAAAAAAGTATTCTTTAATGTTACTTTTTTGAGATTGTAAACGTTTTAATGCATCATTAACACTCGTTTCGTTACGTAACTTCTTTGGTAAATTTAAATCTAAGTCATATTCAGGATAATCGTCCATTTTTAATCTATTAATTATTTCTTTATATCTCTTCAAAATATCTTTTTGATTTGCATTTATATCTAGACCCAATATTCTATAGGCATTATTTTCTATTAAATTGGTCATATTATCTACTTATCCCCGATATTTTAATTTTAGCTCGCTCCTCTTGTGGAAGTAATAAGCTAAGTTGTTTTGTGCAACGCTTTAACTCGTCAACATCTCCCCCATGAATAGCCCTTTCCCCTTTGTCGATGTAATACTTCGCTTCTTTTTCATTTATGAAGTTCCCATTTTGTGTCATTTCTCTAAATTGATCAACCCATGTCGATGGATTTGAGAATATGGCGGTTTGTCTAAGTTCAAGTAATTGTTCAATAACCCTTATCAATAATGTTTTATTATTCTCGCTTATGGCTTTCTTACTTTCGGCATTAATACTTTTAAGCCTAGTCCTAAATTCACTTCTATCTTTAGGCTCGGCATATTCTTCAATAATTTTCTCTACATTCGCTTCAGTTGTTTTATATTCTTTTATTAACTGGGGCATTTCTTTATCTTCTTCTACATCATCTAAAACAATTTTAAGTTCCTTAAGCTGCTTATTTGCTTTTCTTTTTTCATCTTCATCATTGTCTGATTTATCAACACTTTCAGAAACTGACTGTATCTTATCTACAATTTTCTTTCTTTCCTCTATTGAGCAATCCTCTAGAATAGATTCGGCTCTCGCCCTTTGAGCTTCTAACTCTGAACCTATACTCTCAACATCTACTGATTCATCTTTTATGGTATATCTTGCATTCAAGGTAAGGTCAATTAAAGGAACATAAGCTGTAACAACTAATTCTCTAGACTCATTCATTTCTAAAGTTAGTTCAACAGGAGTTCCAGCCGGCAAATCATGAGGCAACTCCTTCCCTTTTATTCCTAATTTACATAAATAAGTATTTCTATCTGGGATTTCTGATTCTCCCTCAACTATATCTATATCTAATGTTGCATCTTCCCCTTTCTTTAATTTTCTAGAAGTCTTATAAACATCTAATGTCTTTTTTAGTGGCAATACTAATCCTTTTTCAAAAATCTTCTCACAAGTATTTGTTATTTGATTTTTAGAGAAATCTCTTGATGCTACAACTACACCAATTGAATGAGGTATGGGGGCTCCAGAAACAGAAAGACCATGAGTTATTATAAAAGAATCTTGCGATATTTTAATAGGTTTACCCCTACTATCAAAAACATAAATCCAGAATAGGTTATTTCTGTTTGGCTCGAGATTTACAGAATAATAAAACTTCCCTTTATTCATTTTTATCTTTTGTCCCGAAAATGTTCCACTATCTGATTGTATCTGAAGGTAGTATTGCTCATCATCACTTAGACCCTCAATAATTCCCGTTGCTGATTCCTCTTGGTCAGAAGTCAATGTAGAATAATTCAAAGTAATGTTATGTGTTCCATCTTTATTCTTTTTTGAATTCTCCTTTAAGAATTTTTTAGGTATCCGTTGCCCCATTGCAAATATGCAAGCCCCACGCGCAACTACGGTTAATGGATCAACAGAAGAATCAATCTTAATTTTAAGTTCTTTTTCAAGCCTTTCTTGGAGATAAGGCATTTGAGTTGGACCGCCAACAAGAATAATTCTTTTTACCAATGAAGATTTAATTCCAGATTCTTTTAGAGTTTCTTCAGTTAGTTCTATTGTTTTATCTACCAATGGTTTAATAATTTGTTCGATATCGTGTCTTAATACATTAATTGATAGCTCGATTGACTTACCATTTTCATCCTTTCCAATGTCCTCAATTTCAATTGATGTTTTTTTATATTGAGATAATTCAATTTTTGCAGATTCAGCATAATATTTTAATCGTGGAAAGATATGAGAATACTTCTGATTTTTTCTCTTGAAGTTTGTTAGTTTATATTTTTCTAATATTCTTGGAACAATTATTTTTTCTACTATATCCCAATCAACATTCTTTCCACCAAGAAAGTTATCCCCGTTATGTCCTAAAACTGATAGCATCCCATCTTTGCAAGATATCAAAGCAACATCAAAGGTTCCGCCGCCCAAGTCATAGATTAACCAATTTTCATTTTTAGCATTCATAAATCCATAAGATACTGCAGCAGCTATTGGTTCCTGCAAAAGAATTACATAATCAAATCCTGCTAGATTGCCTGCTCTTTTTGTTGCCTCAGATTGTAATACTGAAAAAGCAGCAGGAACTGTAATCACAGCTCCGATTGTTTCTATATCTGGATATTTACGCAAAACATCTTCTTTAAGACTTTTTAAAATTTCTGCAGAAATCTCTTCAGGAGTCATTTTTACTTTTGCTCTTTCAAAGTAAATTGTTCCGGGTGTTCCCATCTCCCTCTTTATTTCAGCCTTAAAATTTTTATCATTATCCTCAGAATAAAATTTATAAAGTTGATCGTAAGCTTTTTGGCCAACAATTTTATTTTTCGATTTATCAAAACCAAAAACAGAGGGAGTATATTCTACTCCGCCCGGTTTTTTTATTATCTCAACTTTACCATTTACATTAATTGCTATTGAAGAGTTTGTAGTCCCCAAATCAATTCCTATTAAAATAATATCTTTATTCATTTAGGTACCTCTGTAACTGATTTATCTTCATTTGTTAAGATTATCACTTTACCTTTTTTTACAACCTGTCCTCTGTACATAATTGTTGGCTCTTTTGTCTCTTTGATTATTGGTTCTTTAATTGACAAATCTTTTTCTACTGCTAATATCTCTAAATTTATGCCATCATTAAATTTTTTATCTGTATAATCTAAAATCTCGATATCATTTTTTCCTAAATACCTCTTTACTTTTTGGATAGAATTAGTTATACTCTCTCTTTGAGCTTCTGATATATTTGTAAATATTTTATTGATTTTATTCTCCAATCGCCAGATTTCAATGGACAATTCAATTAAATCTTTTAATTGAGTAGATATATCAAGAAATTTAGGAACTACTGCAGATTGAATATCTTTACGAGTTTCAAAAACCTGCAAGCGAAGGTCATTTATCTCTCTCATAAGTTGATTTTGAAAACTTCCTTCATTTTGAGCTTTTTCTGTTTTCATTTCTTCTTGTTTTTTTCTTACCATGTTATTACCTATTTGCCATAAAAGCGAGGATTATAAAGATTATTCCTAATAAAATAAACCATTTAGACAAATCAGATAAAAAAGTTAATATTACCAATCCTGCTCCTGCTATTCCAAAGATCGCTGATAATGTCCAATTGCCTTTTTTATTCATTTTCTCTCCTCACTTTTTCTCGGGGTATTCCAATAAGGACTTTTACATTTAGGGCAGACTTTTGGCTCTTCAGTTGTTGTTTCTCGAGGAACCCATTTAT
>CAZNQS010000019.1:0-21941 GCA_964575515.1 Candidatus Woesearchaeota archaeon | reverse complement strand
GATTAAAGCTGAAAGCTTTAATCTAATTTTCTAGAATTCTCATATCATCTTAACAGCTCACGTAATAGTTATCTTTTTAAATAAAGAAGATTTATTCTTTTGATGAGGTGGGATTTTCTTGTTTTAGGAGCAACGGGCATACAGGGAAGAATAGTTTCTCGTGATTTGCTTGAAAATGGCTATTCTGTATTGTTATGCGGGCGAGATAAATCAAGAGTTGAGCATTTATTGAAAAAATATGATAAAACAGGATTTAGATATTTGGAACTTAGAAATTTGGAAAATACAAGCAAGGTTATTAAAGAATCTGGAACTAACGTTGTAATAAATTGCGCAGAGGGTGATTGGGACTTAAATGTCTTAGAGGTATGCTTGAAGGCAAATGTTAATTCATTGGATCTTGGCTCAGATATAGGCATGACGAAAAAACAACTTGCATTAAATCCTGAATTAAAAAGAAAAAATATCATCCATATAACAGGAGCTGGCTCTATTCCTGGAGTGTGCAATATTATGCTTAGATATATAGCTAAAAAATTTGATAAGATAAATAAAATAGATGTTGGTTTTGATTGGAGTTCTAATATAAAAAAATTCGTTGTTCCATTTTCAATTCAGAGTATAATAGAGGAGTTTACAAATCCTGCAACAATCTTTAAACATGGAAAATTTGTAAAAATAAAACCATTAGACTCTACAACCTATTGCTATTGCAGATCTATAGGTAAACAAAAATGCTTTAACGAGAGCCATCATCCAGAATGTTATACATTTCATCATTATTTTGAAAATATGGGCTTAAGGGATGTTAAAACCTATGCGGGTTTCCCAAAACATTCCTTTGACAAAATAATGGACATGATAGAACTTGGTTTAGGAAGCTACAAAGAAATCAATTTCAATGGCATGAAAATATGCCCTATAGATTTATTGACAGAGGTATTAAAGGGCATATCAATTCCAGATGGTTATAAAGAAACAGAAAATTTATGGGTACATATAAACGGGAAAAAAGATGGCAAGAATAAATATGCAAAAATAGAGTGCATTGCGCCGACATTGAAAGGATGGGAGGATGCAGGATGCAACATAGATACCGGAATGCCTGCGAGCATTATGGCGCAAATGATTAAAAATGATATTATAAAAGAAAAAGGAAGCTTTGCTCCTGAAGCCATTATACCCCCTGAAGATTTTTTTGAGGAATTGGGAAAGAGAAAGATGATTGTTTACGAGAATGGAAAGAGAATAAATTAAAATTTAGATTTTTATTTTATTTTCCAAATATCTAAGCTCTGGCCTATTATTTCTTTTCCGGATTTTGTCACAATAACGGGAAAGATCTCTATTCTCTCTACATTATCTATTTTTCCTAGTAAATTAAAATTATATTTTTTTGTTTCGAAAATATTTTCTGGAATATTAGTTATTATTTCCTCATGCGAACTTGTTTCATTATAGAATACAACTTTTATATAATTGAATGTTTGTATTGACGTAAAAGAAGTTTTTTTTATTTCTTGGGCTATATTCTTATATGTGTCTGTTATTGTGCCTATATCTGCAAAGAAATATTGCCCGTTTCCGCATTGTGCTATTTGTTGCAACGTTGATTCCTCTACATCTGAACCAAAACCTACACTATAAATTATTAGATTTTGAAGCGTTGCATTTGCATCGCAAGCTGCTTTAATTGCATCTTGTGCAGCATTTCTGGTATTTTGTTCAGGGCACCTTCTTGTTGGTTGACCATCACTCATGACTATCATTACCTTTGGCCTATCTGCTCTAGACTGCTGCTCAAATCTTGTCTTTGCATCGTTTATGCCACAGCAGATACATGTTTGGCTGCTTATATCCCATAAATCAATAATATTCTCCAAAGCTATTTCATCATTTGTAAGATCTATGGAGGTTGCGCTTACTACTCTGCGGCTATAGGTTACAAAACCAACTCTATTATTATTTTCCGGATTAATAAGAGAATTAACCAATTCTTTATTTGCGTTTTGGGCCCCCAGTAGTTTATCCTCCCATTGTCCCCCACATATGTTAATACAATCATTCTCTTTATCCTTTGCTAAATCATCGCATCTATTTGGACTATCAAAAGTTCCTCTTAGAGTGCCTGTACAACAAGAGGAAGTTATACCGTGACATGCACGCATACTCCCAGAAACATCCACTGCAGAGATAGTATCAATACTTGATGACAAAATTTTAATGGTCTCCGTAGAGTTCAAAATTAATTTCTCTTTATTTTTTCTTATTGAGATATTTATTAAGGAAGGATCATTCGGATTAAATTGAACGCTAATAATATCAATTCTTTCTGTTAAGAGTTGAGTTTTTATCTTTCCAATCTCGCCCTCTCTTTCGATAAATATCCTTACAAAATTCCAAATAATTATTACTGCTGCCAATGCAAAGATAATGAAAAGCAGAATAACTACGATTCTTGATACGCCTCTTTTATGCATGATATCGATAAGACTTTATGTTATATAAATATAGCGAAAATATAAAAATAAACCTTATATCTTAATATCACTTATAGAAAGTATGTAAAGGTTATGGTGGCACTCTAGGAATTATTATGATGATATAATGTTAAACTTTATATCTGATTTAACAGAAGGCTTGGGGAACCAAGGTTCCCCGGAAGTTCTCCCCTCCTAATAAAATGACTGAAATTATTAAAAATCATTAAGAGTTACTTGCTCTTTGTCTGGATAGAGCTTTTTCCATGTCTGCCATGATTTCCTGAAAAGGCCTGAGATTGCAAGCTCTTTGCCTTTTGCCTTGAGGAATGTTTTTGTTATTGGATCAGACGGATAACCTGAGCCGAAATCGCCGTATTTCTGCTTTAATTTTTCTATTTCCTCTTCTCTTACAACTTTTGCAATTATTGAGGCAGCTGAAACTGAAACATGATTTACATCTGCCTTATGCTCGCATAAAACGCTTAAATTTTCCGGATTGTCTATGAAACCAACAAGAGTTTTTTTCCAGGCCGCTATGTTTGTTGAAGGGCAGTCTACTATTGCCTTAATTTTCTCTTTTTTATTGTTTAATTCATTTATTATCTCTGCTGTTTTGATGGCTTCTAGAGTGTTCAGGTTTGTTCCTTTTTTTATTGCAGAGTCTATTTCATCTGGAGAGGTTTTTGCAATGTGATATGCCAGTGCTGTTTCTTTTATTATTTTTGCGAGCTTTATTCTCATTGAATGTATAACCTGCTTTGAGTCCCTTACATTTAATTTTTTCAGTGCTGCTTCTCCGTTCTTGTCTAAAAGCACCCCTGCCAGAATCATCGGGCCTATCAAAGGGCCTCTTCCTGAATCGTCTATGCCTAAGATTAATTGCGCCATGGCTTAAGCAAATTGAATAAATATAAAAAGCTTTTTGATAGTTTAAATTAAATGGAATTTAACAGGGAAAGCTTGAAAAGTGGATTTTGGCAATTCCAGAATGCGGAGAATTTCTTAGCAATTTCTTCAATAGCTGCGAAGAGGATTTTGTTTCAGCGTTGGTTAATTATAGAAATGATATTGAAATTTATAGCTTAAATTCTGAATCAATAAGGCAAAATCGCCCGCGCTTATTCATGGCTTTTCATGATATTACTGGAATGAAAATTTATGATGGATAAGAGTTATTATTTATACAATTATAACATAAGTATATAAATTTCTTGGCTTTGGGATTTAAAAGAAATATGGAAAATAAAGAAAAAATCGCAGAATTTATTGGTATAATGTTGGGTGATGGAAGTATTGGCATATATAAAACTAAAGCCGGAAATAAAATTAAAATTCATAGAACAGTAAAAGTAACTTTGGATTCTAGAAATAAGGGATATATAGATTATATTGTAAATATCTTTAAGGATATTCTAAATGTTGAAGCAAGATTGAGTTATAAGAAAAATGAAAATGCAGTTGATATTTGCACTCATAAATTAAATGCATTAAATTACGTATTAAATAATATCGGCTTAAAAATTTCTCCTAAGTGGGGTAAAATGCAAATACCGACAGATTATCAAAGTGGAAAATTAGGCCTAATGGTTCTAAAAGGATTATTTGATACTGATGGTTGTCTAAGCGTATTTAATAATAATGGAACTATTTACCCTAGAATAGAGATAAGATTATGTCCTTCTCCTGCGCAGGCACAAGTAAATGGCATTTTAGATGAATTTAATTTCAAATATAAGATACAGAATCACGAAAGGGGCAAGACAAGAGTGAGAATAAGTGGAAAAGAGCAATTAAAAAAATGGTTTAATCTCATTGGAAGCGCTAATCCTGTTCAAATTGAAAGAGCGAAAAGATTTCTATAGCAGCGGGTGGATTTGAACCACCGACCTCGAGGTTATGGGCCTCGCGACCATTCCAGGCTGGTCCACGCTGCTATAATATTAAGGCGAGGGCAGGACTTTTAAAGTTTGCCATCTGCATATTTGTGCATTATAGTGTTGGAGGAATAAAGCTTATAAGCCTAAATTGTTGATTAACTCTGCGCCCGGATGGCACAATGGTACTGCGGCGGATTGCTAACAAGGTTCTCCCCTCCTTACACGAGAGAAGAGAAAGGCAAATATCCGTTTTCCTTCGGGATATCCAGGTTCGATTCCTGGTCCGGGCGTTTTAGAAAATCTTATTAACTCTAATTATATAAAATATTCATGATGCCATTATCTGAAATCCATGATAGAATGTCTAAATTGCAGAATTGGGCTTTGGATGCTGATTCTATTGTAAAAGACAAGACTTTTATGAATTTTAAAGAAACTATGGAATTTGTCAATAAAGTTGCTGAAATTGCGGATAAGCATAATCATCACCCTAATATTATTATTAATTATAACAATGTCAGGATAAGTTTGACTACGCATTCTGTAAAAGGCCTGACATCAAAAGATTTTGAAGTTGCCGAAGAGATTGACAAGATTTAAAATCTTAATTTATTAAGAATTATCTACTTTTTTCTAATTTAGAGTTAGGAAAAAATCGATGGCTGGATTTGATTAAGATGAGTAATGTAAAATAAAATTATATAAATCTACAAATTTAATTAGCTATTTAGGAGTTCTTTTATTGAACCCAACCCATTTTCAATATCTTTCTTTAATCTGTCTATGTTCTCCCTAATATAATCACTTGCGTTGTCTATTTGTGTTAACTTGGTTTGAATATTTTTGAAATCCAATAATTTGTTTTTCAAATTTTCTACCTCCTTTTGAATTTCATCAAGAGGTATCTCTTTTTTATTTGCTTCGGCACCACGTTCGATAAATAATCTCGCAACTCTAAAAGAAAAATAAAGACCATAATTCTCGAAAGAAGTAACGATATAATTATTTGTAATTTTCATCGGTTCCAAAGCCGAAGGAATTTGAGATTGAGATTTAAATAAGAATATCCCAAACTTTGCATTTCTATTTTCTATTGCATCATTAATTTCGTCAATGGTTTTTTTGTGAGAATAAGCAGAACTGTCTTTACATTCAATAATAACTCTTTTGTTCTCATCTCCATCAATATCTACAGCGATATCTCCTATTTTGTTGGTTTTGCCCAAATTTTCACCAACAAAAATAACTTTATCTTCATACTCAGAACAAAAATCTTCAATTGATTCAATAACCATCTCTTCAAACTTTTCCCCTTTTAATGTTGTTTTTTCCATCATTTCTCCAACAGTTTTTTCTTTGATTAAATCATCTCTTAATTCTTGTATTTTCTTGAAAATCTCTTCTTTCAACTTTTTAATAGGAGAATCATCTTCAAATGGGCTTAATAAATCACTAATCTTACCTTTTCTTTTATCGAAGTAATCTTCAAATAATACCCTCATTTTTCCTAAGGAGCTCGAATTACTATCTACATCAAGAGTTTTTTCAATCATAAATTTAATATCTTTTGATTGATTTTCTAAGCCTTTTAATAGTTCTTTAAATTCCTTCTCAATATAATCTACATTTTCAGTCAGGTAAAGATTCCTTAATCCTATGGTTCCAATTACAATTGCTTTTTTAATAAAATCTTCTCGCTTATTCTCTTGAATATCTTTTAGAATTTTATAAGTGTTTAAGTCATCAATAGTAATATTATTAAGAATGATAGAATCATTCTCTAAGTTTACTTTATCGTATTCACTCATAAAATCTTAATAAAAAGAGCCCTTAAAAATCTATCTATATCAAATCTGATTTATTTTTGTTAATATTGTCAATCAAAGATTTCACAGAACCAGATTTAGATAAACTTATATATTAATTAATTTTATCTCATACATGCAAGTAAAAGAGCTAATGAAAGAGCCCTATATTATTGAAAGGGACATAAGTTTGATTGAAACTGCCAAGATATTAAGCGAGAGAAGAATAGGAAGCTTGCTTTTTGTGTATAAAGGGAAGGCAAGGGGAATTATCACAGAGAACGACTTGCTGAAAAATTTTGGGAAGCATAAGAATATATCTCAAGTTATGTCGAGGAATATTATAAGCATAGGGCCTGATGAAACAATTGAAGACGCCTTGAAAATTATGAAGGAAAATAAGATAAAGAGACTGCCTGTAGTTGACTCTAAGAAACAATTAGTCGGTGTTATTTCAATGACAGATATTGCCGCGAATTATGATAAGATAGAGGGAGAATTTTTCTTTAATTGACTTATTTATTAAAATTAAGTTTAAATATCAGTTAAGATTAAATAAATTCATGAGTTTGTCGACTATTTTACAAGAAAGAGGACTGGCTTCTCTTTTAGAAAACAGCGGTTTTAAATTTAGCGATACTTTTTTTATTTATACTTCTGGCAAGATAGGGCCTTATTATATAAATAGCGAAGTTGTTACTAAAAATGAAAATTCTTATGCAGATACTGTTAATAATATTTCTGTGCTAATTTCCCTGATGGTTGGTGATGATAATTATGATGTTATATCTGGGGGCGAATCAAGAGATTGGATTTTTTCATACCCTGTTGCTTTTCATTCAAGAAAGAAGCATGTTAGTTTGTATAAAGATGGAAAAATTATCGGGGCAGATTTGGAGGGAAAAAGAGTAGTTCATGTTTGTGATTTAAATAATGAAGGCTCTTCCCCCAGGGATTTATGGATTCCTATAATAAGAAATTCTGGAGGGAGAATAGATAATATTTTCTTTTTTGTTGACAGGCTGGAAGATGGTGTAGGCGTTATGAGGGAATTGGGATTAGAGAGATACGCTGTTGTTGAGCTGAATGAAAATGCATGGAATAAATTGCTAAAATGGAATGTAATTAACGAAGAAGTCTATAAGTCCTTAAGAAAAAGGATGGAAGATAAAGAAGAATGGGCCAAATCTATTTTAACGAGCGATAAAGGAATAAAAAAGATTATAGAATATATCGAAGCTCCTAAGACAAAAAAAAGAGTTTTTAATATGATAAACAGAGGCTATCCATGGCTAAAAGACTACATAATAAATAGATTAAGTGGAGAGGGTTTAGATATAGTCATGTTAGAAAATGATATTTGAAATAATAATTTTATTGCTTGCTATTCCTGTTGGATATTTAATAGCTTGGCTTTCCTACGACGAATTGGCTGCTGGAAGAAAATGGTTCAGGATTTTAATTATTACGAGCATTCTTGCTGGAATATGGTTTTATTTAATCGGCATGAAACATATTGCCTTTACTTCGGGATTCATTTTAATTGTTAGTTTAATAAGCCTGATAAAGAGTAAGATATAATATTAATATAGAAATTATTAAATAGTCCTATTTACCACAAAAATTATGGGAAAAGACAGATTGACATTAAATGCCAGTTTATTAGGAGTTTTTGAGTTTGAGGATAAAAATAAAGAGAAACTTGAAGGAAGATATAGTGGGGACGAAATTTTTTATGTTAAATGTCCAATGGAAAAAAAGCATTGTCTTTATCATTTAAAATTTTTAGGAGATGAAGAAAATAAAAAATTTTATAATGGACTATCAGATATATTGCATGAATTTTTACAAGAAGCCGTTCTAAGTTATCATCATGTAAAAAGAAAATTTCCTGAAGAATTTAGTATAATAGTAGAAACTCCTAAATAATTTCTAATGTCTAATTTGAAAAGTTTAAAAACTAATATTTGTAAGTTATTAAATGTACAATCCGCAGCAAGTAGAGAAAGAAATCCTGGAATTTTGGGAAAAGAACAAGATATTTGACAAACTTAGGAAGAAAAATAAGGGAAAGAAAAGATGGAGCTTTATTGACGGTCCTATAACTGCAAACAATCCAATGGGGGTGCATCATGCATGGGGGAGAACTTACAAGGATGTTTTTCAGAGATTCAAGGCTATGCAGGGCTTTGAGCAGAGGTTTCAAAACGGCTTTGACGGCCAGGGATTATGGGTTGAGAGAGAGGAAGAGAAGGATTTAGGACTGAAAAACAAGGCAGACATAGAGAAATTCGGAGTTCTTAATTTTGTCAGGGCATGCAGGAAAAGAGTTGAGAAATTTTCTAAGATACAGAGAGAGCAATCAATCAAACTTGGGCAATGGATGGCGTGGGATGAAAGCTATTATACCATGACTGATAACAATAATCTGCATAACTGGCATTTGCTCAAAATATATTTTGAAAAGGGCTGGCTGCACAAGGGCAAGGACGCTGTCCCGTGGTGCTGGAGATGCGGAACTGCAAGCTCAAAACACGATATTATAACAGAGGGCTATAAAGAAGTGACGCATACTGCTTTGTTTATGCAGTTTCCATTGAAAGACAAGCCTAATGAATATTTCCTGATTTTTACCACAACTCCATGGACTGTGCCTGCAAACGCTGCAATTGCAGTAAATCCAAATATAAAATATGTCAGGGCAGAGAATAATGGAAAAAAATACTGGCTTGCTGAATCTTTAGTCAAGATTCTTGATGGAGAGCATAAAATTCTTGAGAGGAAAAAAGGCTCTGAATTAAAGAATTTAGAGTATGTTATGCCTTATCAAGAACTTGGGGAGCAAAGAGAAATCAAGCATAAAGTTGTTTTGTGGGATTTGGCCTCTGAAGATGAAGGCACAGGCATTGTGCATATTGCGCCTGGATGCGGCACAGAGGATTTTTATTTGGGTAAGAGAGAGAACCTGCGCGCTATCTCTCCCTTAGATGACGCAGGCGTATATAAAGAAGGTTATGGGGAATTCAGCCTTAGAAAATATTCTGAAGTGAATAAAGCTGTTCTTAAAGATTTGGAAGAAAGAGGTTTTGTCTATAAAACAATGCCTTACAGGCACAGATATCCTCATTGCTGGAGATGCGGAGAAGAACTTGTATTCAGATTGATTGACGAATGGTATATCAAATGTAATGAGATAAGGGACAAATTAATCAGTGAGAATAAGAAAATAAAATGGTATCCTGAATACGGGAAGATAAGGCAGAGAGAATGGTTCAAGAACATGGGAGACTGGCTAATTTCAAGGAAGAGATATTGGGGGCTGCCATTGCCAATATGGGAATGCAAATGCGGGCATATTCATGTTATAGGCAATTTAAGAGAATTAAGGGAAAAAGCTGTTGATAAGAAAAAAGTTGACAATCTTCCGGAGATACATAAGCCGTGGATAGACGAGATTGTGATAAAATGCGAGAAATGCGGAAATAATGTTGAAAGGATTGAAGATGTTGGAGATGCATGGCTTGATGCAGGCATTGTTCCTTTTTCAACTTTAAATTATTTAAACGATAAGAAATATTGGGAGCAATGGTTTCCTGCTGATCTTATATCAGAAAATCTTCCAGGGCAGTATAGGGGGTGGTTTAATGCTTTAATGTGGGCTTCTGTAGCCTTAACTGGGAAGGCTCCGTTTAAGGCATTGTTCGGATACGAAACATTGAAAGACGAAAAGGGAGAGGAGATGCATAAGAGCAAGGGCAATGCTATCTGGTTTGACGAGGCAGTCGAAAAAATCGGGGCAGACCCTATGAGATTATTATACTCGCTGCAGGATCCGTCTCAAGAATTAAGATTTGGATTTAATGCGGCAAAAGAGCCCAGAAATAATCTTAACATACTATATAACATTGAAAAATTGGTTGAAAAAAATCCAAGGGGCTCGGCGAAAAAGATAGAGGATAAATGGATTATTTCCAGATTTAATTCGGTTATTAAGAATGTAACTGAAGAATTGAATAATTTGCATCCCCATTATGCCACAAGAGAACTGTATAATTTTTGGATTAATGATCTAAGCAGGGGGTATATTCAATTAGTAAGAGAGCGACTGGCGAATGATGACGAGAACGCAAGGGCAATTTTAAGAAGTATTTTTATAGACGTAACGAGATTATGCGCCCCGATAATACCCTTCTTAGCTGAAAAAATATGGCAGGAGCTGAAAAAGAAAAAAGTTGCCAAGGAAGAGAGCGTACATTTAACAGAATGGCCTAAAGCTGACAAGAAAAAGGTTGATAAAAAACTTGAAGAAGAATTTGGCATTGCCAGAGAGATTATTGAGAAAGGGCTTGCAAAGAGGGACAAGGCTAAGATTGGACTAAAATGGCCGCTTGGAAAGGCAGTTATCTATTACAAAAAATTAAACAAAGAACTGGAAGATATTATTGCAAGACAATTGAATGTGAAGAAAATTGAGTGGGAAAAGGGCGAGGATAAATTGAAAGTAGAACTTGATAATGAAATGACGCCTGAATTGGAGGCAGAAGGATATGCACGAGAGTTTGCGAGGCATGTGCAGTCTGCACGAAAGAAAGCTGGCTTGAAGAGAGGCGATTTAATCTTATTAAAAATATCTGCTGAAGGGGAGCTTAAAGGCATCTTAGAAAGATTTGCCCAATTTCTGAAAGAAAGAACAAACTCAAAGAAGATTGAATTTGTTGATAATATCTCCAAACCGACTTCAGAGTTTGAGATAAGGAGCAAAAAAGTTACTATTCTTTTTTGTAATTTTTGAGGGGCATAGTTTGAAAAGATTTAAATACTACAAATATTTAAAGTTTGTAAGAGGTGTGGGAAATAATGATAATCAAGGAGGAATTTTTAAGCAGGTTAAGAAAAATATTTGACCTTAATTTGTATGAGGCAAAGGTCTGGACTGCGCTTTTATCAAGGGGCGTCTCAACAGCAGGAGAGTTGAGCAATATTTCTGACGTTCCAAGAAGCAGAACATATGACATATTAGAATCTTTAGAAAAAAAAGGTTTTGTTGTGATGCGATTGGGCAAGCCTATTAAGTTTATCGCTCTAAAACCAGAGGAAGTTGTTGAAAGAGTGAAGAGAAATCTGATGGTTGATGCACATAATAAGACTAAAAGGCTTGAGCAGCTTAAAAGTGATGATGTTCTAAGTGAATTGAATTCTCTTTACACGAACGGAGTTAAATTCATTGAGCCTTCTGACTTGTCGGGAAGCTTGAGAGGAAGGCAGAATCTGTATAATCATCTTGACATGATGATAAGGTCTGCGGAAAAAGACCTAACTATTGTCACTACGGCTGAAGGCTTGAACAGGAAATTTGAGGCATTGCTTCCTGCATTGGAAAAAGCAAAGAAAAGAGGCGTAAGCATAAAGATTGCTGCCCCTGTGACGCCTGAAAATTATAAGGTTGCAAAGGATTTTTCAAAAGTGGGAGAAGTGCGTGACAGCACTAAGGGGGGAATGAACGGAAGATTTGTTATTATAGATTCTGCGCAATTGCTATTCATGCTTTTGGATGATAAAAAAGTGCATCCAAATTATGATGTTGGAGTCTGGCTTTCAAGCGATTTCTTCTCGCAAACCATTGAGCAGATGTTCTCCAAGACATGGGAACAGATGACTCCGTTAAATAAGGCTAAGATAAAAGAGAAATAATTGAAGTAAAGATATAGAATAAAAAACTAACGAGCAACATTATTTTATGCAATTAAAAGGACTGGAGAGGTATAAAATTTCTAATTTTTCTCTATTTTTTGGAACTTTAAATAGAGAGAGATTTGGCGTAAAGAATTCGTAACTTGCATTTTCTAATAATTTATCTCTATCTCTGCTTTGCCCGCATAATACTCCATCTTTGTAAGCAACAAAAGTGCCCTGATGACGAGCTAAATTGCCAATAGATAAATCAATAAAAAAATTCATTTTATTATCTGTGCCTATTCCTTCTTTTTCTCTTTTACACTTTTCTATTTTAAAATCTTTATTGCTCAATATATATTCTTCGTGGATAATTACCTGCAATCTGCCCATTCTCATAAAGATTTAATTCGCTATATAAAATTAATTGTTGTATATACTAAAAATGATGAGAATAATCCTTTGAACCAATTAATAATTCTTCTAAAGAGACTTAATTTTCCTTGTTCTGATAGATTGCCATCTGATGTTTCATTTAACTTCCCTAATCTTTCTCTTATTTCTGCGACTGTAACTTGCTTTGTGCTTTCATTTTCTGTATTATTTGCTCTATTATTGGCTGTTTCGTTAACTGATGTTATATTTAAAGCATTGCTGTTATCTTCTGTCTTATTTATAATTTCAGTTATCTCAATTATTTCTCCTGTTTTACATTTGCTGACTTTTATTATAGCGTTTGAAGTTGATGCGGAACTTAGCTCAATAAAATAGGTTATATTTCCAAATGTAACTTTTTCAGAAGGATGCTGGTCATTAGAAAGAGAGATTTGTTTAGAGCCCGCTATTAATTTTACTACTATTGCTTCTTGCTCTATTATATTTTTAGAGTCTATAAGCATTATAATAAGATTTTTTATTGTTTCTATGCTCTTCTCTTCTATCTCCTTAGATTCACCATCAACTTTTATTTTGGCCTTTTCTTCTGATGCTTCAGTAAATCCAATGTTATATTTCCCTGTTATAATCTCTATATCCTGTGAAGAAGTCTTATTTGATAAATCAACGCGCCTTGCGTCTACAATTAATTCCACACTAACTCTTTTGTAAAATACTCTCTCTTCTGCTTTGGCAACACCTATGCCAATATCATCAATTATTTTTGATGAGCCTACATCTATTTCATCTTGGTCCCAAATGATTTGACTGCCGTCTGAACAACTAATTTTTGCAGAAACTTGGGATAGTGCCAAGATTATTAATATTAAGATGAATGCGACTTTTTTCATGTAAAAATATGGCAAATAGTATTTATAAAATAATTGGATGAATGCTGATGTACTCACTTAGCACAAAAGTGTTCTGGTTAAAAGATTTTGGCTTGAGAATATCACAATCCTTATTCTGATAAAAGGTAATCGCCATCTTTTTCATAGACAACAGCGCCTCTAAATACATCACTATCTGTATTTAATCCATAACGAATGAGATTCATTATGTCTCCTAATTCGCTAGCCACCTTTTTATTACACGCCCCTTTATAATCGCCCACAAGAACATATTTCATGCTAGCAAGAGGCCTTCTTTCCTCTTCAAATGGCTTCTTAATTCTTTCTTTTGACATTGTTCTATAATCATCTGGATATTGAATCAATTCAGATAGAATATTGTTAAGCTGTAATTCAGAAGTTCCTTCGTATAATAAAGTCTGCAAACCTTCTGGTGTCCTAGCATCAGACCTTAATTGAGGCATAGAATTATCTATTTTTTCCCTTGACGCATCGCAATCAAAAAAAGCGTATGCTCTTCCTATCTTTTCATCTTTTATTATCATAATATCTAAAGGAAGAATTAGTATTTAAACCTTTCTATTAGTTGTTACTGAAAAGTTACATAAATATGCGGAAGGAAGGGATCGAACCTTCGCAGGCACTAAGCCACTTGGTCCTTAGCCAAGCCCGTTTGACCACTCCGGCACTCCCGCTAATTATACAATTAATCAAAAAGAACTGATTTATAAGCTTTAGTGGACGCCTCGTTGTGGATGAGTCCCTAGTTTGATTCTCGGGCGGGGCGCTCTTTTTTATTAAAACTTAAATATAAGCTCTACATTCCAGTTTTTAATGGTAGAAGATATTAAAGAGTTTGATAAATTGATCAAAGAACAAAAAAATTTTGGAACGATCGGAATTAGAAGACAAAGCACATTTAGTGGAAAAAGAAGAGTTGGCTTAGACACAAATGTCTTTATCAAGTTATATGATCAACCAATGCTATTTGAGTATGAAGAATCAAGAATATTCAGATTCGGAGATTTGATATTTACAAATAAGATTTGTGTGTTTGAGCTAGCTAAATATATTAAGAAAAAGAGAAATATTGATATGGAAGAAGCTAGAAAAGAAACCAAAGAATTTATAAGAAAACACAATATTAATGTTATCTATGACTTTATTCCTGAAGATGAAGTTAATAAATTTGAAAAAGAGTCAAATGAAAAATTAAAGCAGACGGGAAAAACCTATTTGGAATGTCATAAGCCAGATTCAATTATTCTGTTGAGTTTTAAGAAAAGAGGAATTAATAAGGTGATATCGACAGATGAAGCATTTAGGGTTTGTGCTACATTTTTAGGAATAGATGGCACAAGTATACCTTCTCTTGATGCTGCTATCTCAAGAGAACTAAGAAAAGTTTTCGATTATAGAAAAAAGAAATTGGGAAGAGGGCGCAGAAAAAGATAATTAAAAGTTGTCTAAAAAGCTATTCATCTTGTCATAGTTTCCATTAAATTTTTTAGATAGCTCATTCCACGATTCTTTCCTTAATAATCTAGACTTTTCAGTAAGCTCTTTTTCTTCTCCTTTAGAAAAATTTGCAGATAACAATAGTTCAAAATCAAGTAAAGCCATTTCTTTTTCTACAATTTCTTTTGTATTCTGTTGAGCAATAGCTAAGATTTCTTGCTCTTTATTCTGAATGAAGCTGGATAGTTCTGGTATGCTTTGTTTAAGTTCCATTTTTCTGCTCAATAGTCTAAATTTAGAGGTTTTGCAAGGTTTAAAAAACTAACTAAAGAATAAGAAGTACAATTATTACAATAACTAGATAGCCGCTCTTTCATCATATTAACTACTAGTAAAAGTATTATATAAATCTTGTCGTTTTGCACTTGATAAAAATAGAAAACTATTTCTCATTATATGTCAAGAACCACCCATCACAGATGGGTGGCATGAAGATGCCACACTTTGTGTGGTTCTTGAGCACTGCCAGAATTCCACGAGAGGTTATCCGACCACTCGTCAATAGACGAGTGGAATTCTGGAGTTTAAAAGATTATCGTGATATTGAATCTATTTAATTTCTTTCTCAAACTCATCCAAATTGTCAGTCAATGCCTTTATTGCCTTGAGCAAAATATCCTTTGACTGCATGTTTCCAAAAGATTCTATGACAAATAAAATTTCTGAAGATCTATTTATTGCGTTTTTGTCAATAGAAGAAATATCCTGCATATCGCTTCCCAGCAAATCGCACATCCATTTATTCCCTTTTTTTTCAGGCTTTATCAAGCCCTTGGAATTTTCAACAATCCTGTCTATTTTTTGAGATGATGCGACTTCTAAAATATGCTTGTAATAGCACAATCCTGGAATGTGCTTGGCATGCTCAATTCCCTTGCCAAGGCGAGCAGTTGCCACTAATTCTAATTTATTTTCGTCTGCCAAGATTGTTATTGGAATTTTATCATAAACAACTTCGCCTGCGCCTTTCATATCCCCTGCGTAAACAGTGCAAGGGCCTTTTTTAGTCAGCTTGAATTCTATCTTTGTCTTCTCGCTCATTCCCTTCTCTGTTTTTAATGGAACTAATCCAAGCCTATGGGCAATTACTTCGTCATAAAGCGCGGAATCGTTTTTGAAAATTTCCACCTCGTCAATTGCCAATACAGGTATTTCAGTGATGCTTCTTCTTATAGCATTTGCCAGCGATTCATTTGCCTCCATCCGGATTACTAATTTCTCTTCTGAATTTTCTATTATTTGCATTGTGATATTATTAAGTGCTGGTTTTTAAAGTTTGCCTTTAGCTGATTTTTCCAGTTCAAATGTTATTGTTTTACATTGTGATTGGCAAATATAACCTATATATCTTAAGCTAGAATTTTTTGCTGATGCTCTGAAATGGTGAAAAGATTCTTAGACGTGGAAGTTATTCCAAAGTTGGAATTTACAGAGTTATAGATTTTAAAAAAGCTCAAGAATTTATAAGGGATTAAATTATCATACTCTGCGACCTCTACGACCGCCTTTTTTCTTGGGTCCGCCTCTAGGAACTCGAGTTGTGTCTAAGATATTCACTATTTTAAAGCCTTCTTTTGCCAGTGTTTTCACGGCAGCGTGCACTCCAGGGCCATGGCCAGATGCTCCTGTTTTAGCGCGCATTCTAATATATAAATTAGTTATTCCCAAGTCTCTGGGCCTTTCGGCAGCGCGCTTTGCCGCAAACATCGCAATTGTTGGATTTGATTTCAATCTTGAGTGCTTTGTTATCATGCCGCCGCTTATTCTGGACAGCGTATTGCCTGCCAAGTCAGTTATATGAATAATAGTATTATTGGACGAGCTGAATACATAGGCTATGCCTGTTTTTCCATCAATCTTTTTCTTTTCTTCTTTAAATTCGCCAATTTCTCCTGCTTCCTCATCCATTTTGCTGCGCTCCTATGTTTTTATTTTTTATATTAATTTTATCCTCTTCGCTGACAGGCACTATATAACTGGGGGAATTAACAATTTTGTCTCCCACCATTATATTTTTATGCACTATGAATTGGCGCGCCTGCTTTACGCTGTTTGCCAATTTTTTCTCGACTACAATAGTTGGGAGCCTTCTCTTCAATAAGTCCTCTATATTCATGGCTAGCGCGTCTGTCATTGAGTTTACTTTCAAGCCGATATTTCTTAGCTTATTGAAAAACGCCTCCTGCTCTTCAAAAGGAGATTTAGCAAGGGCCATTGCCCTCTTCCTAAAGTAATTGACTTTAGCTAATGCTTTCCATACCTCTCTCTTGTTTTTTAAGCCGTATTTCTTAACTAAAACATTCTCTTCTTCTATTCTTGCTTTTTCAAATGGCTTTGTCGGCCTGGCGTAGAGTTTTTTTTTGCGTATCATTGTTTCTCCTTAACAACTCTTACTTTCTTAAATCCTACAACTTGCTTGTTTTTTCTATCTCTAAAGTGCGAACGCGTTTTCTGACCTCTTGTAGGCTGACCTGCTGCATGCCTGATTCCTCTGTTGCTTCTTATTTTCATTAATCGCTTAATGTCAAGCTCTTTTGTTAAATCTAAATCTGTGCTGAGAAAATGCTTCATCTCGCCAGTCTCTGGATCAAAACGCCTATTTTTAAGAAAAGCAGGAATAGGAAGCTCGCTTAGAAATGCTTCTATCTTTTGTATATCGTCTTTAGAGAGCTCTGCGACTTTTTTAAATTTCGGCATGTCCAGCTTTATGCAGATTGCATTAGATACCGCCCACGAGATTCCCTTGATTTTTGTCAGGCCTGTGTAAATATTTTTAGAGCTTGGTATATCATAGCCGAAAATCCTGACTAAGATATCCGGGAATTCTTCAATCTTTCTTTCAAATTTTGCTTCTTGCTTTGATTCTTGCGCCATTTTACTTCACAAATAAATTAAATCTTTGCCTATGAGCCAGCTCGTCGTAGATTCTTTTCTCTATTGCCCTTCTTGGATCAGGGACATTTGTCACGCGTTTTTTAATGTCTTCAAATGATTCAAAAGCTTTTTCTTCCCTTGCCTTTAAAATCTCCTGGGTGTGCTTATGCCCAAATCCAGGGAGCAACTCGAGCTGATGCAGGCGAGTGTTTATGGGCTGGGCTGTATTGAAAAAATCAACAAGATTCTTTTCGTTCTCGCTGACTCTATTTGAGATGAACTCCTGCAATTGGATTTTTGCAGCTTCTGTTATGCGCTCAAATGGCAGCCTGCCGTTAATGTAGTGCACCTTGTCCCTTTTTTCAGGCCCTATATAGACTTTTTCTTTTTGCGTAAGAGATATTCCTCTTCGGGGTATAAGCTCAAGCAAAACCAGAGTCTTCTCGCCTACAGCCTGCGCTATTGGTATCGGCTTGCTATTCATTGGATATCCATAAGGGAGGTAATCTAAGATTATTGCATAATCGTCTTTCTCTGCCATTTTCAATTTCCTTTGATGATGTTAAGGACTGCATTTGCCTCGTCTTCATTTAGATTAGCCTCAATTAATATTTTATTTACGTCTTCCTTATCCTGCGGAAGAAAATCAATAATCTTGACTATATTTTCATCCTTAATCTTTGGATTGTTCAATGCGATAAGAGATTCTTTTATCTTGTCTGCTCTTTCCCTTGATATCTTTGTAAATTTTTTCAAGTAATGTAAAAGCACATCGTTTCCTTCATTGGCTTTTGCATATTCCATAACTTCTATCATTGGGAGTGGTTTTTTATTATGTATCATCTTGCTTTCTCCGCTATTTGCTCTAATAAAGATAATCTGCCATTTTTTTCTTCAATTTTAAATGTTCTTCCATCTTCTGTGATAATGGTGTCTTGTCCTTGGGTATTATCTCGGTCTTCTGTTGATTTTATCTGGATTATTTTGTAACCATTTTGATCAGTTTTATACGCTGAATAAAAAGCAAAACCAAAAAAGGCAATAAGCGCTGCTCCTAATATCATACCATCCCTATACGAGCGACCACCTACTTCAAACATTTTTTACCTCTACCTTCTTTAGATGAATAGGCCTAATAAAATATCTTTTGGGCTTGTTTAAGTCATTTATTTCCACATGATATGCCCTTCCCTGCTTGCTGATAACTTTGCCTGTCCTTCCCTGAACGCGCTTGTAGCTGAATGGAATGCTAAGTTCCCTGACTACAGCTACATAATCTCCAGGCTTAAATTCCTGGAAATATCTGCTTAGTTGTATCTTTCCCTTCTCTCGCGGCTTCTTATGTTTAGGCATAGAGAATAAGAAAAAATTTAGTTTATAAAGATTTGCTTATGGCAAATCTTTAACCCTCGCTTGTAAAGCTTCGGATATAAAGTCTTCGTTATCTGAACTTTTTGGGAACAGGAATATCTGTTACAGAGCCCTGATATAAATCCCCGATATCTCTGGCATTTTTCATATTTTGAGCAATAGCATTGAACATCTTTTCTCCCCATATTTTATAGCCACATTTTTCACATACCTCGAAAGCTCTATCAGCCCCAATTTCTACTTTACAAAAAGAACATTTTTTTGCCATCTTACTCTTTTTATTTTAAATATTAGGATGATAGGTATATAAAGATTTCTGAGTTATTTTTTGAAATGGGAAAAAATAGAGCTTATTTAATGGCTGGAATCTTACTCTTGATAATTTTAACAATTTCTTATTTTATTAATATTGACATAGAAAAAGGAGCAAATTATATAGTTGAAACTTCCTTGCTTGGTGTTTTGATATTTTATAATCCATTTATTTTAGGAATTTATATTCTTATAGGGATAATTTTTATTATAAAAGCTACAGGAATATCATTCTAACTCTGATTCAATTGCTTGCTGAAATGCGGGAAATGGTTGCGCCCCGCTGATAATTTCTCCATTAATAAAAAATGCAGGCGTTCCTTGGACGCCATCTTGTTGTCCTTCATACGAATCTTTCTGAACAGCAGCAGCCATCTTACCTGATTGAAGACACGAATCAAATTGCTGTATATTTAATCCTATCTCATTAGCCCATTGCCTAAGGCTTGCTATACTCAATGATTGCTGATTCTCAAATATTTTATCATGTATCGCCCAATAACCCTCGTCACCATTCTGTTCTTTTACACATCTAGTAGCCTCTGCGGCCTTTTGTGCATTAGGATGAAAACTTAAAGGAAAATCTTTATACACAAACTTTACCTTCCCAGTGTTAATATACTGGCTTTCAATCAGCGGTAATGTTTCAGAATAAAATTTCCCACAGAAGGGACATTCATAATCTGAATATTCCACCATTACAATAGGAGCATTCTTATTCCCTTTGTAAGGGGCACCTTCTATATTTATTTTAACTCGGGAAGGATCTGGCGGAGATAAAGATGGAGCAGGAGCATCTTCTTCTTTTATAACATTTCCTGTTATTATGGACTTTTCTCCAGAAAAGAATATGCCAAAACTATTGATTACGCTTAAAACAAAAGTAGCAAAAACTAGAATAGTTAATAATTTCATCCTATCAAAATTTTTAAAATTCACGCTAATTGCTTTAATACCATGTTTCTTATCACTTTCCACTTCTATGCTCTCATTTTTACTTAATTCTTTTTCATCCATATCTTATTCTCTTTCCAAGTTTTATTCCTAGGTAGGTTACAACGATAACACCTAAGATAACTATAACCCCAATCACTATCCAGAATATCCCAAAGCCCAGGGCTTCTTTTTCGTCTCTTGGCTGTTCTCCCTCTCTTTCAATTTCTCTCTCAGCAACTCCCCCTTCTTCGCTAGGGGCAGCTTCCCCTGTCTCAGTTGTCTTATTCTTGCTAACCCCACCAGCACCGCCACCGCCGCCTCCGGAAGAGCTACTTCCGCTGCTGCCACTGCTTCCACTTGAAGTAGATTCCCTATATGTAGAAAACTCGCAGAATGGAATCTGCCATATACAATTTGTTGCATCAATTAAGGTTGCTTCAGATGTTCTATCCACGCAATTAGCCCCATTGTCATCACAATGGAATAATTGATTGCATGTTCCGCTAAATGGTATCTTGACTCTGCATATTTCTGGATATAGGTTATTAATTATCTTGTCTCTTGTCTCTGAAGCCAGTCCTATATATGTTGAGGTATTAATGATAGAATTTGTCGTGCTGATTGTTCTTACTTTATCATTCAGCCCTGTTTTTGTCAGGGATGCATTAATGAACTCAAAGTAGTTGCTTCCATCAGTATTATTCAGCTTGATATTAACGCTTCTTCCCTGCGTGTAATTGGTCTTCATGCCTGCATTATCTCCGCATACTTGTCCTTGTATATGCTCGTATATTCCGTCCTGGTTTACGTCGTATGATGCTGTCCAGCCCGTGGGCGTTTTAATCCTGGCTACAAAGTTACAGAAGCCACATTTATTGTCTAAAGATGCTGTAACAAACGAACTACATTTGCTAATTGCACATTTATTTTTATCATCGCACACTTTTAATTTGTAATAATAAGCTGTGCCGTTAACAAGGCTGTAGCGCAATGAACGAACTCCGCCATCATTGTAAATATCTGCTTTATGCCATGATTTATAATCTCTTACATTAGTGCTAAGTACTCCAACATCGTTAATTGTTGCATTTAATGTAATGCATCTGGAATCATTTCTGTAAAATTCAAAACTTCCATTTGCAGGCTTATTAGTATTGTACATTATTAAAGCAGAGTCAGGATATTCTTCTATATTGACGCCTACAACCTGCGGCATTTTAGTATCTGTATAATTCGCGGCGTTTACTCCTTTGCTTGAGCAGACAGGCAGCAAATCACAATCCCAATCAAAGCAGTCTGTATTTCCATCGTTATCATTGTCTTTATTATCAAAACAATCCTCATATTGCACAAATCCGTTTCTTAATATATCCTCAAACTTTGCTGAGTCTGCTCCATACTCAAAACAACCTGCAACTTCAAAGTCAATGGCCCCTGGTGTGGCATAGCCAGGCCCTGCTGTATCTGCAGGCGAGGTAAGATTGCCTGTTTTTGTATTACCTATTGATGCTATATATATCCTTATATCTTTTGTAGAATCGTATAATGTTGGGAACCTGTTCAAATCTGTTTTTTGAACAGCTATCATCGGGCCGCCAATTTCAGAGCACATTATCTTCTTCCATACATTCAATTTGATATCACTCGCAGCCCACTTAGAATTTTCGCATGTGTAAGCATTGAATGTTTCAACTGCTTTCTCTTTCGTAGCATTCCATTCAGAGGTATATTTAAACCTGAACTCATATCCTTTGGCTGATGAATTATGGCTTAGTTCGCAACCCCCAGTAGTTAAGCCATCTGTAT
>CAZNQS010000018.1:0-22438 GCA_964575515.1 Candidatus Woesearchaeota archaeon | reverse complement strand
AACTATCTAGGGGCGGGTGGTCGGGGGTTTTAGACTCATCTGTGATTTCCCTTTTTCGCAAGAAAAAGGCGTCAGCCTGAACATAATCATATCAGAAGTTTATTTCTGATATGATGCTAAAAGAGCATACAAACGGAAGTTATATATAGAAGCTATTCCTTAATAAATTTGTCTTCACCGTCTCCCGCTCAACTCCAAAAATACTTTCAGCTCGTCCTTATAAGAAATAACTACTGTCTTAATTCTTTCTTCCATGCTATGCACTCTCCCAGGAATAACATATTTATTATAAACATCCCTCGTAAATCTATAAAACGGAGTTTTGTCCCATTTGCTATCTGGATCTTTAACTAAAACTCCTTTTATTCTAATGCCTATTTTTCCTTTATTTGTCTTTTTCCTCTCTCCATCTATCTCTACTTCGACATCAGTTAATTTCTCTACCTCAAACACCACTTCAATCTCTATTTTAAAATAATCTGAAAGTTTTTTAGTCGCCATCCATCTAATGTCCAAGTCTCTCGCATTCCCGGAAACTTTCTCTGAATATTTTTCCTCACTCACGCCATATCTTTCTTCCTTAAGCCAGCTATGAGCATACTTATAAAAGCTTACGAAATCAAATATTCCAGAATGGCTCAATCTCTCGTCTATAACTTGTTCCTTCTCTGCCATTTTTACCTCCTTTCATGATAGATTTAAATATAACTCATCACTATAAGTATAGTTGATGAGGCTCGGTGATTGGATATTAGTCCATTTATTTTCAATTATCATCTTTTCTTATAATATTTTCACCTCTTAATAAACGGCAATAAAAAGAATCATATCTATATAAATATTCCTTTATGATAAAAAATATTGGACGCTACAGAAACAAATATAAAATTACCCACAATTATTTAGCCATCAATCTTAATCAATCTCAGCTCAACAAAATTATTTTCTTTGCTTAATTCGCTTTCTGGAGTTTTAATTTCAAAGGAAATCACATCAGCTCCTCTTGGAACTACAAGATTCTGGACACTCAATATCTTCCTTGTTCCTATACCTATTGACCCCAAGCCAAATTCCTTGACCAGCTGGGCTCCAGCGTAAACTCCTAGATTAGAAGAGTCTGAATCGTCCAAGCCAAGATTGATTATGCTTATCTCAAAATTCAGGTATCTTCCAGTCTTGTTAGCTATCACGCTTTCTACAGCAAGATCCGGCATGGATTCAGCGCTATAAAGCCTGTTTATTTCTTCTATTATATAGCTGTCAATTTCCTGCTCGCATCTTGTTATAGGATACATCACGCTTCCTGAATTGTCGTTATGATCAAATCCCAAAGCATGTAATATCTCATGAATTGCAATATTTGGATTCTTGCATTCATTTTCCCTGAATAAAGAAACTTTTCCGGAAAAGATTACAGCATAATTTGTTGTGTTGATTATTTCAGAAGGTCCGCCTTCGCCAGCAACAAAATGCCCTTCTTCTTCCGGTCTTGGAACAATATTTGAGCAAAGGATTTTTATTTCTGCGTCATCTACTTCATAGAACTCCAGAATAGTTTCATCAGCAATCAAAGAAAAAGCACTCTCAACATCACCTTTTCTCCTTGAATCGCAAGAATTAGAGATGCTATAGCTAATAGTTCTTTCTTTGTATCTCATATTGGGATAAAACTGGATTCCTTTTGTGCTGAAATCCACTTCTCTGAATATGTCGCTGTTAAATTTAAACTCCTGAAATTGAACAGAGCCATTTGGAAGATTTAGGAAGAGCACATATATGCCCAATCCGAGAAGCATAAATAGCATTACCATAATTAAAACATCTAAAAATTTCATATTTTTAAAAGAGAAACGAGATTTATAAAGTTATTTTACCTTGGGATTTAGACTGAAATAAATCTTAATATAATACCTGCTAATATTATCATCTTTTAGTAATTTAAATTTTCTAATCGGCGATACTTATTTAATAGAGCTTTATTTTGATAAATCATGAAATATCGCTTCCTTGAACACACAGGAGACATTAAATTTGAAGTTGAAGGCAAGACACTTGCGGAAATATTTGAGAACTCAGTAGAAGCTGTATCAAATTATATATCTAGGGGAGGAAAAATTAAATCTGCAAAAGGAAAGGTGATAAATGTTTCAGGAACAGATATGGGGTCATTATTCTATAATTTCCTTGACGAATTAATTTATCTATTAGACGCAGAGAACTTTATTGTCGCAAAAGCAAAAGTAATAATTAGGGGCTACAATCTTCGTGCAGAGCTCTTTGGAGATAATGCAAAAAATTATTCAGATTTAGACTACATCAAGGCAGCCACATATGCGGAAATGTATATTAAAAAAACACTAAAAGGCTGGAAGGCACAGGCTGTGCTTGATGTATAAAACAAAAATCAAAAGAAATTTAAATAACATCATATTGATAGTAGTATGAATAAAAGAGGAAAATCCAACTTTTTACAGCAAATCTTTCTTTTTGTTGCGGCTTTTATTTTAGGAGGTACAGGGTTTGGCGTATTATTTAGACATAATAATGAACTTGGATCTATAGTTGGAGGTTTTGCTTTAATCGGAATAGCTGTCGCAATAATTAAAAAATTAATAGAAGATGATTAATTTAGATTTAAAGAAAGATATTCTAAATATAAAAGTTCAATTGGAAATCCAAAAAATCCATGCTTCTTTAACAATGTTGACTTTAGGAGTACTTGCTTTTATTAGTACTTTCATTTGGTATTTGGAAAGATTAATTTTTGGGATCGCATTATCTTTGATGGTTATTCTAATATCTTTGATATTTTATTCAAAAGCAAAAAAATCAATAAAAGGACTCATTAGAGATATGGAAAAGCTCAAACAATCACATTAATAAATCTTTAATTCTTTCATTTTGAATGAAAATCAAAAAAATATCTGAGAATGTTTACGAGATAGAAAAAGAAGGAAAAATGAACGTGCCCGCAATAATTTTTGCTTCAGATTCTCTAATGCAAAAAATCAAATTAGATAAAACACTTGAGCAGGCAAAAAATGCAGCAGAACTTCCAGGAATTGTAAAACAAGTTCTAGTTATGCCGGACGCACACCAAGGATACGGCCTGCCTATCGGCGGAGTTATAGCTTTTGATTCAGAAAAAGGCATAATTTCTCCAGGTTCGGTAGGATACGATATACTATGTGGAGTCCGCCTGCTAACAACAAACATTAAAAAAAAGGATTTTCTTGCTAAAAGAGATCATGCTTTAAATGAGATATATAAAAACATTCCTTCAGGAGTGGGAAAAGAATCAGAATTAAAACTCTCTGATAACCAAATAAATGAAATTCTCTTTAAGGGATCTCATTGGGCATTAGAAAATGGATATGCTGAAAAAGAAGATATAGAAAACACTGAAGATAATGGCTGTATATCTGGAGCAGATCCTAAAAAAATCTCGCAAAAAGCAAAAGCAAGGGGAAGAAAACAATTAGGGACTCTGGGAGCAGGAAATCATTTCTTGGAAGTTCAAGAAGTAGATGCTATCCATGATGAAAATATTGCAAAAGCATTCAATCTAAACAAAGAAAATATAACAATAATGATTCATACAGGCTCAAGAGGATTAGGCCATCAAACAGCTTCCGACTATATTCAAAAAATGGAAAAGCAGTATGGTTTTGCCCATCTTCCAGACAGAGAATTAGCTTATGCGCCAATAGAATCTGAATTAGGCAAAGATTATAGGGCAGCCATGGCGGCAGCAGCTAATTTTGCATTTACCAACCGGCAGCTTATCACACATCAAATAAGAAAAAGCTTTAGCAAATATTTCCCAAAAGCAGAGATAAGCGTTGTTTACGACATAGCCCACAACATTGCAAAATTTGAGGAATTTATTATAAATGGAAAAAAGCAAGTTCTTTGCATTCATAGAAAAGGCGCTACTCGTTCATTTGGCCCTGGAAGAAAAGAAATTCCAGAAGTTTATAGAAATATAGGCTGTCCTATTTTTATTCCGGGAAGCATGGGCACTTATTCTTATGTTTTAATAGGCACAAAAAAAGCAGAAGAGATTTCATTTGCATCAACAGCGCATGGAGCAGGTCGAGTTCTATCAAGAACATATGCTAAAAATAATATTACGCCAGAGCATCTTCAGCAAGAATTAAAAGATCATAATGTTGCAATAAAAGCAGGTTCGATTAAAGGCATGATAGAAGAAGCTCCAGAAGCATATAAAGATGTAAATGAAGTTGTTCGTGTTTCTCACGAGTTGGGAATTGGGAATTTAGTTGTGAGATTGAAGCCATTGGCTGTTGTGAAGGGATAAATTTAAATAGTTACAAAAATATAATATTGTAACTAAAAATAATCGCAAAGTGTAAAATGGAAGATAAAGTTATAACAATACGTATAGACAAAGGGCATTTCAAGGATTTGCAGGAAATTGAGAAACAAGAAAAAACCGATAGAGCTGCAGTCACAAGAAAGCTTTTAGCTTTCGCCATAAAAGAATGGAAAATAAAAAACTCATTAAATCTTATTAAAGAAGGCAAAGTCACAATTAGAAAAGCCGCAAGATTAGCTGACTGCTCTTATATAGAATTTCTTAATTTGATGGAGAGGGAAGGAATAGTCTCGGACTATAGCTTAGAAGAGCTAAAAGCTGATTTAGGAGCCAGATAATAAGATGCCAATAATAGACACATCTTGTCTTATATACTTTATAAGAATAAAAAAGTTATCTCTTTTAAAATCTCTCTTTTCAGAAATCTCAATAACTCAAGAAGTCTTAAAAGAAATAGAGGGTGGAGTAAAAGGCATAACTGAGATTAAAGAGAAATTAAATGACTGGATATTTATTGAAAAACAAGAGAATAAACAGGCTATTTTTGAATTAAGTAAAGAAGAAAATATAGAATATACAGATGCTTCGTTAATTTTGCTTGCAAAAAAGAAAAAAGATATCTTAGTCTCCAATGACTCCGCCCTTATAAAAATTGCAAGAATAAAGGGAGTTGAGTGTTGGTGGCTTACGCGCTGTATAATAGAAGCATTAAGAAGAAAAATAATACAAAAAAAAGAAGCAAAAGAAATACTTTTATCCCTAGTGGAAAACGGGATGTATTTGGATAATAAGGTTTATGCCTCGCTACTTAGCGAAATTGATAAATTATAAATATTTGCAAAGTTTAAGTGATAACGGTTTGTGAAGGGATAAAATAAGATGTCAGTTAAATCTCTATATCTTTTGGTTCAACTCTTGTTATTGGCAATTTATCAAAATGTCTGTCATAACTTACAATCTTCAAATTATTTCTTCTACAAAGATAAAATTGGAAAGCATCATCAAAATCAAGCTTAAACTCCTTAGATAGATTTAAAATTTGCAGTTCATCGTTGGTATTAGTATCAAGTCTAACTATCTTACTAACAAGGATAAATCCAAGAAAGTCTGCTAATAACTCTGCCTTGTTTTCACGTATCATAGCAACTTCTATAGAATGTAATGTAAAAGAACTCACATAGAACAATGCTTTACTGTTCTTAATATTCCTCAACAAAACCTCACATTCTTCACTTCTTTTTTGCTCTAATAGTATTTCTAAAAATATATTGGTGTCTAACAAATACATTTTACCATTTATCTTTAATAGAATGCTGAAATTCTACAGAACTCTTTTTAATATGTCTTAATGCTCCTTTCCAAGAAAAATCCTCTTCTTGAATTATTTCTATTTCAATAACTTTCCCACTATCAAAATCTTTGATTCCTTTCTCTTCTAAAGGCACAAAATGCCCTTTTTCAAATTTTACTTTTATTGTCATTTTCTTAAAATAATCAATGTGAGCTAATTTAAATAACTTTCTTTTTCAATGGCTTAGTTAAAGCCTTTGGCTGTTCTGAAAGGATAACACAGGATAATTAATTCTATATAGCTCTATTATTATAATTTGTTAATATGTTATATTATCATCACTGCAGAAGTTTAAGAAGTGTTGTTTTGGGAGAAATTAAAGCAAATCAAAGATATTTTGATTCGTATTTGAAAGAGGCTTATTTCTGGCTAAAAAGACAAATTAATTTTTATCCTTTATTCTTAGCAGTTGGTTTAACAGAAGAGGATATAAGAATGACAGGCTACCAAAATCAATGGAAGAGGATTATAGGCACAAAAATTTCAGGGAGAAGAAGAGACGGCACTTATATTCAGAAGAATATCTTAAGAAAAAAAGGAGAATTTCCTAATGATATTCTATTCTCTTTTGAAGAAGTTGATGGCGTTTTCATGGATTATGGAAATTGGCATCTTGCATTTAATCCTCGAACGATAAACGCCATACCAGATTATGAAAGAAGGCTTATTTTTAAGCCTTCTTGGGATAAGTCAAAATGGCTAAAAAAATCAAAAAATGAACCAGCCTCTGTTCAATTAGTTACTCCAAACTTATATTTGCCTAGTGCAAAAAGAATTTTTGTAAGAAATAGAAAAACTAAAGAACTTTTAGAAGAAATTGGATTTAAGGATGTTGAAGTAAAAAGAATTTATTAATAAGATAAAATAATAACAGAATAACTTTTTATATAGCACAATCTTATAATAACAAAAGAGGCACAATGTCAATCATAAAAAATCTTCAAGACATATCAAGCATCCTTAGAAGAGACGTCCTAGAAATGACAACCCTTGCAGGCTCTGGCCATCCAACCTCTTGTCTTTCGTGTGCAGAAATTATCTCTTGTTTATTTTTCCAGCAGATGTCTTTTGACATAAAAGAAGCAGATAACCCTAATAATGACGAGTTTATTTTAAGCAAAGGCCACGCAGCTCCAATTTTATATGCTGCCTTATACCGAGCAAAAGCAATAGATCATCACCCAAATAGTTTAAGAAAATTAAAAAGTCCTTTAGAAGGCCATCCAATTCCCTCGAGTCACTTGCCATTTGTAAAAGTTTCAACAGGCTCTCTCGGGCAAGGCTTGTCAATCGGCGTTGGGATGGCTCTCGCAGGAAAATTGCAAAAAAGAAAATTTAAAACATACGTCCTTTTAGGCGATTCAGAAACAGCAGAAGGTTCTATTTACGAGGCAGCGCAATTAGCGTCTCATTATAAATTAAATAACTTAATAGCGATAATAGACATAAATCGCTTGGGTCAAAGAGGCGAAACAATGCTCGGGCATGATATTCAATCTTATAAAAATAGATTTGAATCTTTCGGATGGAATGCAATCAAAATCAACGGCCATAAAGTTCAGGAAATAATGAAAGCATTAAAAAAAACAGAAAGCTCAAGCAAGCCTTCAGTTATAATAGCTAAAACAATTAAAGGAAAAGGAGTCTCTTTCTTGGAAAATAAAAATGGTTGGCATGGTAAGGCTCTTTCAAAAGAACAACTAGAGAAAGCACTCAAGGAAATTCCAAATCCAGAGATACCTTTAATTAAAATAAAAGAACCTCCTAAAATAATGATAACACAATTTAAAATAAGTCATCCAAAATTAACGAATTATAATTCAAATGAGCAGATAGCAACAAGGCAAGCTTATGGAAATACTCTGGCAAGTCTGGCAAAATTAAATAAAAATATTCTTGCTGTTGATGGAGAAGTAAGCAATTCAACTCATTCTGAAAAAGTCAAAGAAAAAACACCAAGGCAATTTATTGAAGCGTATATTGCAGAGCAGAATATGGTAGGCATGGCTTTAGGCTTGTCAAAAAAGGGATTTAATGTTTTTGCTTCAACTTTTGCATCTTTTTTAACAAGAGCGCATGACCAGATTAGAATGTGCGCATTATCAAATCCTAATTTTACAATATGCGGAAGTCATGCAGGAGTCTCCATAGGAGAGGATGGCGCCTCGCAAATGGGACTGGAAGACATTGCATTATTTCGCTCCCTCCCAAACTCAATAATACTATACCCAAGCGATGCCGTCTCAACAGAAAAATTAACAGTTTTAGCAGCAGAAACAAATGGTTTAAAATATATTAGAACAACAAGGCCAAAAACACCTATAATCTACAAATTAGCAGAATCGTTCAAAATGGGAGAATTCAAAATATTAAAACAATCTTCACAGGATAAAATAGTTTTGATAGGGGCAGGCATAACATTGCATGAGTCTCTTAAAGCGCATGAACTCCTAAAAAAACAAAATATCAATACGGCAGTCATTGATTTATATTGTATAAAGCCCCTTGATGCAAAAAAGCTGATAAATTTTATCAAAGCGCATGGCAGCAAAATAATAATAACAGAAGACCACTACAGAGAAGAAGGTATAGGCGAAATGCTTTCAAATGAATTGAAAAACACAAATATCAAAATCATGCATCTCGCAATAAATGAAATTCCTCATTCAGGCAGGATGGATGAATTATTAGACAAATATAAAATTAGCGCAAAGTGGATTGTTGAAGCAACTAGTATGTTAAATAAAACTTAAATAGTATAGAAGACTATATTTGAATATTATTTATTTCTTAAATGTCTTTGATTTTCCCCATAACATATCAAACAAGAATCGATGCATGTCGGCTATTTAAGATATTTTGTATCTTTATAGTAGTTACAAATAGAAAGGTTTATAAAGTAAAAAATATGCTTATTTTTATGAATTTACGAGATAAAATATCTTTTAATGCAAAGCAAGAGGACTTAGAGGTTTTGTTAGCAGAGCCTTTCGAAATTGATGTAGATGATATACCTATTATTTATGTTGTTGGGTGGAATTATTACAACGAAAAAAGTGACTTGGTTGGTAAATCCGGGTTTACAGAAAGAAAAAAGGATGGGGCAAACCTAACTGTAGGATATGATTATTCAAGCGAAAAAAGAATTGTTTTAGCTTATCTTTATTCACACCTTAAGGAAGCAGGGATATCAGAGGATATACTTAAAGATGTAAGAACAATTTACGATGGAATTATGTTTAATCATGGAGAGTCGGGTTGGTACAAAGATGCTTTCTTGTTTAGGGGGCCGGAACTTGTTTCACAAGTCTATCCAGAATATGTTGAGAAAATAGAACAATTTGAATCAAAATACAAACCTGTATTAGAAAGAATAAAACAATCTGGTGAACATGATAAATTGGTTAAAATATTGAATAAATATATTGGTTATGATCAAAATCTGGGAAGTGGAAAAATCACAGGAATAAAAGATAAAGTTACTATGCTAAGGGGTGGGGAAAGAGACAAATATTTGAATCAAATTGCAAGAGCATTAAGTACTAATAATAAAAACACTGTTTTAAGTGTTCATCTTAGAGGAGCGCATAATCTCCCAACTGCTTATGGGGCAGTTTCAAAACTGATAAAGGGAAGGGGAAATTATTAAAGATTGAGATTGAATATAGAAGAAAAAATGGAAAAAGAATTAAATCCGGAAGTTAAAGAGTATTTGAAACAAGCATATTTGTTTAGAGGAACAACTGATGTTCAATTTAATTTTAGAAGGAGCGGGGATTTTTATTATGGATGTGGCAATAGTAGGCAAGGCTATTCTACTTCTACAAGCTTGAACCCTGTCTATGCTATCTTTTGTGGAGTTGGGAGATGTAAAGATTTTGAGAGTGCCAAGCCCATGCTTCTGACTATAAAACCAGATAATTATCTTGATTCTATGAGAGAGGGATTAGAATTTGGCACAATAGGAAGTGAAATTGAGATATTGGGAAAAATAGATTTTAAAGACATAGTAGTTGTAGATTCATTAGATAAATTTTTGGAAGTTTATCCAAACGCAACTCCAAAAGGAATCAGGGCATTTCAAGAGAATATATTAGAGAGGTTGGGAAAATGACAAGAAATAAACCTAAAAGAAAAATTACTCCTAAACAAGTTGGGGCTATTAGATTGGCAAGAAAGCTGGGCGAGCGGATAGCGATGGAGCATCCACATATTGCTCAAGATTATAGATCTGGAAAAACTATGGTGGGAATTATAGGGGAATATAATTTCTCTGAGGTATATGGCTCACATTCAATTAGAGTAATGAAAGAAGCTATGCGAAGCGCTCTTGAGAAACTTATACCTGCTGAAGAATTAGAGATTCTTGCACGAGAGCATAGACAAAACTGGGGAATAGAAACTCTTGAAAAGGGTATTGGTGTTTTTTCTATTACTTCTGAAGAAAGAACAGAGATAAGTAGGCGGGTTGGGAATAAAACATATGAAGAAAGATTAGGAATATATTCTATGACCTTAGATCAAAAAGTAGCGGCTGGAAGAAAGGGAGGTAAAATAGGGGGTAAAAAATTATATGAGATGGGGCTAGGAGTACATGCATTAACTTTAGAAGAGAAAAGAGAAGCTGGGAGAAAAGCAGCATTAGCGAGAGGTCAAAAACCATTTTCAGATGAAGAAAAAGAATATTTTTTAGATTTATGTAAAAATCAAGAATATCAATATGTTGCTGGTGAAAAAAATGTTGGTCGTCCTAATTATCAATTAATTTCTGATGAACTTGAAAGGAAATTTGGTATAAAAAGAACAACTAACAGTTTAAAACAATTGAAATATCAATTAGGAACAAAGCGAAATGGAAAATAAAGAACCTACAAGAGAATATCAATTTTGCAAGAGCCTAGAAGAAATTAGGCGTTATAATGAACAGAAGATTAAATAATTAAATTTCCCAAAATTTATATACCTTTTATTCTATATTAAAGTATATAAAAGAGGAAAAATGGCAAATGTTGCAATAAATGGATTTGGCAGAATAGGAAAGCAGTTTTTTATGGCTGCTTTAGAAACAAATACGAAATGGAATTTCTTTATAAATCACCCTGACAGTTTAGAACACATAGTTTATGCATTAAAATACGATTCTGTACATGAAACATTGAAAAATGTCTCGCATGATGGAAATAATTTAATTGTAAACGGAAAAAAGATAAAGGTTTTTCATGAGCTTGACCCTGAAAAATTACCTTGGAAAAGAGAAAAGATAGATTTAGTTGTAGAATGTACAGGGATTTTTACAGAAAGAGAGGGTGCGATAAAACATATTAATGCGGGAGCTAACAAGGTTTTGATTTCGGCTCCTGCGCATGGACATGATGCTTGCATTGCATTTGGAGTCAACAATAAAGATTTGAAAAGTACCCATAAGATAATTTCAGCATCAAGCTGCACGACAAATTGCATTGCCCCTATGATTAGTGTGTTGCATAATAATTTTAAAATTATTAATGCGCATTTTATTACGGCGCATGCATATACTGCAACTCAAAAATTAATAGATGGGGATGATAAAAGAGACATGCGAAGAGGGAGGGCTGCGGCAATGAATATAGTTCCATCAACTTCTGGCGCAACTAAATCAATTCTAGAAATTTTTCCTGATTTAAAAGGAAAAATTGACGGATTTGCTTTGCGTATCCCTGTAATTGATGGTTCTATAAGCCACATTGTTGCAAAATTATCAAAAAAGACTACAAAAGAAGGAATTAATAAAACTTTTAAGAAAGAAGCAGATGGAAGACTTAAAGGAATTTTACAATATACAGAAGACCCTATTGTCTCTTCCGATATAATACATAATAAGCATTCTTGCATCTTTGATTCTTTATTGACAAATGTAGTTGATGAATTAGTAAGTATATCAGGATGGTATGACAATGAGTGGGGATATTCTAATAGATTAGTGCAGGTTGCAGGACTGATTCTGGGGAGATAATGGCGAAAAAAACTTTAAATAAAGTTAATGAACCACCAATTTTTATTAAGATAATTGCTAGTCTTTTTTATATAGGTGCAGCTGCATGGTCTTTATACCCTATCTTTGCTCTATTATTAAAAATATCACTATTAAATAATTATCTTTTAGAAGACTCAGGTAAATTAACTAATCTTGGATTAATAATTATTTTATCACTTACTTTAGTATTATTAAGTATAAGCTGGTTTATTGGTAAAAGTTTATGGAATAGAAAGAATTGGGCGAGGAAAACAGTTATTTTATTTAGCATTTTGTGGATTATACAGGCGATTACCGTAATTATTGTTAAACAGGATTATACAGCTATTATACAACTCATTATCAGTTTGGTTATAGGATTATATTTATTACTTAATAAAAATTTAAAATTATATTTTAATAATTCGTGAGGATTATATAACTAAAATGGCGAAAAATAAAAAAGAATATGAAAGTGCGTAATATGAAACTTCGTACATTAACACAAGGCTTTAAATACGAAAGTTTTATATAGGAACAATTAGTTCTTATATTGGAACTTAAAGTTCTAATGAGCAATATGGTTGGGCTGACGAATAAGGAAAGCGAAATAATCTTGCATATTTTTAAGAATTTTAGCAAGGAATATAATGCCAATTCTTTATCAAAAGAGATTAAAATAACCTCGCGGGGCGCATTAAAAATCCTAAAGAAGTTAGAAGAAAGGGGCATAATAATTGGCAAAAAGATGGGGAAGGCTACTTTTTATAGGCCTAATTTAGAAGATAACTATAGTGTTAAGCTAATTGAAACATTGCTTATTAGCGAAGCAAGAGATAAAGCTTCAAGGTGGCTGCATGAATTTCGGGATATATATAAGAATACTGAAATTGTTATTATTTTTGGCTCTGTAATTAAAAATTATAAAGATGCAAGCGATATTGATATTTTATTTGTCCTAGATAAAAAATACTATAGCGATATAAATTCTTTTGCAGAGCAAAAGAATAAAGTTCTTTTAAAGCCAATTCATACTATTATACAGACAATCAGTGATTTGCGGACGAACTTAAAGAAGAGAAATCCCGTGATAATAAGCGCTATGAGATCAGGATATGTACTTTATGGCTACGATAAATTAGTTGAGGTAATTAAAAATGTCAGAGGCATCTGATAAACTAGACTGGTGCTTAAAGAAAGCTAAAAGAGAATTAGCTGAGAAAGAAATTCATAGAGGCTTAGTTAAAAAAGAACAAGATAGGGCATTAGCAGCCAGGCATATTGCTAAAGCAGAATACCACTTATTCAAAAAGTTTGAACAGCTAACAAAAAATAAGATAACCATACTGATTTCACATAGGTTCTCAACAGTAAGAATGGCAAATAAGATTATAGTAATAGACAAAGGTAAACTAATTGAGCAAGGAAGCCACACAGAACTTTTAAGGAAAAGGGGACATTACGCTGAATTATTTAGAATGCAGGCTGAAGGCTATCAAAACATTTAAATATTATCACCATTATGATAATTATTATCACCATTATGATAATAAAAGGCAAAAATGAGCTTATTATTTGAACTTAAGAGAAATGGAAATATAAGAAAGATTTTTGGAAAGCGAGAGCTAAAGATAATTGAAAAACATTTGCTTGGAATTAAATTAAAAGCATCTGAAAGAACAAGGCTTTCAAGAGACATAAGAAAAAAATTTGAGGCAATAAAAGCACTCTCGCAATATAGAAATGAGTTTAATTTAAAAAAAGGCACAAATATAAAGAAAATAATAGATGAAGCAATTGAAGTTATTAGAGAAAGCAGATATTTTCCAAGAATTAAAAAAATAATTTTATTTGGTTCTTTTGTAGAAAATGAGATGTCTTTCAGGTCAGATGTTGATATAGCAGTAGAATTTAACTCAATAGATTTGAAAGAAGCAACAGAATTTAGAATTTATATATCCGGAAGAGTAAATAGTAAAATTGATATTCAGGTTTATAATGTGCTTCCAGAAAAGATTAAATCTGAAATCGATATAAAGGGGAGAACCTTATATGAGCAAGAAAGAAAGAATAAAGGATAAAATAAAGCTAGTCACAGAATTTATAGATTATCTTTATAGCATTTTTCCTAAAGATTTAGAGAGTTACAAAACCAATATTACGATTAAGTCCGCATGTGAAAGGCATTTTGAGAAGATTATGGAAGCCTGTACAGATATTGCCTTTCTTATAGTCAGAGATAAAGGGCTGGAAATGCCAGAAGACGAAGATAGTATTTTTTATGTTTTAGCAAAGAAGAATTTTATTTCCTCTGATCTTGCAGAAAAATTAAGATCAGCTAAAGGAATGAGAAATATTTTAGCCCACCAATATGGAGAAATAGATGATGCAAAAATATTTAATTCTATAGAGCAAGAATTAGAAAAAGACATTAATGAGTTTATTGAGAAGATAGAGAAGGTATTCTAAAGACAAAGGTTATTTTTATATAGCTTTGATTCTTATTAGTAAATGAAGAGGTTAAGATGAAAAACATAATTACGGAAAGGTTAATAATAAGAGAACTTGCTAAGAAAGATATAGAAGCTTTAGTTAAAAATGCCAACAACCTCAATGTAACAAAAAATCTTTCTATTGTTCCATATCCATATAAAAGGAAAAACGCTGTGGAATTTATTAATTATGCTAAAAAAGAATCTAAAAAAAGCCCTAGGAAAAATTATGAATTAGCAATTGAGCTAAAATCAGAAAAACAACTAATAGGTGTAATTGGTTTAACAAAAGTAGATAAATTTGAAAAAAAAGCAGGTTTTGGTTATTGGCTTGGAGAGAAGTATTGGAAACAAGGATATATAACAGAAGCATTGATAGCTTTAATAGAATTTGCTTTTAAGAAATTAAAACTTAATAGGCTGGATATAGAGGCGTATGTGGATAATGTTGGGTCTAATAGGGTAATAGAGAAAGTTGGATTCAAGTATGAAGGATTAAGGAGAAAGTTTATAAGATCTAAGGCAGATAGAAAATTCCACGATTGTAAAACCTATGGAATGCTTAAGGATGACTGGCTAATAATGTCTAAGAAGAGGCAAAAATGAAACTTCACACACTTAATGGAATAAATCTAAAAAACAAGTCGGTCTTGTTAAGAATAGACATAAACAGCCCAGTTATCAACGGCAAGATAATAGACAATCCGAGATTTGAAGCATCTGCAAGAACTATAAAATATCTATTAGATAAAAAAGCAAAAATAACAATAATTGCGCATCAGGGCAGAAAAGGAGATAATGATTTCACATCACTCAAGCAGCACGCAAAAATTCTCTCCAGATATGCAAGAAAAAAGATAGAATATATAAACGATTTGTTTGGAAAAATAGCAGAAAATAAGATAAAAAACCTGCCAGAAGGAAATGTTATATTATTAAAAAATGTTAGGGAATATAACGATGAGCTAAATATAGAATCAAAGAATAACAGATACAAAAATTTCTGTAAGCTATTTGATTTATATATTAATGAGGCATTTTCAGTCTCACATAGAAATCAGGGTTCAATAATAATCCCTCCAAAATATCTTCATAGTGTAATAGGCTTAGAATTCGAAAATGAGCTGAAAGCGCTTGAGGAATTTAAAAAATCCAATGCAAAAAGAAAGATTTTCATTTTAGGAGGTGCAAAAACAGAAGATTATTTCCCGCTATTTAAATTCCTAAAAGACAAAAAAAATAAGATTCTTGCAGCAGGAATTTTGGCCAATCTATTCCTAATGGCAAAAGGTTGCGATTTAGGTTACGAGAAAGAACGGCTAAAATCATATCATTCTGCGCAATTAATCCCTAAATTAAAAAAAATTTACAATAAATATCAAAATCAAATAATCCTTCCAGTTGATTTTGGTCTTATCACAGAGAAAGGAAAAAGATTAAATGCTACTTTAGAACAATCCCCATTTCCTTATAAAATTTATGATGTCGGGGAGAAAACAGTAAAGCTATTTAAAGAACATCTAGGCAAAACAAATTATATATTCATGAAAGGGCCTCTTGGCTTCTCTGAAATCCCGGAATTTAGCCGCGCAACTAAAGAAATTTTAAGCCATATATCAACTCTAACTAAAAGCAAGAAAATATTCAGCATAATTGGCGGCGGCCATTTGACAGCAACAATAAAAAGATATAAAATACCAAAATCATTCTCTTACGTAAGTTTATCAGGAGGAGCCCTTATTGCATATATATCTGGCAAAACGCTGCCGGGAATAATTGCCCTGAAAAAAAGCAAAAAATGAAAAAACAAAAAATGCCAAAAACAGAAGAAGAGTGGAAAAAAAAGCTGGCTCCAGAGCAATTTCATGTACTAAGAAGAAAAGGCACAGAAATGCCATTTACTGGAAAGCTCCTGCACAACAAGGAAACAGGTATGTATGTCTGCGCAGCTTGTGGCAATCCCATATTCTCTTCAGAAACTAAATTTGATTCGGATACAGGCTGGCCGTCCTTCTTCAAACCAGCAAAAAAAGAAAGTGTTGAAGAAAAAGGAGATAATTCATTATTCACGAAAAGGACAGAGGCAATATGCAAGAAATGCGGAAGCCATTTAGGCCATATCTTTAATGACGGCCCTAAACCAACCGGCCTGAGATATTGCATTAACTCAGCCGCACTAAATTTCAAAAAGAAAAAATGACAATTGAAAATAAAATATCCGGGAAATTAGCTTGCTTAAAAGAAACCATATTAAATTTAATTCCTCCAACTGGGCAAACAGCTTTTGATAGTTTATATAATGAGGGCAAGATTTTTGAGAGGCAGGATTTTACAAAAACAATATTAAAAAGAGCATATAAAACAAAATGAAAATAATCAAACACAAAAGAAAAGAGCTTGAGATAAGAGCAGCAACGCTGATAGAGAAAAAAATCAGAGAATATCTAAAAGCGCAGGAACAAGTTGTCTTAGGCATTCCAGGAGGGACTTCTATTCAGGGAATTCTTGGCTTGTTAAAAAAACAGAATATCCCATGGAATAAAGTTCATGTTTTTATGATTGATGAAAAATTAGTCCCATTAGACGCTCCAGAAAGCAATTTCAAGCAAGCCTATGATTTATTCTTGGAGTATCTGACAAAGCAAAAATTATTGCCGAATAAAAACATTCATCCATATATTTATTTTAATCAGGAGGATAAAAATGGCGCAGAGGCGTATAAAAATGAGCTGAGAGAAATCTCGCATAAATTTGATATAATACTCTTAAGCTCTGGAGAAGACGGCCATGTCGGCTCTTTATTCCCCAATCATGAAACAATTAAAAGCGAGGAGGAATTTTTTCTTATAACAAAAAGCGCCCCAAAAGCCCCCCAGAAAAGATTGTCTGCGTCGCGAAAGCTCTTGTCAAGATCAAAAACAGCGTTATTATTATTTTTCAGCGATACAAAAAGACAAGCTTATCAAAATTTTCTAAGCAAGAATTTATCATTAATAGACTGTCCTGCAAAACTAATAAATGAAATCCAAGATTCTCATGTTTTTACAGATTTGGAAGAATCAAAATCCTGACATAATTAAGAAGTCCTTATAATCCTCTGCTTCTTTATAATAATCTCTTCCACAATACCTCCGGCAGTCAAAAAGCGGTTTTTAACTACCCTTACAATAGGTTCTTCAAATTCATTCTTATTGTTATAAATAACAATTTTCTGCTGTTTTTCTCTTGTTTTTGCCATATTAACCTTATAATACATAAGCATCTGAAATTTATATACTTATAGTAAACTAAGCTTGCTTTCCAATTCTCTCAAAACTTTCTTTGGATTTTCAGCCTTAGAAATAAAACTCCCAGAATTAATATAATCAGCTCCCAAGCTCCTCAATTTTCCAATATTAAGTAAATTAACCCCTCCATCAACCTGAACCTTGATTTTTTTATTCATCTTCCTTAGCTTATTTATTTTATAGTAAACACTAGGAATAAATTTCTGATGCTCCCTCCCAGGCTCAACTCCCATAAATAAAATCCCATTCACATTATCTAAAAATCCAATAATTCCATCAATCTTAGTTGAAGGATTAATAGCAATCCACGCCCTCATTCTATTTTCTTTTATCTTATCAATTAACTCTTCAATCTTCTGATTATTTTTCAAAGCCTCGTAATGAAAAATAATTTTCTTAAATCCCTTTTTTCTCAATTTATCAATATATTTTGCAGGATTAAAAGCCATTAAATGCGCTTCAAATTTTCTTTTATATTTGCTTAAATTAGGAATATCATTAATTTTAATTCCATGAGATTTGACAAACTTTCCATCCATAAAATCAATCTGCAAGTCTCTATTTAATTTAATTAGTTCAGAAAATCTCTCATGAAACTCTTTTTTATTATGCGCAAAAACTGTTGGAATTATTCTACTCATCTTTCATATTTTTTAATCTTTTTTATTCTCCTGTTATGCCTCCTTGCCCCACTAAATCTTGTATTCAACCAAATCTTCACAAACTTCAAATTCTTTTCGTCTGAAAATTTTCTCCCCCTTAAACATAAAACATTAGCATCGTTATGTTCTCTCGCCATTTTAGCAGAATAATTATCATAAGCCACTGCGGCCCTGATTCCTTTAATTTTATTCGCGGCAATTACCATTCCTGTTCCTGTGCCGCAAATTAAAATTCCCTTAGAATTTTTATCCCTCACAACGCGTTCAGCAACCCTAAACGCGTAATCAGGATAATCATCTCCTGCTTCGCCTTTCCCGCCCAAATCCACATATGCAATACCCGTCTTATCAAGATATTTCTTTATCTTTTCTTTCAGAGAAAAACCTGCATGGTCTGCCCCAATGTATATAACGCTCTTTTTCATTGGATAATAGAGTAAAAACTATTTATAATGGTTTTCATAACATATTTATACATAAATTTCTTTGATTAAGAAATAAAAAATGAAATCAAAATCAGGAAAATATGATTGGAGAGATATTATTATTTGGATTCTTATATTTCTTGCTTTTATATTAATAATAATTTCATTTATTAAAGGATCTTAAAATGAAAGTTCAAGACATAATAATATGGGTATTATTTATAATTACGATTATTGTATCAATATGGTATATCTTTGGCAGTTCACCAACTCTTGAGCAAGCTCTTTTAATCTTAATTATTACAATACTCTTTACTCAGACTACTAAAATAAGCAACATAGAAGCAAGATTAGGTTTAATAGAAAAGAGATTTAATAATCTTGAGAGAAGTTTTATTAAGTTAGTCAACGATTTTAAATTACAAAAAAGAGGAAAAAATGAAAATTAACCTGAAAAAAATACTAAAAAATGGAAAAGCTCTATATTTAGCTTACGATCAAGGATTGGAACACGGCCCAAGCGGCGATTTCAATGATAAAAATATTAATCCTTCTTATATAATAGAAATAGCGCGAAAAGGGAAATTTCAGGGCCTAGTATTTCAAAAAGGAATTGTAGAGAAATATCAAGATGAAATAAAAAAATCAAAAATTCCTCTAATCTTAAAACTAAATGGCAAAACATCTCTTTTCAAAGGCGAACCTATTGCAAGGCAGTTATGTTCAATAAAAGAGGCTATTGAATTAGGAGCAATAGCAGTAGGCTACACTATTTACATTGGCAGCGCGCAAGAATCTGTTATGATGAATGAATTTGAAAATATAGAAGAAGAAGCGCATGCAAAAGGCCTTCCAGTTATAGCATGGATATATCCGAGAGGAAGCTCGGTAAAATCAGACACTTCAAGGGAAATGATATCATATGCGGCTCGCGTAGGCCTTGAGATAGGTGCAGATATTGTTAAATTAAAGTATGGAGGAAATCCACAAGACTTAAAATGGGCAGTAAAATCAGCTGGAAAAACAAAAGTAGTGGTTGCAGGCGGTCCCCCAACAAATGAAAAGACTCTGCTTAAACAAGTTTCAGATATAATAGGCGCAGGCGCAATAGGCTTGGCAGTTGGCAGAAACATCTGGCAAAATCCAAATCCCTTAGAAATTACAAAGAAGATTCAAGAGATAATTTGGAAGTAGTTCTTTTCCCATTTTCAGAATAATCTGATATCATATATTTTTTTATTTTATCAAAATTACAATTATAATGAGAGACATACCAATCCAGCAATCCTCTAAAAGAAGTTCCGTCCCCGTTTCTGTAGATTCTAAAATCATCATATCTGATGCTCTCTAAATTTCTTCCGCTTAGTTTGAGCAAATATTTTATATATCGCTTTCTTGATTCTATTGAATCGTATCCGCTTTTTCTGAATTTATGCAAACCTGCCTGGCACTTCCAGGTCCTTAATGTATGCTCATTAACACCACATATTTCAGCAACCTTTTTATTTGAATATGAAGAGAGCATATGGGCGAGCTTTTTATTAGAGGGACGAAAAGCTCCATTCTTAAGACGAGCTTCTGAACCATGCCTCATTTCAATGCCTGCTTTCTCAAACCATCTATAAAATGTTCTCGTATGCACGCCTCTTTCTTTTGCAGCTTCTGGAATTGGCTTTCTTATATGATAATAATATTTTAAAGCACTATTCGAAGGTCTTTTTATTTTTCTTCGTAAATAATCCCCGGAACTCCTTAAGGCGAATCCTAGTTTAGTAAGCCAGCGCCTAGCACTTGAGGGAGGAATCCCAAATAATCTACCAAGATAAACACTGGATTTCCATTCATTTACATAATCTCTGGCGAAAATAGTTTCAAGTTGTTCACCAATCTTTTTCTCAACTCTAAGCATAAGTGGGCTTTTATTCATAGATAAATAAGATAAAAGAAGCTTAAAAAAATTGCTGTCCTTCAAAGCCTTTTTATACTTGTAAATATTAATCTAAAAATAAGAAAAGAAAAAAATGATAGTAATAAATTTTAAGAATTATAAAACAGGAATTTCTGCATTAGAATTAGCAAAGCAGGTTGAGAAATATATCCCAAAAGCAATAATCTGCCCTTCAACAATAGACATAGAAACAATCTCGCAAAAAACTAAATTGAAAGTTTTTGCGCAGAACATAGATTATGCCGAAGGAAAAAGGGCGACTGGATTTTTATTACCAGAAACTGTAAAAGAGCATGGCGGAAAAGGAACGCTATTGAATCATTCAGAGCATAAAGTTCCATTTTATATAACTAAAAAAATAATGCAAAAAACAAAAGAAAATAAATTAAAAGTTATATTATGTGCGTCTTCTTTAAATAACGTCAAGAAATTTATACCATTAAAACCCTACGCAATAGCATTTGAAGATCCTAAATTAATTGCCACAGGAAAATCAATAACAAAATATAATTCAAAAGCTCTTAAAGATTTCGTACAAATCATGAAAAAAACTAAAATCATCCCGCTCTGCGGAGCAGGTATATCAGCAATAGAGGATATCGAAGAGGCATATAGATTTGGATGTAAAGGCGTTTTAATTGCTTCAGCAATAGCAAACTCTAAAAATCCTATTCCATTACTAAAACAAATAAGAAAATTTTAATAAAATGCTCCCTGAAATAATATTCAAATATTCCTGGATTTATGACAATGGTTATAGAGAATCAAAGAGAATACAAGCATTTTTAGATAAAAAAGGAAAAAAATATCCTTCTCCCCAAAAAATAGAAAATTACATAAAAAGAGTAGAACCCATCTGGAAAAATGAAGAGAAAAAAATTCTTACAGAATTATCAAGAATTTCAGGATTGGAATGGAAAGTAAAAGAAATTTCTTGTTATGTTATTGGTGTAGGAAGACCATTTTCAGACCCATTAACTTTGCATATTGAAAAAAATTATGATGATTTTATTGATATATTAACGCACGAATTAATTCATCAATTATTTACACAAGAGAGAAATATGCAAAGATCGGAAAAGGCGTGGGATTATTTCTTTAAAAAATATAAAATTGAATCAAGAACTACTAAAATACATATACCATTGCATGCTATTCATGCAGAATTAATAAAAAGGTTTTATGGAGAAAAAAGGATAGGAAAAAGATTGCAAATTCCACCACATAGAGATTATAAGCGTTCATGGGAAATTGTCCAAAAAGAAGGATATAAAAATATACTTTATGAGTTTAGAAAGAGGATAAGATGAAAAAAATTCTTTAATTAGTTAATATTCTTTTTGATAATTTATCCAATGGTTGTTGAAGAGCTTTCTCAAGTATTAAAGCAAAATCATATTTTTCAGCTTGGTCTAAATCTAAATACTCTTTTCCGCAGTTAGGGCATCTTAATTTTATAATATGAAAACTGATTGCTCCATCTAAAATACTTCTATTTTCCACTATTTTTATTAATTTTTCGCCACAATCTTTACAGATTCCTTCATTTACCTCAAATACATTTCCATCTATTTCTGTCTCTACAGCTTCTAATTTTTCTAATTCATCTATTGTCACATCTTCTCCTTCTTCCATATTATTCTAATTTTTCTTTCGTTTATATAGTTTTCTTTGAGCATCTGAAGAGGGATAAGCAGTGATAATAAAAGCAGTATCTTTCATCATTTCAAATATAATTGTTATAAATTTTTGATCAAAACCTATCGTCATATACCTATTATCTCTAACTCGTAATATAATTGGATTTAGAGTTAAAACTCTTTTAATTTCAGAGGCCCTTATATTATGCTTATAAAGAATTTTCTCTTTTATTTTATCCTCTATTAATATGTCAAGACAATGCCCTTTGGGCATAACTACGATTAGTTAGTTCAATCCAATA